>DASVQH010000302.1:0-20105 GCA_036389195.1 Solirubrobacteraceae bacterium
TCAGCGCGCTCCCAGTCGCCCGCGCGCACGAGCACCGCGCCGTAGATCGAGCGGCACCACGACTGCACCGGCAGGTAGCGGCGGCGTTCGCTGAAGTCGACGACCGCCTCGCACCACTGCGCCGCGCGGTCGAGGTCGGCCAGGCCGTCGCAGACCACCAGCGTCGTGCAGCACGCGTCCCCGCAGGCGAGCGGATCGCTCGACTCGCCGCCGAGCGCCACCGTCATCGCCTCGTCAAGCAGCGCGAGCCCGTCCTCGACACGGCCCTGCTCGACGAGCGCGCGCCCCGTCTGCGCGAGTGCGGTGCACTCGACGTCGGGAACGCCGAGCCGGTGCGCGAGGGCCAGCGCCGCCCGCGCGTGCGCCTCGGCCTCGGCGGGCCCCGCGGCGCGCTTGGCCTCCTCGACGGCGAGCCGGCCGTGCTCGGGACCGGGCGCCAGGGGCTCGAGCAGCCGCCGCGCGCGGGCGAGCCACCCGGTCGCCTCCGACGCGCGCCCGTCGATGCGGCACTCGGCCGCGAGGTACGCCGCCAGGCCGCCGGCGCGCCGGTCGTCGCCGAGCCGCCGCGCGGCCGCGTACGCCTCGCGCCGGCGCTCGACGCCGGCGTCGCGCTCGCCGAGCCACCACAGCGCCTGCCCGAGCCCGTCGAGCGCCTCCGCGTCGGCCGGATCGGCGTCGACCGCGGCGGCGAACGCGTCGCGCGCAGCCGCCCAGTCGGCGCGGCCGAAGTGCTCCCAGCCCGTGACCCGGTGGTCCATGGCGCCATGCTACGGCGGCGACGCCAGCGGAGAGAGAGGGATTCGAACCCTCGGACGAGGGATCACCCCGTCACACGATTTCCAGTCGTGCCCGTTCAGCCGCTCCGGCACCTCTCCGAGCGGCGCCCCACGATATCGGGCTAGTGCCGCCGCCGCACGGTCACCCGCCGCGCGGCCGGCCGCACGAGATGGCGGAAGTCGCTCGCCCGGGCCATCAGGCGCAGCGCGCCGCGGCGCGCGAGCCGCCGCCGGGCGTTGGGCCCGAGGCGCAGCGTCACGCGGGCGCGTGCGCCCGGAGCGACCCGGAACTGCTTGGAGCGGGTCCCGGTGAGGGCGACCCGGCCGGCGCAGGCGCGCGAGCGGGCGCGCGAGCAGCGCAGCGCCACCTCGACGCGCCCCGACCGCGCCGCGCGCACCGAGGACGACGCCACGGTCACGGACGCGCCGAGCACGCTGAGCGCCCCGTCGCCCGACAGGAAGTAGAGGTTGCGGCCGTCGGCCGTCGCGGCGAGCGAGGCGACCCCGTAGCGGTCGAGCGCGCCGAGCGTGGCGCAGTTGGAATCCGTGAACTCCGAGCCCGCCGCGCAGCCCGCCGGGGTCAGCGTCCCCGAGGCGGGGTCGCGCCGGTACATGGCCACGTTGCTGCCGCCGCCGGCGAAGACGGTGCGCCCGTCGCCGGTGACGACCAGCTCGGAGAACGCGTCGACGTAGCCGGTCACCCCGGTGCACCCTTCCTGCGGCTCGTCGGCCTGGGCCTCCTCGGCGTCCTCGTCGCCGGTGTCCTCCTCGTCGGTCTCCTCGTCCTCAGCCGGCTCCTCGGGCGGCTCGACGTACTGGACGCAGCCCGTCTGCACCAGCGCGCCGTCCGCACCGCGGCGGAAGCTCGCGACCGTCCCGTGGTCATCCCCGCCGGCGACGTAGACGTCGCGGCCGTCCGGGCTGACGGCGACGTCGGCCGCGCCGGTCAGCCCGGCCCCCGCCTTGCACGGCCCCTTGTCGGGCGCGTCCTGGAGCAGGCAGCCGGCCGCCGTGAGCTCGCCCGTCTCGGCGTCGCGCGAGAAGGCGGCGACAACGCCGTCGAGGCCGGCCGCGTAGACCGCGTCGCCGGCGGGCGACATGACGACATCGCGGACGTCGCGCAGCCCAGGCACCGGATCGCAGAGGCCGTCCGAGCCCGTCTCGGAGACGCACTGCACCGAGCCGAGCGCGCCGGTCTCGGCGTCGCGCCTGAACGCGTGGATCGCGCCGTCGGTGGTCGCGGCGAGGTAGACGTCGTGTCCGTCCGGCGAGACCGCGACCTCCGAGGCGCCGACCAGCGGCGGCGCCTGGTCGCAGCGGTCCTGGCGCTTGACCTCCTTGACGCAGCCGGCCTGGGTCAGGGCGCCCGTGTCGCCGTCGCGGTCGAAGTAGGAGAGGCCGTTGGAGCCCGTGGCCGCGACGTACGCGCGCGCGCCATCGGCGCTGATCGCCACGTCGCCGGCGCCCAGCAGCGCGTCGCCGCGGGCGCACGCGCCCTCCGATCCCGGCCGCCCGTCGCCACCCGTCGCGGTGATGCAGCCTGCGGGCTCCAGCGCGCCGGTGCCGGCGTCGCGGCTGAACGTCGCGATGCCGTTGGAGCCGAGCGTCAGCCCGCCGCCGCTGGCCACGTAGACGAAGCGGTCGTCGGGCGACAGGGTGAGGCTGCGCGCTCGCTCCAGGCCGCCCGCCAGCCGGCAGCTCTCGTCGGTCGTCGAGAAGGCGGCGACGCACCCGGCCGTCCCGGTCAGCTCGGTGAACGCGGGCGGCCCGCCCTGGGCTCCGGCCTGGGCGGCGAGCGCGCCCCAGAGCAGCGGAAGGAGGACGGCGGCGCGCCAGGCGGATCGGCTCATCGCGCGACGCTACCAGGCCCGAAGGCTCCCGGCGAGGACCGCTCGGACACGCGCGCGGTGAGGAGGTGAGCGGCGACGATCGGGTCCGCCGGCAGCGTCCGGTCGGCGAGCCACTCGCCGCTGGCCTGCGTGATCCCGCGCCCGCCGACGGCGATGGCGTGCCGCGCCGTCATCGCGCGGATCTCGTCCGCCACCGCGGCGAACGCCTCGGGCCGCTGGCAGGCGAGGATCACGGCGTCCGCGCTCGTGGCGCCGGCCGCGTCGTCGACCGCCCGCACCGGCGCGTCGGCCCCCAGGTAGGCGACGCGCCAGCCGAGGTCGCGCAGGGCGAGCCCGAACGCGATCAGCCCGAGCGTGTGGCGCTCACCGGGCACGCAGGCGAGCACCGCGCGGCGGCGGCCCGGCTGGCCCTGCCCCCAGCCGCGGGCCATGGACAGCATCCAGCCCTCCAGGAAGCTCGAAGCGAAGTGCTCCTGCGCGATCGACACCTCGCCGCGCTGCCAGCGCTCCCCGAGCTCGCGCAGGTAGGGCAGCACCACGTCGCGCAGCACGGCGCCCGCCGCGAAGACCCCGAGCAGCCGCGAGAGCGCGCGGTCGGCCGGGTTCTCGTCGAAGCTCTCGAGCGACTCGCGCAGGATGCGCAGGGCGCTGCGGACGTCGGCGGGCGGCAGGCCCGGGTTCGAGTCGAGCGCCGCGTTCTGGACCTGGTGGACCAGCCCGGCGGCCTGGCCCGCCGTGATCCCGCGGCCGAGGTAGTGCTGCATCAGCCGCAGGCGCGCGAGGTCGTCGAGCGAGTAGAGCCGGTAGTTGCCCTCCGTCCGCGCCGGGCTGAGCAGGTCGTAGCGCCGCTCCCACGCGCGGATCACGTCGGCGCTCAAGCCGGTGCGGCGGCTGAGCTCCCCGATGCGCAGGAAACGGTGTGGCACATCGGCGCTATTACCCCGCAATGGCGAACTCTGGACGGACGGTGGACAGAAGAAATGATCCGAGCGCTCGGCGGCAAAGCTGAGGCTCGATGATCCGCGACACCACGATCGCCCAGCGTCAGGCCCTGCTGGCCGAGGCGCTCGAGGTGCTCGAGCGCGAGTACGCCGCCCAGATCGAGGTCGACGACGTCGCCCGCCGCCTGGCCACCTCCCGCCGCCAGCTGCAGCGCTGCTTCGCCGAGCACGGGGACGGCCCGTTCCGCGAGTGCCTGGCCCGGATCCGCATGCGCCGCGCCGCCGAGCTGCTGCAGAGCACCTCCCTCCCCGTCCGCGAGGTCGCCCACCGCGTGGGCTACCGCCAGCCCGCGCAGTTCGCCAAGGCGTTCGCCCGTCACCACGGCACCGTCCCGTCGCGGTTCCGCGCGAGCCGGTCGCGCCGCCCCGCATGACCCTCGCGCCGGCCGCCTCCGCCACGCGCCGTCCCGGGCCCGCCGCGCTGCGCGCCCGCCGCGGCGGCGACCGTGAGCTCGTCGCGCGCGCCCGCCGCGAGGGCAGCGCCGAGGCGCGCCGCGTCGCCGTCGAGGCGATGCTCCCGCTCGCGCGCTCGCTGGCTCGTCGCTACCACCGCGGCGCCGAGCCGCTGGAGGACCTCGAGCAGGTCGCCACCGTCGGCCTGCTCAAGGCGATCGACGGCTTCGACCTCGACCGCGGCACGCCGTTCGGCGCCTACGCCGTGCCGACGATCGTCGGCGAGCTGCGGCGCCACTTCCGCGACAAGGGCTGGACCGTCCGCGTGCCGCGCGAGGTCCAGGAGCTGTCGCTGCGGCTCGGGCCGGCGCAGGACCGGCTGACGTGCGAGCTGGGCCGCGCGCCGACCGCCGTCGAGATCGCCGCGCGGCTCGAAGTTCCGGTCGAGCGGGTGCTCGAGGCGCGCGAGGCCGACAGCGCCATGCGGCCCGTGTCGCTCGACAAGCCCGTCCTCGGCGACGACGACAACGACAGCGGCGCGCTGGTCGAGCACCTCGGCGCGACCGACGACGGCTACGCGCTCACCGTCGACTCGCTGACCGCCGCGGAGCTGCTGACCCGGCTGCCCGAGCGCGAGCGGCGGGTGGTCGAGCTGCGCTTCGCCGAGGACCTGACGCAGACGCAGATCGGCGAGCGGCTCGGCATCTCGCAGATGCACGTCTCGCGGCTGCTGCGCCGCGCGCTGGCCGAGCTGCGCGCGCTCGCCGAGGCCGAGGCGGGCTAGCTAGATCTGCCACTCGCCGGCGACGAGCACCGGCACGCGCTCGCCGTCGCGGGTGATCCCGGTGACCGCCACCTCGGGCGAGCCGATCATGAAGTCGATGTGGATCTGCGACGTGTTGGAGCGCGCGGGATCCTCGAGCAGGAACGGGAACCCCTGGCCGAGCGCGATGTGGCTCGCCGCGTTCTCGTCGAGCAGCGTGTCGTAGAAGACGGTGTCCAGGGCGCCGATCCGGCCCTGGCCGTCGACCAGCGCGATCTCGCCGAGCCGGGCCGCGCCCTCGTCGGTCTTGGTGATCGTCTGCAGCGTCTCGCCGCCCGTCTCGGCGTCGAGCTGCGCGACGCGCCCGCCCTCGAAGCGGACGGTGAGCCCTCGCACGACCGTCCCGTCGGTGAGCACGAGCGGCTTGGTCGAGCGGACCGTGCCCTGCGTGCGCTCCGGGTCGGGCGTCGTGAACACCTCCTCGGTGGGGATGTTCGGCATGTGGGCCAGGCCGTCGGCCGTCTCGAACGCGGCGGCCAGCCAGCGTCCGCCGGACAGCAGGCCGACCGTGAGGTCGGTGCCCGGGCCCTCGTAGTGGAGGGCGTCGAAGTCGCGCTCGGTCAGCCGCGCCGCGGCGCCGACGAGCACCTCGCGGCGCTGCTTCCACGCGGCCACCGGGTCGTCCTCGTCGAGCCGGCAGACGTGGACGATCTGCTCCCACAGCTTCGCCAGCGCGGCGTCGTCGTCGAGGTCGGGGTGCACGAGCTTGGCCCACACCGGCGTCGGGCACGGGCCGATGCACCAGTTGGTCGTCCGCTCGTTGACGACCTGGCCGGACTCCTTGACGGCGGGCAGGCGGTCGCGACCGGCGCGGACCGGGTCGAGGTCGTCGAGGACGCCCGGCGCGACCGGGCCGGACAGCGCGATGCGCGCCGCGCGGTCGCGGCCGAGAGCCAGGACGCGCTCGCCGTACCAGTCGGGGACGAACTCCAGTGTGTCGTCGGCGGCGTGCTCGATCCGCGCGCGCTTGACCCAGGGGTCGAACCAGCTGACGTCGACGAACTTCGCGCCGCGCTTGTAGGCGGCGGCGGCGATCGCCCGCACCAGGTACTCCTTGCCCGGCTCGCCGCTGAGGGCGACGATCTGGCCGGGCTGCACGTTCGCGCCGAAGCCGACGAGCAGCTCGGCGAGGCGTTCGACGGTCCTCTCGTCCATTGGCCGCGACCCTACCGGGTCCCGAAGTCGCCCGGGCGCTGTTCCGTGTGGTCGTGGTCGGTCTCGCTCGGGCCGTCCGCCCCCGGCGCGCCGCCGTGCTCGGCGCCGATCGGGTGGCTGCCGATCCCGCTGCCGCGACGGCGACCGAACGACGTCCAGGCCACCGCGACGATGATCAGGATGACGATGATGATGAAGGTGACCGCACCGGGAGCCATGCGTTCAGGCCTACCCCCCGGTGCGAGCGCCTACCCGCGGTGCGTCCACGCGGCCATCGCCGCGGCGCCGCCTTCGCCGACCGGCTGAGAGGCGGCCGCGGCGCCGCGGCGCTCGACCTCCTCCTGGGCGATGCGGTCGGCCTCCGGCGCGAGCGAGCGCGACTGCAGGTCGCTCAGCGGCTGCAGCAGCCCCCGGGCGGCGATCAGGCCGCGGATCCACGGCGGCGTGACGACGCGCTTGGCCCGCCGCTCCATCCCCTGCACCACGTCCTCGGCGGCCTGGGCGACGGGGTAGGTCTTCGCCATCGGGCCACGCAGCTTCCCGCGCATCGTGCCGCCGATGCGCGTGGCGTCGGCGCCGCGGACCATCGGCGTGTCGATCCACGAGAAGTACGCGCAGCCGACGGTGACGCCGAGGTGCGCGACCTCCATCCGCAGCGCGTCGGCGAACGCCTCGACCGCCGCCTTGCTCGCCGTGTAGGTGGACATGCCGGGCGTGTGCACGAGCGCGGCGACCGACGCGACCGGCAGCACGTAGCCGCGGCGCTCGATCACGTGCGGCAGGCACGCGTGGACCGTGCGGTAGACGCCGAGGACGTTGATCTCGATCGTCCGCTCGAAGGCCGCCGGATCCATCGAGCGGACCATCCCGACCGGCGCGATCCCCGCGTTGGCCATGACCGCGTCGATGCCGCCGAGCTGCTCGACGGTGCCGTCGACGGCGGCCTGCAGGGCGGCGCGATCGGTCACGTCGGCGGTGAAGACCGCCGAGCCCGGGCAGTCCGCCGCGACGCGCTCGAGCACGTCGGCTTCCAGGTCGACGAGCGCGACGCGGGCGCCGCGGGCGGCCAGCCGCCGGGCCGTCTCGGCGCCGATGCCGCGCGCCGCGCCGGTGATCAGGACGGTGCGGCCGGTGAGGTTCCAGGGAGCGGGCGCCATGGCGCGGACGCTATCTAGGACGCGAGCGGATCGCCCTCGAGCTTGGCGGCCGCCACCGGCCGCCCGAGGCGCTCCGTGCGCCGGCGGCGCTCGAGCAACCACGCGCCGAGCCCGATGATCCCCGGGACGATCAGGATCAGCCCGCCGGGGATCTCCAGCCCCGCCTTCTTGAAGACGCCCAGCGCGCTGGCCATCAGCACGCAGCCGAGCGCGGGGCGCAGCCCCTTGGCCGGCACGCGGTTGATCAGGCTGCTGCCGATCCACACGCCGGGCAGCGACCCGACGAGGATGTTCGCCATCAGCACGAAGTCGACGTTGCCGCCGACCCAGTGGGCGGCTCCCGCCGCGTAGAGCATGATCGCCGCGTGGAAGACGTCGGTGCCGACCACCCGGTGCGGGGTCAGGCGGAAGACGAGGATGAGGGCGAGGCCGACGAGCGCGCCGCTGCCCACCGAGGTCAGCCCGAGGATGATCCCGAGGGCGAACCCGATCCCCACCGCGCCGGCCTTGCTGCGCCGGGTCAGGACGACCGCGTCGCGCTCGCGGTCGATCGCCTTCTGCATGAACAGCGCGCGGAACAGGATCGACACCGCGACGACCAGCAGCGCGGCCGCCACGCCGATCAGCAGCACCTGCTCGAAGTCCGCGCCGTAGCGCGCCTCCAAGCGGTCGACGGCGACGACGCCGAGGATCGAGCCCGGGACGCTGCCGACGGCCAGCCACTTCGAGACGCCGAGGTCGACCGTCCCCTGCTTGAAGTGCTTGAAGCCCCCGACGGTCTTGGTGATCGCGCCGTAGGCGAGGTCGGTGCCGATGGCGACGACGGGCTGGACGCCGGCGAAGAGGATCAGCAGCGGCGTCATCAGCGAGCCGCCGCCGATGCCGGTGAGCCCGACCAGGATGCCGACGCCCAGCCCGAAGACGATCACGAGCGGATCCATGGTCGAGCCAACATAGCCGGTCTGGCGGGTCAAGTTGATCGGTTTTGTCATGCTGGCCCGCGCGTGCCCGCCGCCCCGACCCGCACCCTCGGCGGCCTCGTCCGCTACTTCTTGAAGCTCGGGAGCTCCGGGTTCGGCGGGCCGATCGCGCTCGTCGGGTACATGCAGCGCGACCTCGTCGAGGACCGGCGGTGGTTCACCGAGGCGGAGTTCCAGCAGGCGCTGGCGGTCGGGCAGACGATGCCGGGGCCGCTGGCCGCGCAGGCGGCGATGTGGTTCGGCTACCTGCACGCCGGTGCGCGGGGCGCGCTGGCCGTCGCGGTGCCGTTCGTGCTGCCGCCGTTCCTGCTGGTGACGGCGGTCGCGGCGCTCTACGCGGAGGCCGAGGGCCTCGACTGGGTCCACAGCCTGTTCCTCGGCATCGGGCCGGCGGTGCTGGCGATCGTCGCCATCGCCGCCGTCAAGCTGGCCCGCTCGACGAACAAGCGCGACCCCGTGCTGTGGGCCATCGCCGCGATCCTCTGCGCGGTGACGGCGATCGCCGGGGCGGAGATCGTGTGGCTGTTCGTCCTGGCCGGCGCGTTCGGCGCCGTCCACTACGGCGGCGGGCTGCCGCGCCGGCGGGCGCCCACCGCGGCCGCCGCGCTGCATCCCGTCGCGCTGCTGGCCGCCGTCAAGGGGCTCGCGCTCACCGGGTCGGGCACGTCCCCCGGCTCGCTGGGCTGGTTCTTCTTCAAGGCGGGGGCGTTCACGTTCGGCTCCGGCCTGGCCATCGTCCCGTTCCTGCACGAGGGGCTCGTGGGCGATCGCCACTGGCTGACCGAGCAGCAGTTCGTCGACGCGGTGGCGATGGGCCTGATCAGCCCCGGCCCGGTGGTGATCATGGCCACGTTCGCCGGCTACCTGGTCTACGGGGTCGCGGGCGCGACGATCGCCACCGCCTGCGTGTTCCTGCCCGCGCTGCTGCTCGTCGTCGTCCCGGGGCCGCACATCCGTCGCCACGAGAACCACCCGCGGGTCCAGGGCTTCATCAAGGGCGCGACGGCCGCGGCGGCCGGCGCGATCGCGGGCGCTGCGATCGTCATCGGGGAGGACGTGGTCACGACGTGGCCGTCGGTGGCGATCGCGCTGGTGGCGCTGGCGGTGCTGGTGCAGAAGCGCGTGAAGGTCCCCGAGCCGGCGCTGGTGGCGGTCGCCGCCGTGGTCGGGCTCGTCGCGTTCTAGATTCTGGATCCTGGCGCGCCGGCGTTCGCATTTTCTGCCGCCGCAGACGTTGGTTGCCCATGCCGACCTTCTCGCGCGGTACCGCCCACCGCCTCCGCTCGTCGCTGCTCGCCGCCGCGGTGGTGATGGGCGTCGCGCTCGGCCTGCCGGCGTCGGGCGAGGCGGTCACCGGGCACTGGGCCGCCGCCTTCGGGCTGCAGGGAGCGGCCTCCAGCGTCGGCGCGGCAGCGGTGTCCGGCGCCAACGCCTACATCGGCGGCACGTTCACGAGCTTCGCCGGCCAGCCCCCGAACGCCTACGGCCGGATCGCGCGCTGGGACGGCTCGGGCTTCAAGCGGATGGGCACGGGCCTCAACGGGCGGGTGAACGCGATCGTGGTGCTCGGCACCAAGGTCTACGCCGGCGGCGACTTCACCGCCGCGGGATCGGTCACGGCGTCGCATCTCGCGGTCTGGAACGGCTCGGCGTGGTCGTCGCCCGGCGCGGTGACGACGACGGGCGGCGGCTACAGCACGGTCACCGCGCTCGCCACCGACGGGACGTCGATCTTCGTCGGCGGGCAGTTCGACCACGCCGGCACCACCGCGGCCCGCAGCATCGCCAAGTACACGCCCGGGGCCGGCTTCGAGCCCCTCGGCGACGGCGTCGCCGGCACGGTCAAGGCGCTGGCGTGGTCGGCCGGGACGCTGTGGGCCGGCGGCTCGTTCACGAAGGCCGGGAGCGTGTCGACCTCGAGCTTCGCGAGCTGGGACGGCACCGGCTGGAGCGGCTACGGGACGGGCCTGACCTCGAACTCGGGAGCGAGCGCCGAGTCGATCGCGGTCGACCCCGTGTCCGGCGCCGTCTACGTCGGCGGGCACTTCGGGCACGCCGGCACGACGGCGGCGGTCGGCGTGGCGAAGCTCGCGAACGGTGCCTGGGAGAGCATCGGCGACGTCACCACGAGCACCGGCGCGGAGCCGCACGTGTACGGGCTGGCGTTCCGCAACGGCGTCCTGACGGCGACGGGAAGCTTCGCGGTCGCCGGCACGGCCACCGCCTCCAACCTCGCGACGCGATCGGCCGGCGTCTGGCACCAGGCCGGCGGCGGGCTGCCCTCGTCCGGAGCCGGCCGCGTGGCCACCGCGTACGGCACGGGGGTGCTGATCGGCGGCGACTTCGACGGCAACGCCGCGCACAGCCCCTTCCTCGGCGACGTCGGCATCCTGGCCGGGAACACCTGGCGCAGCCTCGGCCAGGGCGTGCAGGCGGCCAACAGCACCCCCGGGACGGTCAACGCGCTCGCCTCCGACGGCAACGGCGGCGTCTGGGCGACCGGGGTGTTCCGCCAGAACGGCGCGACCCCCGTCAACAACATCGGCCACTACACGGCGGGCGCCTGGCGGCCGCTCGGCGGCGGCCTGTTCCTCGGCACGAGCGCCGGTGCTGCCATCGGCAACGCCCTTGCCCCGTCGGGCACGGACCTCTACGTCTGCGGCAGGTTCGACCACGCGGGTGCCGCGAGCGCCAAGAACGTCGCGCGCTGGACCGGGTCGGCCTGGCGCGCGCTCGGGAACGGTCTTTCCGGCGGCGACGGCACGTGCGGCGCCCTGGCGACGGTCGGCGGCAAGGTCTACGCAGGCGGCGGGTTCTCCACCGCAGGCACCGGGGAGGCGAAGGGCCTGGCCGTCTGGGACCCCGCGACGTTGAAGTGGTCGGCACTGCCGGGCAATCCCGGGTTCGACGGGTCCGTCAAGGCGCTCGCGGTGCTCGACGACCGCTGGCTGCTCATCGGCGGCGGCTTCAGCCACGTGATCTTCACGGGCGACGTGGCGTCGCGGCCGATGCCCCACCTGCTCCTTCTCGATACCCAGAGCGCCGCGAACGACGGGTCCGCCTACAGCACGATCGGCGGCGTCGACGGGCCGATCGTCTACTCCGTCAAGACCGACCCGGCCGGCAACGTCTACGTCGGCGGCCAGTTCACGAAGGCCGGCGTCGGTACCGGGGGCGGGACGGGGACCACCGCGAACAACGTGGCGGCGTGGTCGCCGGGTGCGGGTTGGCGGAACCTCGGCACCGGCACCAACGGCATCGTCTCGGCGGTCGAGCCGAGCGGGACGACGCTCTACGCGGCAGGGCAGTTCACCGGCGCCGGGGCGGCGACGGCGCAGAGCGTCGCCGCGTACCCGCTCGACGGAACGGCCAACTGGTCGCCGCTGGGCAGCGGCGGCCTGCTCGGGACCTACTCGGGCAGCGCCTACGGCACCGGGTACGGCTTCGCGCTGCTCGGCGACGGCGCGAACGGGACGTGGGTCGGCGGCCGGTTCGTCCAGGCGGGAGCCACGCCGGCGGGCTCGTTCACGCACTGGATCCGGTAGCACGGCGGAGTCGCGCCGGGCGCGCGGCGCTACGTTGCGCGGCGATGAGGTGGGGACGCGCGATGGTCGCGGGATGGCTGTGCCTGCTCGCGCTGCCGGGCGCCGCGGCGGCGCAGGGGCGGGTCGACGCGGGGGCGCTGCGTGCCGAGGTGCAGGCGGACCCCTGGCGTGTCACCTTCGCCGACCCGGGCGGGGCGACCGTGCTGGCCGAGGCGCCGGGCCGCGGCCGCGGGGACACCGGCGCGCTGGGCTTTCGCACCGCGGCCGGGTGGGCGCGGGCGACGCGCGTGCTCGCGGCGCGCGCCGAGGGCGGCGCCTACGTCGCGTCGGTGGCGACGACCGACCCCGCCGGGCGGCGCCTGGACGTCCGGATCGCCCCGGCCGGCGACGGCGTCATCACGCTCCAGGCCGCGGTCGCCGGCGCGACGGCGGCGGACGTCAGTGCGGTCGCGATGGCCTTCGAGGCGCGTCCCGGCGAGCGGTATCTCGGCTTCGGCGAGCGCTCCAACGCGGTGGACCAGCGCGGCGGGACGGTCGAGAACCGCGTCGCCGACGGCCCGTATCAGCCCGAGGAGCGCCCGGGGATCGCGGCGATCGTCCCGCCGGCCGGCTTCAGCGACCGCGACGACGCGACCTACTTCCCGATGCCGTGGCTGCTCTCGACCGCGGGGTACGGCGTGCTCGTCGACAACGACGAGACGAGCCGGCACCGCCTCGGCTCCGATGACGCCGGCGCGTGGAGCGTCGAGGCCGACGGCACCGCCCTGCGCCTGCGTGTCTTCGCCGGCCCGGCGCCGGCGGACGTCCTGCGCCGGCTCACCGAGCACACGGGCCGTCAGCCGCCGCCGGGCGCGCCGTGGTTCTTCGGCCCCTGGTTCCAGCCGCGCGGGGACGTCGGCCGGCAGGTCGCCGAGGCGCGGGCGCTGCGGGCGGCCGACGCGCCGGCGTCCGTCGCGCAGACCTACACCCACTACCTGCCGTGCGGCGCCCAGCGCGGCCAGCAGGAGCGCGAGCGCCGGCGGACGCGCGAGCTCCACGCGGCCGGCTTCGCCGTCACGACCTACTTCAACCCGATGATCTGCACGGGCTACGCGCCGGTCTACGACCGCGCGGCTTCCGCGGGCCTGCTGACCCGCGACGCCGCCGGGCGGCCCGTGACCTACCGCTACGGCGCCAGCGCCGACGCCGACGACCAGTTCCTCGTCGGCCAGGTCGACTTCTCGGTCCCGGCCGGCCGGGCGTTCTACGGCGAGCTGCTGGGCGAGGCCGTCGCGGACGGCTACGACGGCTGGATGGAGGACTTCGGCGAGTACACGCCGCCGGACTCGCGGTCGGGCGACGGCTCGACCGGGGCGACGATGCACAACCGCTATCCCGTCCTCTACCACCGCGCCAGCGCCGAGTTCGCGCTCGCGCGGCGGCGTCCGGCGGCGGCCGGCTTCATCCGCTCGGGGTGGACCGGCGTGCACCCGTACGCGCAGCTCGTGTGGGGCGGGGACCCGTCGACCGACTGGGGCTTCGACGGCTTGGCGTCCGCGGTGCGCCAGGGCCTGACCATGGGGCTGTCGGGGATCTCGCGCTGGGGCTCGGACGTCGGCGGCTTCTTCGCCCTCGGCCCGCGGCGGCTGACGCCCGAGCTGCTGGTGCGCTGGATCGAGCTCGGCGCCGTCTCCGGGATCATGCGCACGCAGGCCAACGGCGTGGCGCTGCCGCCGCAGGCCGACCGGCCGCAGATCGCCGACCCGGCGATCCTGCCGGTGTGGCGGCGCTACGCGAAGCTGCGCACGCAGCTGTACCCGTACCTGCGCGCCGCCGACGCCGAGTACCGGCGGACGGGCCTGCCGCTGATGCGACACATGGCGCTCGTGCACCCGGGCGACGCCACCGCGCGCGAGCGCGACGACCAGTTCTTCGTCGGCCCCGACCTGCTGGCCGCGCCGGTCCTGCATCCGGGCGAGCGCGAGCGCCGGCTGTACCTGCCGCCGGGGCGCTGGGTGCCGTTCGAGGCGTCGATCCGCCCCGACGGCCGCGACGGCGGGCTGAAGCTCGGGCGCGCCGAGCCGCTGCGGGGCGAGCGCGAGGTGACGCTGCCCGCCCCGCTGGAGTCGCTGCCGCTGCTCGTCCGCGCCGGCTCCGTGCTCCCGCTCCTGCCGGCCGACGTCGACACGCTGGCGGACGGGGACGGCGGCGACGGCACCGTCTCGCTCGCCGACCGCGCCCGCACGCTGCGCCTGCTCGCGCTGCCGCGGGGGCGGACGATGGCGCGCTTCGGCGAGCGCGGGCGCATCGACTCGATCGAGCGGCGGTGGCGCTGGCGCCTGAAGCTGCAGGGGGCGGCGCGGCGGCGGATCGGCCTCGCCGCCTCGCTGCGCACGCTCGACCGCCCGTTCCGGCCGTGCGCGGTGCGCCTCGACGGTCGGCGCCTGCGGCGCGCCGCCTGGCGCTACGACCGGCGGACCGGCGTCCTGCGGACCAGCTTCCGCGCGCGCCGGCGCGTCGCCCGGCTTGTGGTCACGGCCCGCCGCTGCGGCGGTCGCTGAAGCGGGACACTTCCAGGAATGGGGCTTGACCGATGAAGCTGCACGGACACCGCACGAGGCGTGTCCTTCGCGCAGCCGAACGACGCCTCTCAGCGGCGGAGTCTGACGGCGGCGGCCTCCAGATCAGGCCGAGTTCGCGACATGCTTCACGGTCGACACCGTGCTCGGCGCGCCACCAGTGGGCCGGTAGCTCATGTCCACGAAGCGGTGCGGCGGCAGCTCGCGCTCGTCGGCGCGGACGAAGGCGTCCTTGAACCAGGGACGATCGGGCACCGGCAAGACGGAGCAGACCCCGAGGATGTCCAGGAGGACCTGACGCTCGTCCTTGTTCGCCTTGAGGTCTCGCAGATGACTCGATGGCCGCTCACGGCGCGGTGATCTTCGCCGGCGCCTGAGCCAGGTCGTCGAGAACGAACTGCGCTAGCGCACGGTCTGCATCGTCCGGCTGCGCGTGGCCGGGATGCTCGAAGCGCTCGAAGCTGAGAACGTTGCGGTCAATCGAATTGGTGGGTGCAGGCCGCAGACGGCACAGGACCGTTCGCCGGATCGCGCCGTGAACGAGTAGACGGGCAGATGCCGACCGACGATGAGGCTGCCGAGCGCCGATCGAACGTCGAGTCCCCTGGTTGCCAACGATGACACGAAGGCATCGGCAGCCTCGGCGAGGCTTACTCGACGCGAGTCGGCGGACGGTGCTGACCAGCCGATCATGGCCGGCCTCCTCGACGCCCGCGAACATCACGCCCGCAGCGATGGCTCGCTCGCGCTCGTCTTCGGGCGTCTCCGGGGAGAGCTTCCGGCCGGCGCTCGACCAGTACGTGCGGAGCAGCGTTCGCACCGCGACGGTGTCCGGCGCTTGCATGCCCGGACCGTAGAAGAGCGCACGTCGGGTCGCTCTCTCTCGGGTGGACAGGGGTCCAAGGGGATGCCACGGAGGTGCTCGAGCGGACACCGCTTCGAGCCTCAAGCGCCGCGTAACGGACGCGGCGGGTGTAGGGCTCGTCGAAGGGCTCGGCGGTGCTCTCCACGTCCCGTTCGTCCCGGAGCGACGGTACGGCCGGGAAGGCCCGGCGCGGCAAGCAGCTAGGCGAACTCGGGCTAGGCGCTGCCGTCAGGGGCATTATACTCGTGTTCAAGAAGTGTCTAATTTCGCTCGATAGGACACCATGCCCCTCGCTCTCCCCGCTCCTGACCCCGCTTCACTTCCGCGTACCCCGCTCGATCTCGTCGTCTGCCAGATCCGCTTCGAGAACAAGCTCGAGAACACCGCTCCGCAGGTCGGACTGGCGTTTCACGAGGCGATTGGCGGCCCGGACGGCGACTACAGCCGCCTCAACGAGGTGAAGGGCCAGGGCGTCGACGTCGACCTCTCGCGCGCGCAGGTCAACCGGACCGAGGGGCCGCACGGGTGGCAGTACCAGTCCCGGAACGCAGCCTGGACGGTTTCGCTGTTCCCCGATCACGTGGCCCTGGAATGCCACAGCGACTACCCGGGGTGGGACGAGTTCTCGGCGCGGCTCGACCAGATCATCAAGGCGCTGGTCGATCACGTCGAGCCTGCGATCGAGCATCGGGTCGGTCTCCGCTACATCGACCACATCGCCGAGATCGAGGCGACGCGTCCGTCTGACTGGGTTCGGTTCCTTGCCCCCGAGATCCTCGGGTTCGCGGCGCACGAGTCCCTGGGCCAGCACATCGTTCACGCACGACAGCAGGTCCTGCTCGACCTCGGCGAGGACTACCAGTGCGTCATCAATCACGGCTTCGTGCCCGGCGACAACGGCCGTCTCGGGTACGGCCTCGACTACGACGTCTCCCGCGAGGGCGGTCGGCCGTTCGATGTCGAGACACTTCGCGAGACGCTCGGCGTCCTGCACGATGACGCGCTGAAGCTCTTCCAGGCATCGATCACTTCGGACCTCCACGACTTCTTCGCGCAGACATGAGCACCACGGATCTGGTTCTGGCCACCGCCCCGGACGCCGAGCCCGAGCGGACCTCGATCGAGTCGTACGTCATCAACGAGACGCCGCAGGGCGGCGCCATAGAGAACTGGGCGCAGCACAACGAGCGGTCGATCGATGAGCTGCCGGGCTTCGGCTCGCTGCTCGCGCAGCACACGCCCGTCCGAGTCGAGCAGCTCGGCACGTTCCAGATCCGCGGGTTCCCTGCTGTCCGGTCGCATCTGCGCCTCCTTCAAGCTGCGTTCGGGCAGCCGCTCGCCCTGCACCTCACTGTCCCTACGGTCGGCCACACGATCCTGGCTGCGACCTTCGGCTCGACCATCGAAGACGCGCTGCGCTTCAAGGCGCGCTACTGGCACGAGGACCGCCCGTCGGCGCAGAACGAGCCGGTCGTTGAGCCGTCGCGCGCGTACCGCACGTTCCGCGAGCTGATGGAGATGCTCTCTGCCTCGCAGGCGGAGGCAGCGGCCGCTGTGGGCCTCAGCCGCGGCGCGGTGGACACCTGGCGGCGTGGACGCGAGCCGCAGCCGCGGAACGCTCGGCGCCTGTACCGCACCCACACCATGCTGAAGACGCTGAAGCGGCGTCTCGGCGGGCACGCCGAGCTTCAGCACTGGCTCGAAGCCGGCACGCCGAGCGCGCGGGAGATGCTGCTTGCGGGCGACCTCGACGCGGTCGACCGCATGGTGTCCGAGATCGTCTTCGCCGGTGCCCCCGCTGCATCTGAGCGGATCGCCGCCCACGTCGAGGAGCTCGTCGAGAGCCCCGGGACCGAGTCGAGCATCGAGACGCCCGCCACGGCAAAGCCGCGGCGGGTCAAGCGGCGCCCGCCCCGCCGTCGGGCGTCGTGATCGACAAGCACATCAAGCGCCCCTGGCCCGACGAGGTCAAGAAAGCCCTGAGCGACATCCGGCAGGGAGACGTCGTCGAGGCGCCGCCGTTCTTCTACGCCCATGGCGGCAAGATCAGGCTCTGGGACGTGCCTGTCGATGACGAGGACGGTGAGAGCCCCGACGGCGACGGCGAGCTCGACGATAAGAGTGAGGCTGACGAGCCCGAGTCCCGGGTCGAGGAGATCTTCCCGGCCGACGCGCCGCCGTTCGGCATCATCACCAGCCAGACCTGCGACCTCGATGAGCAGGGGCCCAAACCCAGCAACGTGTGGTTTCAGGTCAGTCCGGTCTATCCCGTGCCGAAGAACGCCGACGAGGCGAACCGGCTTCTGAACAAGCAGTCCACCGTGAAGCTGAACGGCCCGGGCATGCCTCCTGGGGAGTGGATCGCCGACCTGCGTATCGAGCTGCCTGTTGAGAAGAGCTGGCTCGTCAAGAAGAAGCGCGTCCGCGGCTTCGATAGCGAGGCCGAAGCGGAGCGCTTCGGCCTCAAACTCGGCCGGCGCCGCGCTCGGCCCGCGCTCGCCAACGAGCTCGTGGAGCACATCACCGGTTCGCTGCGCCAGCGCAAGGGGATCAAGAAGCCGGCTGACGCCAGGAAGCTCGCGCGCGAGGTCTGGAAGGACGACGTCTACCGCGTCCTGCTCGCCATCGAGGCGGGGACGCGGCTGAAGCCGACGGCGGTCAAGCTGCACGTCGTCTGCCAGGGGACGCCGACGGAGCGCGCGAAGGAGTGGTTCGGGGGCTGGGAAGACGAGGCCCGCCACGCCGCCGCCACTGTCGGCATCGAGCTGCACATGACCGGGTTCCACGACGCCCGCACGGCGAACCTGCACGAGTACGACCGCTGGGTCGAGCTCGACTTCAGCTAGCGCGTCGCCGGCCCCGGATCGTCCTGTTCAGCGCCGCGGCCCGGGCGAGAAGGGCGACCGCGGGCCGCCCTTCGAGACATTCGACACCAACCTGGGCGTCGGTGGCGACTCCGTGCGGCCATTCCTGAGACCGTCCCTTGAAGTCGCCAAGCGGAGAGGGGGGGATTCGAACCCCCGGTACGGGGGTTGCCCGTACAACGGTTTTCGAGACCGCCGCATTCAACCGCTCTGCCACCTCTCCGAGCGGATTCGGAGGGTAGCGCCTCAGCGGCCGTCGAGGGCGATGCCCATGACCGCCCGCTCGCCCGGCACCCAGCCGAGCTCGGCGCGCGCCAGCTCCCGCCAGCCGCGCCGGTCGTACATGTCGCGCGCGCGGGACGGCTCGCCGTGGGTGACGAGCCAGGCGCGGCGGGTGGTGACGCGGGCCATGATCGTCTCGTAGAGGGCCCCGCCGATCCCGCCGTTCTGGGCGCCCGGCGCCACCGCGTACCAGCAGAAGGCGAACTGGCCGAGGATCCACTCGCGGGCGGCGTCCGCCCCGACCGCCTCGATCAGCCGCGCCCACCAGGCGCCCTCGGGCGGCAGCAGCGGCGTGTCGTAGCCGTAGACGAGGCCGACGATGGCCCCGGCGTCGTCGCGCGCCACGAACGCGTCGAAGCCCGCGCGCCGCGAGTCGCGCTCCACGAGGGTCCCGAACGCCTGCGCCTCGGCCAGCGACTCCGCGTAGGGCGGCGGCGAGAAGGCCGCGTAGTAGAGCTCCTCGAGGGCGGCGCGCTCGGCGCGCGCGGCGTCCGGGGGGAGGGGCTCGATGGCGGGCACCCGCGCGACGGTAGCGGACTCGCCGCTCAGCGCCGGGCGCGCCGCTGGGCGAAGAAGTCGCGCAGCAGCTGGGCGCACTCGCCGGCCAGGACGCCGCCGAGGACCGCGGGCCGGTGGTTGAGCTGCGGCTCGGCCAGCACGTCGAGGACGCTGCCCGCGGCGCCCGCCTTCGGGTCGTCGGTGCCGAAGACCACCCGCGGCACGCGGCCGAGGACGATCGCCCCGGCGCACATGGCGCAGGGCTCCAGCGTGACGTAGAGCGTCGTGCCCAGCAGGCGCCAGGAGCCCAGGGCCCGGGCGGCCGCCTGGAGGGCGAGGATCTCGGCGTGGGCGGTCGGGTCGCCGCGCAGCTCGCGCTCGTTGCGCCCGGTCGCGACCACCTCGCCCCCTTCCCCCACGACCACGGCGCCGACCGGGACGTCGTCGTGCGCGAGCGCCCGGCGGGCCTCCGCGATGGCCAGGCGCATGAACGCCGCGTCGGCGGCGTCGGGCGGGTCGGGAGGGGGTCCGGGCACGGGCAGGAGGGGAGAAAAGCGAAGGAAGGGGTTGTCGCGCGACTTCTCGCCGCGCATGATGTTGTACGGGGTGGCCCGTACCGCCCGCGCCCGCATGCCACTCCCCTCCCCGCGCCCCCTCCTGCTCGCCGCCGCCCTCGCGGGCGCCTGTCTGGCCACGATCCCCGCCTCCGCCGCGGCGGCCGGCTACGTGCCGGGCGAGGTGCTCGTCCGCTACCACGCCGGGGTGGACCGGGCGGCCCGCGCGGCGGTCCAGCGCGCCACGGGCACCGGCCGGCCGCGGGCGTTCGCGCCGCGGACCCGGGTGCTGCAGATCAGGGGCCGCCGGAGCGTCGGCGGCGCGATCCGGGCGCTCCGGCGCCATCCCGAGGTGGCCAGCGCGACGCCCAACCACATCGCCCACGCCAGCGCCTTCCTGCCCGACGACCCGGGCTCGACCGGGCAGCCGGGCGGCTGGTCGCGCATGCAGTGGAACTTCCTGGCCGGCAACGGGATCAACGCCCCCGACGCGTGGGAGAACCTGATCGCCGCGGGCCGGCCCGGCGGGTCCGGCGTCGTCGTCGCCGTGCTCGACACGGGGATCGCCTACGCCGACCGCCGCTCCTTCCGCCGCTCGCCGGACATGGGCGACACGCACTTCCGCCGCGGCTACGACTTCGTGGCCGAGGACCCCTACCCGAACGACCAGAACGGCCACGGGACCCACGTCGCCTCGACGATCGCCGAGAGCGTCGACAACGGCTACGGCCTGACCGGGATCGCCTACGGGGCGAGCATCATGCCGATCCGGGTGCTCGACGCCCGCGGCGACGGGGACTCGGC
>DASVQH010000303.1:0-13966 GCA_036389195.1 Solirubrobacteraceae bacterium
CTGGCCGCGCTGCCGACCAGCGGCTACCGCCTCGGCGCCGGCGACCTGCGCGTCGACCTGCGCGACGTGCAGTTCCCCGCCGGCCAGGAGACCGTCGTGGACGTCGGGATCGGCGCCGGGCGGGTGGAGGTCCTCGTCCCGGAGAGCGTCTGTGTCACGACCGACTCGCGCGTCGGCGGCGGCTACGTCAACGTCCGCGGCCGCGACACCGGCGGCCTCGACGTCGACTACACCCTCCAGGCCACCGCCGAGCAGGCTCCGCGGGTGCGGATCATCGGCGACGTCGGCTTCGGCGCGCTGGAGGTCGTCAACCGGCCCGAGGACGCGGCGACCGCGGACAGCGACCACCGCGACTTCGACGACCAGCCCGTCGACGACGGCGCGTGCACCCGCGTCGAGATGGCGAGCGCCCGCTGATGCGCGCCCGGATCGACATCCCCTCGCTCGTCGCCGGCCTCGTCGTCATCGCGCTCGGGACGCTGCTGCTCCTGGACCGCCTCGAGGTGCTCGACCTCCACTTCGGGTGGCTCTTCCCGGCGCTCGCGGGCGCCGTCGGCGCCATCCTGCTGGCCGGCGGGCTCGCCGACCGGTCAGGATGAGCGCCAGCACTCCGATGGCCGCCGCCGCCCCCGCTCCCCCGCATCCCGCCGCCCTGCGCCGCGACCCCGCCAACGGGGTCGTGGCGGGCGTCTGCGCGGGGCTCGGCCGCCGGTTCGGGATCGACCCGCTGATCCTGCGCCTGGTGTTCTTCGCCGCCGCCATCTTCGGCGGCATCGGCGCGCTCGCCTACGGCATCGCCTGGGCGGTCATCCCGGCTGTCCCCGGCAGCACCGGGAACCCGCGGGCGAGCGCCCAGATCGCCACCGGCTCCGCGCTGCTGGTGCTGGCGTTCCTGCTGACGCTGCGCGAGGCCGGGCTGTGGTTCTCCGATCCGCTCGTGTGGCCGCTGACGCTGGCCGGCGCCGGCGGCGCGCTGCTGTGGCGCCAGGGTCGCGGCGCGCCGGCCGAAGCCCGGACGCCCGCGTCGCCCCCGGCCCCGGTCACGGGCTCCCGGCCGCTGCTGCCCGACGTCTACCGCGGAGGGTTCGGCGTCGCGCTGGTGGTCGGCGCCGGGCTGCTGTTCCTGCAGTACAACGGCGCGCTCGGCGCCCTGCGCGACGTGGTGCTGGCCGCCGTGGTCATCGTCACGAGCCTCGCGCTGATCGGCGCGCCCTTCCTGTGGCGACTCGGGCGCAACCTCGCCGAGGAGCGCTCGGAGCGGATCCGCTCGCAGGAGCGCGCCGACCTCGCCGCCCACCTGCACGACTCCGTGCTGCAGACGCTCGCCCTCGTCCAGAAGCGCGCCGACGACCCGCGCGCCGTCGCGACGCTGGCCCGGCGGCAGGAGCGCGAGCTGCGCGCCTGGCTGTGGGACGACGCCGCGCCGGCCGCCGACGCCTCCCTGGCCGGCGCGCTGCGCGCGGCCGCCGACGACATCGAGGAGGCGCACGGCGTGCCGGTCGAGGTGGTGACGGTCGGCGACGCGCCGCTCGACGAGCCGCTCGCGGCGCTGGCCGCCGCCGCCCGCGAGGCGCTCACCAACGCCGCCAAGTTCGCCGGCGAGGCCGGTCCCGTCGCGCTCTACGCCGAGGCGGACGCGGACCGCGCGCAGGTCTACGTCCGCGACCGCGGCGCCGGCTTCGAGCTGGCGGCGATCCCCGAGGACCGCCGCGGCGTCCGCGACTCGATCCTCGGGCGGATGGCGCGCCACGGCGGCCGGGCGACGATCGGGCCGGCCCCGGGCGGCGGGACGGAGGTCGAGCTGTGCCTCGAGCGAAAGGCGGCGACATGAGCAGCGTCGTGGTGGTCGACGATCATGCGATCTTCCGCCGCGGCGTGCGCGCGGAGCTCGAGGGGCGCGTGGACGTCGTGGGGGAGGCGGGCAGCGTCGAGGAGGCCGTGCGGGTGATCCTCGAAGCGCGGCCCGACGTCGTCCTGCTCGACGTCCACATGGCCGGCGGCGGCGGCGTCGAGGTCATCCGCCAGGTCGCCGAGCGCGCCCCGGCGCAGCGGTTCCTCGCGCTGTCGGTGTCCGACGCCGCCGACGACGTCATCGCGATCATCCGCGCCGGCGCGCGCGGCTACGTCACGAAGACGATCGGCGGCGAGGAGCTGGCCGACGCCATCCGCCGGGTGGCCGACGGCGACGCGGTCTTCTCGCCGCGCCTCGCCGGCTTCGTGCTCGACGCCTTCGCCGGCACGATGACCCCGGCCGAGGTCGACCCGGAGCTCGACCAGCTGACCGTCCGCGAGCGCGAGGTCCTGCGCCACCTGGCGCGCGGCTACCTGTACAAGGAGATCGCGCACCGGCTGGGGATCTCGACCAAGACCGTCGAGGCCCACGTCAGCGCGGTGCTGCGCAAGCTGCAGCTCTCCAACCGCCACGAGCTCAGCCGCTGGGCGGTCGAGCGGCGGCTGGTGGACTAGAGGGCGCCGATCGCTCGCAGCGCCGCCTCGGCTTCGATGGGCGCTTCGATCGCGCCGCCGCCCAGGGCGTGGGCGGCGAGCGCGGCGCGCCGCCCGGCGAGCGGCCAGTCGCCGTCCGCGGCGGCCACGGCGGCGAGGCCGGCGTGCAGCGCGAGGTCGTGGACGTCGTCGGCGCGCGCCTGCCGAGCGAGGTCGGCGACGGCCAGCGCGAAGCGGCCGGCCTCGCGCGCGGCCGCCTCGTCGGGCAGCTCGGCGAACTCGTCGATCCGGCGGCCGGTGCGCGGGACGAGGTCCGGGTGCTCGGTGGTGCTGATCTCGAGCGCCTGGCCGAGCCACTCGCGCACCGCGAAGGCGGCGAGCTGCAGCGCCCGGGCGCGCTCGTCGCCGCCCGCGGAGGGGCGCAGCGCGCGCAACGCGCGGCGAGCGCCGGGCTCCTGGTCGCCCAGCGCGTCGAGGAACGCCTCCGCCACCGTCGCCGCCATCGTGGTTCGCCAGCGTACGGAAACGCGCCACTCCAGCGCCGACCGCAAATACTGCAGGTCCCTGTCCGTTCAGTGACCATGCCTTCCTTCCTGCGCCCGCTCGTCGCCCTGGCCGTCTGCGCCGCTGCACTCGTCGCGCCGGCCACGGGCCAGGCCGGGGTCCTCCAGATCAACCCGCACGAGGACTGCGAGCCGGAGGAGCACGATTGCGGGTTCTACATGTACGCCCTCTTCTACAACGACCCCTCTTCGGCGGGCGCAGAGAGTCCGGGTCCGGCCGAGCAGAACACCGTGACGATCAGCCGTCCGGGTTCGGCGGGAGCGGTCATCACCGTCCGGGACGAGACGGCGGCGATCACGCTCGGCTCGCGGGCGGCGCTCTACTGCGAGCTCACGGACGCGCACGAGGCCGTCTGCACGGCCGGTGACGGCGATCCCACCCACAACCACTGGATCGCCGCGAGCGCCGGCCTCGGCGGCCTCGACGACACGCTGACGGCGACGGCCGCCGGCCTTCTGCCGATCAGCGCGGACGGCGACGCGGGCAACGACCTGTTGACGACCGGACCAGGCGACGACGGGCTGAGCGGCGGCGAGGGCAACGACGTCATGGACGGTGGCACCGGGTCCGACCACATGACGGGCGGCGACGGGAAGGACACGGCGAACTACTCGTCGCGCGCCGGCTCGGTGGCCGTCGCGATCGGCGGCGGTGAGGTGAGCGGCAGCGATCCCGACCACAACGGCACGTCGGACTTCCTCGAGGAGGGCGACGCCGTGGCCGCCGACGTCGAGCGTGCGCTCGGCGGCACCGGCAACGACGTCCTCGTCGGCAACGAGGGCGACGACCTGCTCGCGGGCAACGGCGGAGACGACGTGCTCGACGGCGGCACGGGCCCCGACATCCTGAGCGGCGGCGCCGGGACGGACACGATCACGTACGCCAAGCGCGCGGCCGGCGCGTCGGTGGCCGTCCGCCTCGACGGCAAGGCCAACGACGGCGCGGACCCCGACCACGACGGGCTGTCGGCGGCGGGCGAGGAGGGCGACCAGGACTACCTGGTCGAGAACGCCCGCGGCGGCGCGGGCAACGATCGCCTGGTGGGGACCATCTACGCCAACACGCTGCTCGGCGGCCCGGGCGTCGATCGGCTCGACGGCGGGCTGGGCTCGGACACGCTCGATGGCGGCACCGGGCTGGACACGGCGTACTACGGGGGCCGCACGGGCCCGGTGGCGGTCCTGCTCGACGGCGTGCGCAACGACGGCGGCGACGGGAACCGCGACGGGGTCTCGGGGTCCGGGGAGGAGCGCGACCAGGACGTCTCGATCGAGAACGCGACGGGCGGGTCGGGCAACGACACGCTGCGCTCCGCGCTGGCGAGCGCGAACATCCTGATCGGCAACGGCGGCGCGGACAAGCTGTTCGCGGTCGATGGGACGTCCACGCGCGACTCCCTGGTCTGCGGGGCGGGGTCCGACGGCTTCCAGGCCGACGCGGCGGACGCCAAGAGCGCCTGCGAGACGCCGCTGCCCTGAGCCGCCGCCGGTTGCGTCCGCCCGTCATCACAGCGGCTCCGCACTGAGGATGGTGGCCTCGAAGAACGGCTCGTAGCGCGGCGTGCCCCACCACCACCCGACGGAGACCTCGCTCGGAAGCGTGAGGTCGCCGAAGCGCCGCTCGGCATGGATCTCGCCGCCGAACGGGATGTAGCCGAACGCCTCTTGGCCGACGTTGCCCCAGCGCAGGATGCTCACGGCATGCACGACGCCGGTCGGCCCGATGCGGAGGGTCACCTCGGGATGCTCAGGCGGTACGTCGACACGCGCGATGATCGTGTCGTCGCTCGCGGCGCGCCACGAGACGCCGGGCCCGGGCAGCAGCACCCCTGGAGCCCAGATGCACTCGGCGGCGGCGCGTCCGGCGGCGGCACGCGCGGTGTTCGCGTCGGCGGCGTGCATGAACCGCAGGGCCCCGAAGAGCCGGCCGTCGGTGCTGCCTGCGCCGTCGCCGTAGGAGTCGACCACATGCAGCGGCTTGAAGCCACCCCAGCCGGCGCGCGCTCGCCACGCGAATGCGTGGCCGTGGAACTCCTGCTGGGCGGTGAACGACAGCCACCGGCCGACGCGGATGCGCCCGGTCATCGTGAGGCGTACGCCCGCGGGAACCCGGGCCCCCTCGCGCAGCGCGTGCGTGAGGTACCGGCGCACCGGCTCGTCGACGCCGGTGAGCGCGGCTGAGTCGAAACGGGGCTGATCGACGATGGTCGTCACGATGTCCTCGTACTGAGCATGAACCCGCGTCGGAACCGCGTCATCCGTGCAACGGCGCGCTCATGCGGGGTGAATTACCGATGCGCCGTCGCCCGGCGCCGCTTAGCGTTTGAAGCCGGATGGACGCCGTGACACCGACCCCGACGAGACAGGAGCACCTTTCCATGAGCGCGACGAAAAGTCCCCTCAGGCGCGAGTTCTGGCGGCCCGAGGAGCAGAAGGTCCTCGTTCGCCGCCAGCCCCGATGGGGCTGGGGTTGGACCATCAACTTCGCCGAGCTCGCCCGACGTGTCCGCAAGCGGAGGCGGGGCGGGAGCTGACGGCTTCCCGCCCGACGCGGCGGACAGCAGGAGCGCCTGCGAGACTCCCCTTCCCTGAGCCTCGAAGCCCCACCGAACACCTTCGCGGGCGGCGCGCTGGACCGGGCGGCCGCTCGGCGGCGCGACGCGCCGTGGCTGGCTGCCCGGCTCGCGGACCCGGCCAGCCGCGCGCTCGCGGTGACGGCGCACGGGGTTCTCATCCGTGCCGACGCGGGCGGGCTGCCGTCGATGCCGTCCGACGGCGAGCGCACCTGGGAGCCCGAGCCCGGCGCTCGCCTCGCGCCGGCGCTGCTGCCGCTCCATGAGCTGAAGGCGCTCGCGGATCCCGGGCCGGTCTTCCTCGGTGTCCGCGAGGATGGCGCCGCGCTGTTCGCCGTCGACGTGGAGGACGAAGACGCGCCGCGGTCGGACGACACCGGCATCGTCGGGGTCCGCGAGGCGGCGGCCCGGCTGGACCCGGCCGACGCGGGCCTCGTGGCCTACGCCACCGCGCTGCTCAACTGGCACCGCCGCCACCGGTTCTGCGCCAACTCCGGCCACGCCTCGCACTCGACGCAGGGCGGCCACGCGCGCGCCTGCCCCGGCTGCGGCGCCGAGCACTACCCGCGCACGGATCCCGTGGTGATCATGCTCGTGCTCGACGGCGAGGACCGCGTGCTGCTCGGCCGCCAGGCGGCGTGGCCGCCGGGCCGCTACTCCGCGCTGGCCGGCTTCGTCGAGCCGGGGGAGAGCCTGGAGGCGGCCGTGGAGCGCGAGGTGCTCGAGGAGTCCGGCGTCCGCGCCACCGGCGCGCGCTACGTCTCCTCGCAGCCCTGGCCGTTCCCGGCGTCGCTCATGCTCGGCTTCGTCGCGCGCTCGGCGGGCGGCGAGGCGCGGGCGGCCGACGACGAGCTCCAGGACGCCCGCTGGTTCACCCGCGATGAGGTCGCCGCCGCCGCCGGGGGGCGCGGCGAGCTCAAGCTGCCGCCGGCGCTGGCCATCGCCCGGCGGCTGCTCGACGGCTGGCTGGCCGGCGAGCTGCCCGCTTAGGCCGTTCGCCGGCCGGGGCGAACGAGCCCCGTCTCGTAGGCCAGGACGACGGCCTGCACCCGGCTGCGGACGCCGAGCTTGCCGAGCATGCGGGTGACGTGCGACTTGACGGTCGCCTCTGAGAGGAACAACTCGCGGCCCATCTCGGCGTTGGTCATGCCCCGCGCCAGCAGCATGAGCACCTCGCGCTCGCGCTCGGTGAGCTCGTCGATCGGCTCGCGGGCGGCCGGGTCGAGGTCCGGGCGCGCCAGGAAGTGCTCGACCAGGCGCTGGGTGACCGCGGGGTCGAGCAGCGACTCGCCGGCGGCGACGGTCCGCACCGCGCCGGCGAGGCGGTCCGGCGACGTCGCCTTGAGCAGGAAGCCGCTGGCCCCGGCGCGCAGCGCGCGGAACACGTACTCGTCGAGGTCGAACGTCGTGATGACAAGGACGCGGGCGCGCGACCCGGCGGCCAGCAGCCGCCGCGTCGCCTCGATGCCGTCGAGCTTGGGCATCCGCACGTCCATCAGCACGACGTCGGGATGGGTGCGCAGGGCCGCCTCGACCGCCTCGGCGCCGTCCTCGGCCTCCGCGACGACCTCGATGTCGTCCTCGCCCTCGAGCATCGCCCGCAGGCCGCCGCGCAGCAGCGCCT
Organism: Solirubrobacteraceae bacterium; assembly: GCA_036389195.1. Lineage (GTDB taxonomy): Bacteria > Actinomycetota > Thermoleophilia > Solirubrobacterales > Solirubrobacteraceae > JACCYI01. Next base: position 7,206 of record DASVQH010000303.1, read on the forward strand.
GGTCATCGGCGAGGAGGACCTTGATCACGTCCTCGGACCCTACCGGGAGCGCGGCGGTGCTCATGGCACCGCCGTCACGACGTCGCCTTCGTCCCACATGCCGGAGTCCGTGCCCTCGCCACCGTCGACGGTCTCCCCGGGGTTCCCGTCCTTGGCGATCAGCTCGTCGTCGTCGCCCTGGCCGAGCAGGACGTCGATGCCGTAGTAGCCGTACAGCGTGTCGTCGCCGTCGCCGCCCTCGACCCGGTCGTCGCCCGCGTTGCCGAAGAGCCGGTTGTCGCCGCCGTTGCCGAGGATGACGTCGTCGCCCTCGCCGCCCATGGCGCCATCGATGCCCCGCAGCCAGTCGCCTTCGCCCGGCACGCCGTTGCCGCCGGTGTCGAGCTCGACGCGCACCGGCGTGTTCTTGTCGCGGGCGTAGCGGACGTCGTCGTTGCCGCTGTCGCCGAGGATCGCGTCCTTGCCGTCGCTCCCGGCGATCTCGCGGGTCTGCGTGTCGCAGATCCGGACGAGCTCGCCCTGGATGAAGGTGTCGTCGCCGTCCTCGCCCTCCTCGATGTCGTCCTGCGAGCCGCCGGCGAGGACGTCGTTGCCGTCTTCGGCCCGCATGCGGTCCTGGCCGGCGCCGCCGAGGAGGTAGTCGCGGCCGCTGTCGCCGGCCAGGTAGTCGTCCCCGGCGTTGCCGACGAGGCCGGCGCAGGTCGTGCCGAAGTCGTGCCGGTTGACCAGCGTGTCCGAGCCGCTGCCGCCGATCAGGATCTCGTTGTCGGCGGCGATCGTGTCGCCCTCCTCGCCCATGTCGCTGAGCGTCAGGTCCTCCCCGTCGTTGCCGGCGTCGCCGTCGTTGTCGAGCCAGACGCTCTTGGTGCGGGCGCTGTAATCGACGGTGTCGCGGCCGGGGCCGCCGGTGAACGTGTCCTTGCCGGCGGCCGTCGCGTTCTCGACGAACCGGTCGTTGCCGTCGCCGCCCTCGTAGACGTTGCTGCTCGTTCCGCCCTCGAGCCGGTCGTCGCCGCCCTCACCGAGCATCCGGTCCCCGCCGCCGCCACCGATCAGCGTGTCGTCGCCGCCGCGGCCCTCCAGGCGGTCGTTGAAGCCGCCGCCGTCGAGCCGGTTGCCGGCGTCGTTGCCCACGAGGGTGTCGGCGCCGCCGCCCGCCCGCACGTCCTCGACGTCGGCGTTGACGCTGTCGCGCTCGCCCGTCGCCCCGTCGTCGTCGATGTTGTCCAGCGTCACCCGCACGGCCGTGGCGCGCGCGGAGTAGTCGGCCACGTCGCGGCCCTCGCCGCCGATCATGCGGTCGCCGTCGGTGCCGGCGGGGCCGGGCAGCTCGGCGTCGAACCGGTCGTCGCCGCCGCGGCCCGACAGCAGGTCGGCGCCGGGTCCTCCGCGCAGGACGTCGGCCTTGTCGCCGCCGCGCAGGTCGTCGTCCCCGGCACCGCCGGTGATGCCCTCCACGTCGGTGAGCACGTTGTCGCGCTCCGCGCCGGCGGAGCCGCCGTCGTTGGGCTGCCCGTCGATCTGGACGATCACCGGCTGATCGCTCGCGCGCTCGGCGTAGCTCGCGGTGTCGGCGCCCTCGCCGCCCGCGAGCGTGTCGGCCCCCGGGCCGCCGGACAGGACGTCGGTGCCGCCGTTGCCGCGCAGCTCGTCGGCGGCGGCACCGCCCCGCAGGGCGTCGTCGCCGGCGCCGCCCTCGACGACCTCGACGGAGGTCGTCACGAGGTCGCCCTCGGCGGCGGCGCCGTCGTCGGCGACCGCGTCCAGCGTCACGCTCACGGAGCCCTGGCGCGCGCCGTAGTCGGCCACGTCGCGCCCGAGGCCGCCGACGAGGCGGTCGGCGCCCCAGCCGCCGTCGAGGCGGTCGTCGCCGCCGCCGCCGGTCAGGACGTTGGGCCCGACGTCGCCGGTCAGCCGGTCGGCGCCGCCGCCGCCGGTCACGTTCTCGACCGTCGCGCCGATGCGGTCGCCCTCGTCGGCGATCCCGTCCGTGTTCGTGTCGGCGCCGTCGCGCACCTCGTCGCCGAGGCCGACCACGACGCGACCAGCGCGGGCGGCGTAGCTCACGGTGTCCGTCCCCTCGCCGCCGACCAGCTCGTCGGGGAACAGGCCGCCGTCGAGCGTGTCGCTGCCCGGGCCGCCGTCGAGGCGGTTGGCGCCGCCGTCGCCGGTCAGGCGGTCGGCTCCGCGGCCGCCCACGACGTTGTCCGTGCTGACGTTGTCGCGCTCGCCGGCGACGCCGTCGTTGGCCACGCCGTCGAGGCTGACCACGACGTTGAAGGCCTGGGTGGCGTAGTCGGCGGTGTCGAGCCCCGCGCCGCCGGTCAGCGTGTCGGCGCCCGCGCCGCCGTGGAGGGTGTCCGCGGCGCCGAGGCCCTCGAGCACGTCGTCGCCGCCGCCGCCCTCCAGGCGCTCGTCGCCGCCCTCCGATCCGGTGAGGCGGTCCGCGCCGGCGCCGCCGGTGACGGCCTCCACCTCGAGGACCTGGTCGTTCTCGCCCGCGCCGCCGTCGTTGGCGCCGCCGTCGAGCGTCACGTTCACCGGGGCGGTCCGCGCAGCGTAGGTGACGCGGTCGGCGTCGGCGCCGCCGAACAGCCGGTCGGGGCCGTCCGCGGTCGCCGGCTCCACCAGCACGTCCTCGCCGTACTCGCCGTGGACGCTGTCCTTGCCCGTGCCGCCGCTGAGCCGGTCGGCGGCGTCGCCGCCGCGGACGTCGTCGTCGCCGGGGCCGCCGTCGACCGTGTCGGCGCCGGCGTAGGCGTAGATCTCGTCCGCGCCGTCGCCGCCCGACACGGTGTCGTCGCCCCAGCCGGCGTCGATCTTGTTGACCGCCGCCGAGCCGCGGATGACGTCGGCCCCGCGGCCGGTGCTGACGTTCTCGACGTCGGCGCGGACGTTGTCGCGCTCCTGCGCGCCGCCGTCGTTGGCGACGCCGTCGAGGGAGACGGCCAGCGGGTCGAGCCGGCCGGAGGCGAAGTAGATGTCGACGCCCTCGCCGCCCCGCATGTCGTCGGCGCCCGCGGACTCGTCGCCCGGACCCTCGTAGAAGTAGTCGCTCCCCGTGCCGCCGATCAGCTTGTCGTCGCCAGGGCCGCCGTAGAACGAGTCGGTGCTGGTGCCGCCGTCGATGACGTCGTTGCCCTCGCCGCCGAACAGCTGGTCGTTCGAGATGCCGCCGGTGATCGTGTCGGCACCGCCGTTGCCCTTCACGTTGAACGGCTGATAGCGCACCTGGCTGGCCGCGATCGTGTCGGCGCCCGCGCCGCCTTCGAGGTACTCGAAGGTGTCGCGGACGTCGTCGAGCTCGCCGGGTGCGCCGTCGTCGGCGACGCCGTCCGGGGCGATGCGCACGGCCCCCGTGCGGGCGGAGTAGTCGATCAGGTCGTAGGGCGAGCCGCCGCCGTCGAGCACGTCGCGGCCGTCGGCCACGCTGCCCTGGTCGAAGCGGTCGGTGCCGCCGTTGCCGGACTCGACGTCGTCGCCCGGGCCGCCGGCGAGCGTGTCGTCGTCGTCGCCGCCCTCCAGGACGTCGCGGCCGGCGCCGCCGTCCAGCGTGAGCGGCAGCGTCGCCGCCGCGCCGGAGATCTGGTCGTCGCCCTGGCCGCCGGCCAGGGTGAGCGCCTCGACGCCCGTGGTCGTGAGGTCGGCGTCGGCGTCTGAGTCGAGCAGGACGCCCGCGTCGGTGATCCGCCACGCGTCGGCGGCGGTGCCGCCCGCGACCCGCACGACGTCGGCGAACGGGAACTCGCCGCCGGTCCCGCCGTCGACCGCGATCTCGATCTCCGCCGTCTGGCCGGCTTCGGCCGTCTTGCCGGGGGCGAAGCGCCCGGCGGCGAGGTCGACGGTGAGCGTCTGGACGCCCGTGCCCGCGCTGGCCACGATGGCGTCGGTGTTGAAGACCGTGGCCGCCCCGCAGGCGACGCCGTCGAGGCGGATGGCGCCCGCCGCGGTGCGGTCGACGCGCGCGACGGTCCCGGGGCCCGAGTAGTCGACCGAGACCCTGGCCGCGGCGGCGTCGAACGTGCAGCCGGCGGGGGCGGCGGCGGCGGTGGCGGGGAGCAGGGCGGCCGCGGCGAGGGCGGCCGCCGACGGCAGGGCGAGACGGCGGGGCAGGCGCATGGGCCTATGGGACCGCGCGCGCCTTCGCGCCGCGTCCTTCGCACGGTGGCGGCGTCTACGACTTTTGGTGCTGGTGTCAAACCATATGAACCGGATCGGCTTTTGTGGTATTCATCGCCCATGGCGACCTGGAAGCCCGACCCCACCTTCTATCCCTCCCCGCGCTCGGCGATCGCCGGGCCGGCCGAGGAGCTGGCCTACGTCGTGACGCTCAACACGGGCGACAACGGCGGCGCCAAGCCCGACGCGCTCACGGTCGTCGACACGAACCCGCAGAGCTCCACCTACGGCACGACGATCGGGCGGCTGGACATGCCCAACGTCGGCGACGAGCTGCACCACTTCGGCTGGAACGCCTGCTCGAGCGCGCTGTGCCCGTGGGCGCCGCATCCCCACGTCGAGCGGCGGTACCTGATCGTCCCCGGCCTGCGCTCCTCGCGCATCCACGTCGTCGACGTCAAGGACGACCCGGTCAACCCGAAGGTCGTGAAGGTGATCGAAGCCGAGGAGCTGCACCGCAAGGTCGGCTACTCGCGCCCGCACACCATCCACTGCGGGCCCGACGGGCTCTACGTCTCCGCGCTCGGCGCCCCCGACGGCGACGGCCCGGGCGGCGTCTTCCTGCTCGACCACGACTCCTACGACCCGCTGGGGCGCTGGGAGGTCGAGCGCGGCCCGCAGTACCTGTCCTACGACTTCTGGTGGAACATCGGCTACGACACGATGGTGACCAGCGAGTGGGGGACCCCCAACATGGTCGAGAACGGGGTCGTGCCCGAGCTGCTGCTCGGCGGCAAGTACGGCCACCACCTCCACACCTGGGACATGCGCGGCCGCCGCCACAAGCAGGCGATCGACCTCGGCGCCGAGCAGCAGATGGTGCTCGAGCTGCGCCCGGCCCACGACCCCACCAAGCCGTACGGCTTCGTCGGCGTGGTGATCTCCACCGCCGACCTGTCGGCTTCCGTCTTCCTGTGGGAGCGCGGGAGCGACGGCCAGGTCAGCGCGCGCAAGGTCATCGAGATCCCGGCCGAGCCGGCCGAGACCGAGCAGCTGCCGCCGGCGCTGCAGCCGTTCGGCGCGGTGCCGCCGCTGGTCACCGACATCTCGCTGAGCGTCGACGACTCGACGCTGCTGGTCTCCTGCTGGGGCACCGGCGAGCTCAAGCGCTACGACGTCACCGATCCGCGCAACCCGCGCGAGACGGCGTCGGTGCACCTCGGCGGCATCGTCCGCCGCGCCGAGCACCCCGCGGCCGGGCCGCTGAAGGGCGGGCCGCAGATGGTCGAGATGTCGCGCGACGGGCGCCGCGTCTACCTGACCAACTCGCTCTACCGGTCCTGGGACGAGCAGTTCTACCCCGAGGGCATCGACGGCTGGCTGGTCAAGCTCGACGCGGGCGAGGACGGCTCGCTGACCGTCGACCCCGACTTCTACGTCGAGTACGACGGCGAGCGCCCGCACCAGGTGCGGCTGGCCGGCGGCGACGCGTCGTCGGATTCGTACTGCTTCCCGTGAGTAACGTCGCCCAGACGATGAGCGCCAGCGAAATCGGGCCGGGCGAAACCCGATGACCTGGTGGGCGCTGGCTGCGCTGGGGGCCTACCACGGCCTCAACCCGGCCATGGGCTGGCTGTTCGCGGTCTCCCAGGGCATGCAGCACCGCTCGCGCCGGGCGGTGCTGCGCGCGCTCGGGCCGATCGCGCTCGGGCACGAGCTGTCGATCGCGCTCGTCGCGGTGCTCGTGCTGGTCGCCGCCGCGCGGATCGACCAGCGCTGGCTGCACATCGGCGCGGCCGCGGCGCTGATCGCGTTCGGGATCTTCCGCTTCGTCAAGCCGCGGGCGCACTTCCGGTGGACGAAGATGCGGGTCAGCGGGCGCGAGCTGACGCTGTGGTCGTTCCTGATGTCGACCGCTCACGGCGCGGGCCTGATGGTCGCGCCGGTGCTGATCGGCGCCGGCGCGTCGGCGGCGTCGGCCGACGCCGGCGGCCACGACGGCCACGTCGGCCTGGCCAGCGTGGCGAGCGCGCCCGAGGCGGCGGTGGGGATCTTCCTGCACGTCGCCGCGATGCTCGCGGTCATGGGCGTGGTGGCCGTGGTCGTCTACGAGAAGGTCGGCGTGGAGATCCTGCGCAAGGCGTGGATCAACACCGACGGCGTGTGGGCGGCGGCGTTCGTGCTCGCGGGGGTCGCGACGCTGCTTACCTGATCGCATGCGCGCGATCACGGTGGTGCCGGGGGAAGCGGGGACCGCCCGGCTCGACGACGTCGAGGAGCCGGGCGAGGCGGCGGGGGCGATCCTCGCCGACGGCCTGGCGCTCGGCATCTGCGGGACCGACGACGAGATCGTCGCGGGGGAGTTCGGCGACGCGCCGCCGGGCGCGCGGCGGCTCGTCCTCGGCCACGAGTCGCTCGGCCGCGTGCGTTCGGCGCCTGCAGGGAGCGGCTTCGCGGCCGGCGACCTCGTGGTGGGGATCGTCCGCCGGCCGGATCCCGTCCCGTGCGCCTGCTGCGCGCGCGGCGAGTGGGACTTCTGCCGCAACGGCGAGTACACCGAGCGCGGCATCAAGGCCCTCGACGGCTACGGCTCGGAGCGCTGGCGCGTCGAGCCGGAGTTCGCCGTGCCCGTCGACCCGTCG
>DASVQH010000304.1:0-9302 GCA_036389195.1 Solirubrobacteraceae bacterium
CGAGCGCATCGGCGCCGATGCGCTCGCCGCCGCCGAGCAGGCGCTCGGGCGGGTCGCCTACGCGGCGCTCGCCGGCTAGCCCTTGCGCGCGCGCGGCTTCTTGGCCGGCGCCGGGTCGTCGACCTCGAGGCGCTCCTGCTCGCGCGGCACGGGCGCCGGCGCGGTGTCGAGCGACGTGTGCAGCGCGTGCAGCTCGGCGGTCAGCTTGGAGAGCTGGGTCTCGATCCCCGCGAGGCGGTCCTCGACGCCGCCGCGGGCGGCGCTCTGGTTGAGGCCCTCGAGCCGCTGGTCGAGCCGGTCGACGCCGTCCTCGATCCCCTCGAGCCGCTGGGAGACCGAGCGCAGCCGCCGGGTCAGGCGCTCCAGATCGGCCGCCGAGGGCAGGTTGAGCGCGCCCATCGCGGCCTCCTGGGCCTGGACGGCGCGCTCGCGGGCCTCGAAAGCGCGCGTGATCGTGGCGGTGACGAGCGGGTTCTCGAGCAGATCCTGGGCGAGCTTGCCGAGGGCGTCCTCGCCCTGGCGGGCGATGCGGTCGCGCAGGCCGCCTTCACCGGAGTTGGGGTCGGTCATGCCCGCCAACGTAGCGGCCGTGGCCGCGCCCGAGGCCAGTCGCACCCTCGACCTGAGGCAGGTGATGCACGAACGCGTGCGGGTGGCCGGATGCGGTCCCGCCAGGTTTCTCGCGCGCGCACGCGGGAAGAGGGCCATCGCCGCTGCATCCGGCGCAACGGAGCGTTAACGGTTCTAGATTGCAAGCCCAGGTACCAGGCAGTAGCGTCCCGCACCGTCATCGGGTCGGGGCAGGACGGCCCTGCGGGAGAAACGGCATAGGGATGAATCGACGCAAGCTGCTCACAGTGGCCGCCACGGCGGGGATCTGCTCCGCCGGGCTCGGCGCGGCCGTAGGGCCGGCCGACGCCGAGCTGCGGACGCTCACCGTGACGCTGCTCGGCGGCAAGCAGGTCGTGGTCACCGTCGACGTGCCCCCCGGCACGCCGGTCGACCAGATCAAGATCCCCGGCATCAGCGCGCCGATCGTCAGCGTCGAGGACTCCGGCCCGGCCGCCACGCCCACGCCCACGGCGACCCCCGCCCCCTCGGCGACCTCGACTCCGTCGGCCACCGCGACGCCCGAGAGCAGCGACAAGCCCGGCGCCAAGCCGCAGGGCCAGACCCAGCAGCAGACCTCCGACGCCGGCGCGGGCGCCGGGCGCGGGGCCGGGAAGGGCTCGACCAAGAAGGGCGGCAAGGACGCCAACACGCAGGGCGAGGCCGTCGGCGTCGTCGGCGACGTCCCCGCCGGCCAGGACGAGGAGAGCGGCGAGCAGCGCAACGCCAAGGAGGTCGACGAGGCCAACCGCGGCCGCCACGTCGACGGCACGCCGACCCTCGACAACCCCGGCTTCACGCTCGCCACCCCCGGCGCGGCGCCGATCGGCGTCCCGAACTTCTTCATCGACAAGTTCCGGATCCCCCCGTTCCTGCTGCCGATCTACCAGGCCGCCGGCATCGAGTACGGCGTCCGCTGGGAGGTCCTGGCGGCGATCAACGAGATCGAGACCGACTACGGCCGCAACCTCAACGTGAGCTCCGCGGGCGCGCTCGGGTGGATGCAGTTCATGCCGGCGACCTGGAAGCTCTACGGCGTCGACGCCAACAAGGACGGCGTCAAGGACCCGTACAACCCGGTCGACGCGATCTTCGCCTCCGCGCGCTACCTGCGCGCCGCCGGCGCCGACAAGGACCTCCCGAAGGCGGTCTTCGCCTACAACCACGCCGACTGGTACGTCGACTCGGTCCTGATGCGCGCGCGCCTCATCGGCGGGCTGCCGTCCAACCTCGTCGGCTCGCTCACCGGACTCACCCAGGGCCGCTTCCCGGTCTACGCCCGCGCGACCTACGCCGACGACCTCTCCGAGCGCGAGATGACCAAGCGCCGCAAGCGCGGCCAGAACGCGGCGTACCTCGTCGAGTCGAGCAAGGGGCGGCGCGGGATCAACATCTACGCCCGGCGCGGCGCGCCGGTGATCGCGGCCAACGACGGCAAGATCGTCAAGATCGGCCGGTCCAAGCGCCTCGGCCGCTTCGTCCAGCTCCAGGACGTCTACGGCAACACCTTCACCTACGCGCGGCTCGGCAAGGTCGCCGAGCGCTACCCGGCGCCCAAGCCGCACAAGGTCAGCCGCGCGGAGATCGCCAAGGAGATGGAGCTGCCCAAGGCGGATCCGAAGCCGACCTCCGCCGCCTCCGCCGGCACGAAGACCGCCGCGCCCGCCAAGCCCGCGGCCAAGAAGGCGAAGAAGGCCAAGCTCAAGGTCAAGGTCCGCAAGTCCGGCCGCGGCAAGGCCGCCGTGAAGGTCCCGGCCAAGGAGCGGATCTCCGCCCGCCGCCGCACCGTCGCCCCGGCCCCCGCCGCCGTCCCGCAGAGCAGCGCCACGAGCGCGATCACCGCGGTCAAGGAGCGGCTGTTCGCCAACCCGTCGCGCCCGCGCGCCCAGGACGCCGGCGGCGCGCAGCAGATCTTCGAGGCCGGCGGCCGCGTCCCCGGCATCACGACGGTCCGCGGCCTGTCCCGGCTCTTCGGGCTCGACCGCAAGGACGTCGAGCTCAAGCGCCTCAAGGTCGGGTCGAGCGTTGCGGCGGGGACGATCCTCGGCCGCATCGGCCAGGGCCCGAACCCGGCGGTCGCTCCGCACGTCCTCTTCGAGGTCCGGCCGGCCGGCCGCGGCGCGCCGCGCATCGACCCGAAGCCGATCCTCGACGGCTGGAAGCTGCTGGAGTCGACGGCGATCTACCGCGCCGCGGGCAAGAACCCGTTCTTCGGCCGCGACGCCGCCACCCCCTCGATCGGCCAGATCCTGCTCATGAGCAAGGACGCCCTGGCCCAGCGGGTGGTCAACAACCCGCGCATCGAGGTCTACGGCTGCGGCCGCCGCGACATCGAGACGGGGCAGATCGACCGCCGCGTCCTGGCCACGCTGGAGTTCCTCGCCGCCTCGGGCCTGAAGCCGACGGTCACCTCGCTGCGCTGCGGCCACGGCTTCTACACCTCGTCGGGCAACGTCTCCGAGCACTCGTCGGGCAACGCGGTCGACATCGCCAAGGTCAACGGCATCCCGATCATCGGCCACCAGGGCAAGGGCTCGGTGACGGAGCTGACGATCCAGCGGCTGCTGACCCTGCAGGGCACGATGAAGCCGCACCAGATCATCTCGCTGATGACGTTCGACAACACGGACAACACGTTCGCGATGGGCGACCACGACGACCACATCCACGTCGGCTGGCACCCGCTCTACGGCTCGAACTCCAAGCTGGCGCGGCGTGTGAACTCGGCCCTGAAGCCCAAGCAGTGGATCAAGCTGATCGACCGCCTCGGCGAGATCGACAACCCCGCCGTGCGCCTGAAGCCGTCGAAGTACTCGGTCAAGGTCACCAAGCGGGCGTCCGAGACGCATCGCGGCGAGTAGCCCCAGGGGCGGCGCCGACCGCTCCGCGGCCATGTTCCGGTTCGTGCAGTGGGAGCTCGCCGGGTCCGTCGGCCCGGTGAGCGGCCGCTACGTCGTGCGCCCGCACGCCGGCGAGGGCGCGGAGCACGTCCTGGTCATCGCCGCCGGGTCGGGGAGCGCGCCGGCCCGTCGCGGGCGCCGGTGGGGTCGTGAGAGCGATGCGGCGGGTGCGCCGGCCGCCGTCCCGCTCACCCGCGCGACGGTCATCGAAGCCGAACCCGAGCCCGACCTCGACCGCGCGCAGGCGTGGCTGGAGACAGCCGCCGGCGAGGGCGCGGAGGCCACCGTGGCGGCGGCGCTGGCGGTGCTCAACCGGGCGGTGCGCGGCCACCGGATCGCCGCCGCCGACCCCTACGTCGCGGAGGTGGCGCCGTGGCGGGCGCTCGTCACGCGCGTCGGCTACGGCACCGGGGACGAGGTGGCCGACGCGCGCTGGACCGAGGCGCGCGAGCTCCAGCCGCCGCCGGTCACCCGCGCGGAGCGCCGCGACGCGGCGCTGCGCCCACAGGAGCGCCTCGCCGCGCTGCTCGGCGGCCGCGACGCCGCCCTGGCGTGCGAGGAGCTGACGCTGCGCGGGCGCCTCGACCTCGACCACGGCCGCGACCGCGAGGCCGCCCTCCAGGTCCACCTCGCGCTGGAGGCGGCGCGCGTCGAGCTGGCCGCCTGGGGCGCGCTGACGGGGATGGCCGACCGCATCGGCGACCTCGACGCCCGCCGCGACGCGGTCGCCGGCGCGGCCAACGAGGCGCTGCAGGGCGGCCTGCGCGCCGAGACGCGCGAGACGGTGGCCGAGGCGCTGGCGCGCGTCGAGGCGGCGCTGCGGGCGCGGGCCGCCGCGGGCGCGTACTGAGCGCCCTTGCGCGGTGGCGGCCGGTTGCGGGCCGCTCGCCGCGGCCACGGCGCTCCTGCTCACCGCCGTCCCGGCCGCCGCCGCACGGCCGCCGTGTGGACCCGCGGGCGCCGAGGCGCTCGCCCGCAGCGCGGAGGCGCGGGTCTACATGGAACGCGAGTGCAGGCCGCGCGTGTGGCCGGGCGCTTCGCGCGTACTGCGCCAACGTGCGCGAGGAGGACCGCGCCACCGTCCGGCCCAACCGCCCGACGGTTCGGGGCATGGCCGACACGCTGCGCCCTTCAGCGCGGATAGGCCGGGCAGAGGGCCCGCGGGGTGGCGCACGCCCTTGTTGCGTGGTGGGCGCCCGGAGTGAAACCCCGGCACCTGGCTGGCGGCCGGCGGCATCGAGCGGCACCTCGGGCACGGCTCCTCCTCGAGCTTCGGAGACGCAGCCCCGAGCATCACGTCGTGCTGCGTTCTGCAGTGCCCGGGTCAGCCCGCGGGGGGCGGCGCCCGTTCTGCGAGATCGCTAGCGGGTGCTACGCCAGGCGTAGCACCCGCTAGCTCTTGTTCGAGGAAAGGCCCACTTCCTACGTCGAGTGATCGAGGAGGACGCGAGCTGGCGACTGACGCCTCCGCAGCCTCATGACGTGGGAGCTCCACGATGTCCAAGGACGGGCGCAACCTGCGCAGCCTCGACGGGATCGAGCGGCTTGCGGACCTTCTCAGCGTGCGTATCGGAAGGAGGGAATCACGCCGTGCGCACGGTTGCTGCGCAACTTCGGAGCCTCCGGCGCGTGGAAGAGGCATGTGGCGTCGATCTCGCCTTGCTCTGCTGATAGCGGTGATCGCGGTGTGCGCCGCGCCCGGCTCGGCTGTTGCGGACAACGTCTGTAAGCGCGGGAGGCCGTATGTCTCGGGCAAGGAGGCGCGCGTGGTGGTCGCGAACGAGCACTTGTGGGGCTGTGTGCGAGGCCAGAAGCGAGCGCACGTCGTCGCATATCCGCTCGACTTCGGCGACTGGCGCCACGTCACGGTCGCCGGCAGCTACGCGGCGCTTGAGATCGCGGAGTCGTCCCAGGAGTGCGAAAGTCGAGACATCCGGGTCGTCGACCTCCGCAGCGGCCGGATGTGGACGAAGCTCGCCGAGGCCGGGGGTGAGGCATCGTGCGGCGGCCATCCGGTGAGCGACCTGGTGCTGCGGAGCGACGGCCTTGTCGCCTTCATCGCGGGCAGGCAGGTGATCCGGTGGTCCCAGAGTCGCAAGCGCAAGATCCTGCTCGACGAGAGCCCGAAGGTCGCCCCGACCTCACTTGGGTTCGAGCGCGGCGGGTTGCGCTGGACGGTCGACGGCCGTCGGGAGCACGCCGACCTGCCGAAGCGACACGGGTGAGGACGCGCGCCCGTTCTGCGAGATCGCCAGCGGGTGCTACGCCAGGCGTAGCACCCGCTAGCTCTTGTTCGAGGGAAGGCCCACTTCCCACGTCGAGCGATCGAGCGCGCGACGAGGCAGAAGCAGCGGCCTCGGCGTATCGTCGGACGACTGTCGGCTTTGACGGGAAGCGGTAGGCACCCGGAGCCCGGCTACAGCGCCGCGAGGACGGCGTCGAGCTCGGCGACGACGTCGCCGTCGAGCTTGAGCACCGCGTCGGAGTCGTACGGCGTCGGACCCATCGTCACGAGCGCGACGTCGCCGCCGGCGGCCAGCGTGATCTGCGGGAGCTGGGCCACCGGGAAGACCTCCAGCGACGAGCCGACGCAGAGCAGCAGGTCGGCGCGGGCCGCGAGCTCGGAGGCGCGGGTCAGCGCCGCCTCCGGGAGCATCTCGCCGAACAGGACGACGTCGGGCTTCAGCGGCGCGCCGCACTCGCAGCGCGGCACGCCGTCGTCCGCCGCGGCGAGCCGCGCGCGGACGTCCTCGAGGGCGTAGCCGCCGCGGCCGCAGCGCAGGCAGGACGCGTGGGCGATCGAGCCGTGGACCTCGACCAGGTCGGCGGTTCCCGCCGCCTCGTGCAGGCCGTCGATGTTCTGGGTGATCACCGCGTCGAGCTCGCCGCGGCGCTCGAGCTCGACCAGCGCCCGATGCGCGCCGTTGGGCCGCTTGTCGCGCAAGGTGGTGAAGCGGTCGCCGTAGAACGCCCAGAAGCGCTCCGGCTCGCGCTCGAAGACGCTGATGTGCGCGACCTCCATCGGGTCGACGTTCGCCCACAGCCCGGTGCCGGGCGAGCGGAAGTCGGGGATGCCCGACGGAACGGAGATCCCGGCGCCCGTGAGGGCGACGACCGAGCCGGCGTCGCGGATGAGGTCGGCGAGCTGCGTGTGGGTGGACGACCCGGCGGACACGGGTCGGAGACGATAGAAGCCCCCGACCCGCTCCTCCGAGCGAGCTACTTGCCCTGGAACTTCGGCGTGCGCTTCCCGAGGAACGCGCCGATGCCCTCGCGGGCGTCCTCGGAGGCGAACACGGTCGCGAAGCCGCGCTTCTCGGCCTCGATGCCCTCGTCGAGGTCCCCCGCGTGGGACACCTGCTTGATCTGCTCGACCGCGAGCGGCGCCTGGCGCGCCAGCTTGCGCGCCCACGCCATCGCCGTGTCGAACAGCTCGTGGTCGGCGACCACGCGATGGACGAGCCCGTGCTCGTAGGCGTCCTCGGCGGAGATCGCCTCGCCGGTGAGGTTCATCTCCAGCGCCTTGCCCTCCCCCACGAGCCGCGGGAGCCGCTGCGTCCCGCCGAAGCCCGGGATGATCCCGAGGTTGATCTCCGGCTGCCCGAAGGTCGCCGAGAACCCGGCGAGCCGGAAGTCGCAGGCCATGACCAGCTCGCACCCGCCGCCGAACGCGAGCCCGTTGATGGCCGCGATCGTCACCGTGCGCGAGCGCTCGAACGACCGCAGCAGCCCGTGGGCCGAGTCGAGCAGCTCGCGGCCGCCCGCCTCGTCCATCTTCGTGAACGCCTTGATGTCGGCGCCCGCGCAGAACAGCGCCGGGTTGGGGGACGCGACGATCATCGCCTTGACCTCGGGCTTGCCCTCGATCTCGTCCCACGCCCGCTGCAGGCCCTCGATGACCGCCGGGGCGATCGAGTTGGCCGGCGGGTTGTCGAGCCAGACGATCGCCACGTCGCCGCGGGTGTCGAGCTTGACCGGGGCGGTCTCGTAGCCGGCGTCCGGCTGCGGGTAGGGGTAGAAGCCCTGCCCGCTCTTGGACCCGAGGCGGCCCTGCGCGACCATCCGGCGCAGGATCAGCGGCGGCTCGAAGGCCTCGCCCCACTCCTGCTCGGCGCGCTCGAGCGCCGCGAGGACGTCGTCGAGCCCGCGGAAGTCGGCGCGTGCGAACGGCCCGGGGATCATCCCGGTGCCCATCATCATCCCGAGGTCGATGTCGCGGACCCCCGCGACGCCCTCCTCAAGCACGAGGCAGGCCTCCACGAAGGCCTTGAGCAGGAAGCGGTCGGCGAGCTTCTCGTCGACCGCCGGCTTGGTGGTCTCAGGAGTGCTCATAGAAGCCCTTTCCGGTCTTGGCGCCGAGGTTGCCCTGCTCGACGAGCTTCTCCATGCCCTGGTGGACGTAGAAGCGGTCGCCGTAGGCGTCGACCATGTCGCGCGCCACCTTCAGCGTGGTGTCGAGGCCCGACATGTCCGACAGCCGGAACGGGCCCATCGGGACGACGCCGCTCGCGGCGAGCGCCTCGTCGATGGCCTCGACCGGCGTGCCCGTCTCGTCCTGGTAGCGCCAGATCTCGGCCGCCGTGGACGTGAGGATCCGGTTGACGACGAAGCCGGGGACCTCGGCGCAGCGCACCGGCATCTTCTTGATCGCCTGCGCGAAGTTGGCCGCCGCCTGCGCGGTCTCCGGGGAGGTGTCCTCGCCCTCGATGACCTCGATCAGCCGCATGTAGGACGCGGGCCAGAAGAAGTGGAAGCCCACGACCTTCTCGGGCCGCTGCACGGCCTCGGAGATCTCGGTGATCGAGAGCCCGGAGGTGTTGGAGGCGAGGATCGCGTGGCCGGGGGTGGCCGCGTCGAGCTCCGC
Source organism: Solirubrobacteraceae bacterium (assembly GCA_036389195.1). Classification (GTDB taxonomy): domain Bacteria; phylum Actinomycetota; class Thermoleophilia; order Solirubrobacterales; family Solirubrobacteraceae; genus JACCYI01. Next base: position 8,374 of record DASVQH010000304.1, read on the forward strand.
GAAGACGGCGTGCTTGATCGCCATCTTCTCGGGCACGGCCTCGATCACGAAGTCGACGTCGCCGAACTCGTCGTAGCTCGTGGTGCCGGTGATGAGCCCGAGGATGCGGTCGCGCTGCGCGTCGGCCTCCTCCTGGGTCGCCCGGCCCTTCTTGACCAGCTTGGCGACCTGGCCCTGCGTCACCTCGCGGGCCTTCTGCAGCCCGGCGTCGACGAACTTCTGGTCGACGTCCTTGAGGACCACGGGGATGTCGGCCGAGGCGATGACCTGGGCGATCTCGCCGCCCATCACGCCGGCGCCGACCACCGCGGCTTTGAATACGAACATTGTCTTAGACCGTCTCCTTGAAGGGAGTGAACGCCGCGGATGGTATTCAGCGGAGGTCCACGTCGGCGGCCCGCTCGCGGGCGAAACGCGCCAACGAGCGCTGCAGCGACGCGGTGATGGCCCGGCGGATGAACAACCGGTCCACGATCGGCGTGAACGCGGTCCGCTCCTTGAGGCTGTACTCGAGGCTGAGCGTCACCTGCACGGCGCCCTCGCCGGCGTCGGCGAACGCGACCGCCTGGGTCCCGCGCAGCTGGGTGTCCTCGACCGCCAGCGTCTGACCGGTGCGCTGCTCGTGGGCGGTCACACGCTCCTGCACGCGGCCGCGGCCGCCGCGCCTGGAGTCCCAGTCAAGGATCGCGCCGGGGCCGGGCCAGCCCGGGTCGAGCCTGACGACGTGCCCGAAGCCGTCGATCCACGACGGCCACCGGTCGGGCTCGTACCACAGCGCCTCGACCGCGGAGATCGGGCCGTCGACGACCAGGGTGGCGCGCGCGATCCCCATGCGGCTAGAGGACCGCGCCGCGAATGGCGTCGATGGAGCGGGCGATCCGGTCGAGCCGCGGCCGCAGCTCCCCGGCCAGCCGGTCGCGCTCGGCGCG
>DASVQH010000305.1:0-8101 GCA_036389195.1 Solirubrobacteraceae bacterium
TCCCGCGCATCGCCGTCGTCAAGGGGCGCTGCTTCGCCGGCAACGCCGTGATCGCCGGCTGCTCGGACCTCGTCGTCGCCACGCAGGACGCGTCGCTGGGCATGGGCGGCCCGGCGATGATCGCCGGCGGCGGGCTCGGGGACGTCGAGCCCGACGACGTCGGGCCGATGAGCATGCAGGCGCCCAACGGCGTCGTCGACGTGGTGGTCGCGGACGAGGCCGAGGCGGTCGCGGTGACCAAGCGGCTGTTCGGGCTCCTCCAGGGCCCCGTCGACGAGTGGACCGCGCCCGACCAGACGCGCCTGCGCACGCTGCTGCCCGACAACCCGCGTCGCGCCTACGACGTCGTGCCGGTCATCGAGGGGCTGGCCGACGAGGGCTCGGTCGTCGTGCTGCGCGAGAAGTTCGCGCCGATGATGGTCACCGCCCTGGCGCGGATCGAGGGGCGGCCGATCGGGGTGATCGCCAACAACACGAAGTTCTACGCCGGGACGATCACCGCCCCGGCGGCCGAGAAGGCGGCGCGCATGATGGAGCTGTGCGACGCGTTCGGCCTCCCGCTGGTCTCGCTCGTCGACACCCCGGGGTTCATGGTCGGGCCCGAGCACGAGAAGACGGCGCTCGTGCGCCGGACCGCGCGGATGCTGGTGGCCGGCGCGGCGCTGGCGGTGCCGTTCGTCGCCGTGGTGCTGCGCCGCGGCTACGGGCTCGGCGCCCAGGCGATGGTCGGCGGCAGCCTGCACGAGCCGCTGCTGACCGTCGCGTGGCCGAGCGCGCACCTCGGGCCGATGGGGCTGGAGGGCGCGGTCCGGCTCGGCCTGAGCAAGGAGCTCGCGGCGATCGAGGACGAGGCGGCCCGCGAGCAGCGCGTGCGCGACGTCACCGCCGCGGCGCAGGAGAACGCGCGGGCCATCAACGCCGCCGCGCTCTTCGAGCTCGACGACGTGATCGACCCCGCCGAGACGCGCGGGGTCATCGCCGCGACGCTGCGCGCGGCCGGGACGCCGCCGCGCAGCGGCCGCCCCGTCAGCCCCTGGTGACCGCCGGGCCGGCGGCCATCATGTCCGCCATGGCGTACGACGAAGACCTCGCACACCGCCTGCGCGAGCTGCTGGGCGACGACCCCGACGTCACCGAGAAGCGCATGTTCGGCGGCTTGGCCTTCCTCACCGGCGGCCACATGGCGGTCGCGGTCAGCGGCCAGGGCGGGCTGATGGTGCGCGTGGACCCCGACGAGACCGACGTCCTCCTCGCGGAGCCCGGAGCCCGGCCCTTCGAGATGCGCGGGCGGCCGATGACCGGCTGGCTGCGGGTCGACGCCGACGCCGTGGAGGGCCGCGCCGAGCTCGCCGCCTGGGTGCGACGCGGCGCCGCCTACGCGCGGACCCTGCCGCCGAAGGGCTGAGGTCGCGGCTCAGGCCGGCCGCAGCAGCGCGGCCAGCAGGCGGTCGATCACCGGCCGCACCGCCGCCGCGACGTCGCCGTCCTCGCCGGCGGCCAGCTGCTCGAGCACCAGGCCGTCGATGGCGGCGACGAGCACCCGGGCGTCGACCGCGGGCGACGGCGAGCCGCCGTGGGCGAGGATCCCCTCGACCGCCTCGTGGTAGGCGGCGCTCCACGCCGCCTCCGTCGCGCGCAGCCCGGGGTTGCGGGCGGCCTCCAGCGAGAGCGCGTAGAACGCGATCAGCGCCGTGCGCCCGCCGGCCAGCTCGGCGCTCAGCAGCGCGGTGACGGCGGCGGCGACGTCGACCTCGGCGTGCGAGCGCAGCTCGGCCGCGAGCGCCCGCACGCGCTCGGCGTCGCGGGCCGCGGCGAGCGCGAAGGCCTCGGCCAGCAGCTCGTCCTTCGAGCTGAACCAGTACGTGGTGGCGGCGAGCGGCAAGCCCGCCTCGGCGGCGACGCGGCGGTGCGTCACCGCGCCCGGGCCGTCGCTCCCGACGACCCGCAGCGTCGCCTCGAGGATCAGCGCGCGGCGGGCCTCGCCGCGCGGCGGGCGCGCGCTCAGTGCGCCCCCGCGAGGTTGAGCCCGACGACGCCCGCGACGATCAGCGCGATCGAGCCGAGCTTGGCGGCGCTGACCGGCTCGCCGAGGACGCCCATCCCGATGGCCGCGATCAGCGCCGTGCCGGCTCCGGCCCAGATCGCGTACGCCGTCGAGACCTCGATGCGCTTGAGGACCAGGGCCAGCAGCACGAACGAGGCGAGGTAGCCGAGGACGACCGCCGCGACGGCGAGCGGGCGCCCCTCCCCCGCGGCGCGCAGCGAGACGGTGGCGATGACCTCGCAGACGATGGCGAGGGCGAGCAGCGTGTATCCGAGCAGCATGATCGGTACGAGTGTACCAGTATCGGTACATGCGTACCGGTCGGCGACAGGGCGTCCGTCCGCATCCGCGCCATAGGCTGTGGCCGGTGAGCGCAGCCAGGACGTCCGGCGCGGGAGGCAGGCGATGAGCGCGGGCCTCGCCGCGCTGCTCGACGACGTCGCGGCGCTCGCGCGGATGGCCGCCGCGTCGGTCGACGACGTCGCCGTCGGGGCCGGACGGGCCGGCGTGAAGGCCGCCGGCGTGATCGTCGACGACGCCGCCGTCACCCCGCGCTACGTCGAGGGCTTCGAGCCCAACCGCGAGCTCCCGGTGATCAAGCGGATCGCCGTCGGCTCGCTGCGCAACAAGCTGCTGTTCATCCTCCCCGCCGCGCTGCTGCTCTCCGAGCTGCTGCCGTGGCTGCTGACGCCGATCCTCATGCTGGGCGGCACCTACCTCTGCTACGAGGGCGCCGAGAAGGTATGGGAGGCGATCGGCCCGGGCCATCACGGCGAGGCCGAGCCGGCCGGCGGCCAGGGCGCCGAGCGCGAGGACGAGCTCGTGGCCAGCGCCGTGCGCACGGACTTCATCCTCTCCGCCGAGATCATGGTGATCTCGCTCGACGAGGTGGCCGACGAGGCGCTGCTGGCACGCGCGATCATCCTCGTCGCGGTCGCGTTCGCGATCACCGCGGTGGTCTACGGCGCGGTCGCGCTGATCGTCAAGATGGACGACATCGGCCTACGCATCGCGCGCACGGGCAAGGGCGCCGCCGTCGCGTTCGGGCGCGGGCTGGTCCGCGGGATGCCGAAGGTCATGTCGGTGCTCTCGACCGTCGGGATCGCCGCGATGCTGTGGGTCGGCGGCCACATCCTGCTGGCCGGCCTCGACGAGCTCGGCGTCTCGGCGCCCTACGACGCCGTCCACCACGTCGAGCACGACGTCCACGAGGCGCTGGGCGCCCTGGGCGGCGTCGCCGGCTGGCTCACCAACACGCTCGCCTCCGCGGTGGTCGGGCTCGTCGTCGGCGCGATCGTCGTGGCGATCCTGCACCGGCGGAGCTCCCCAGCGCACGGCAAGGAGCACCCCAAATGACCGAGACCGGCCCGATCCCCACCCGGCGCCTGGGCTCCAGCGGCATCGCGGCCGGCGCCGTCGGCCTCGGCTGCATGGGCATGAGCTGGGCGTACGACGTCGACGACCGCGACGACGAACGCTCGGTCACGGTCATCCACCGGGCGCTGGAGCTCGGCGTCACGCTGCTCGACACGGCGGACATCTACGGGCCCTTCACCAACGAGGAGCTCGTGGGCCGGGCGCTGCGGCGGCGGCGCGACGAGGCGATCGTGGCGACGAAGTGCGGCTTCGTCGTCGACGACGCCGCCACCTACGCGGTGCACCGCGACGGCCGGCCGGAGCACGTCCGCGCGGCAATCGAGGGCTCGCTGCGGCGGCTGGGCACCGACCACGTCGACCTCTACCAGCTCCACCGGGTCGACGAGAAGGTGCCGATCGAGGAGACCTGGGGCGCGATGGCCGAGCTGGTCGCGGCGGGCAAGGTGCGGGCGATCGGCCTCTCCGAGGTCACCGTCGAGCAGCTCGACCGGGCGCAGGCGGTCCACCCCGTCGCCACCGTCCAGTCCGAGCTCTCCCTGTGGACGCGCGACCGCCTGCAGGACGTCGTCCCGTGGTGCCGCGAACACGATGCCGCGCTCATCCCCTACGCGCCGCTCGGCCGCGGCTACCTGACGGGCGGGGTGACGGCGCAGTCCATCGACGACCGGGACTTCCGCGCGGCCAACCCGCGCTTCACGCGCGAGGCGCTCGAAGCCAACCTGGGGATCGTCGACCGCGTCCGCGCGGCCGCCGAGCGGCTGGGCGCGACCCCGGCCCAGGTCGCGCTCGCCTGGGTGCTCGCCCAGGACGAGCGGATCGTGCCGATCCCCGGCACCCGGCGGCGCGAGCGCCTCGAGGAGAACGCCGGCGCGGCCCGCCTCGAGCTCTCCGACGCGGACCTGGCGGAGCTGGACGCCATCCCGCCCGCCGTCGGCCCGCGCTACTGACGCCCCGCCGCGCCGCCCGCATGCGGTCCGACCCGCCCGCGGGCCGGGTGCCCCTGACGCTCGTGCTGATCCTCGGCGCGCTGTCGGCGTTCGCGCCGCTGTCGCTGGACATGTACCTGCCCGGGCTGCCCCAGCTCGGGCGGGACCTGGGCGCCTCGGCGTCCGCCGCGCAGCTCACGCTGACGAGCTGCCTGGCCGGGCTGGCGCTCGGGCAGGTGATCGCCGGCCCGCTGAGCGACCGCTTCGGGCGGCGCTCGCCCGTCCTGGCCGGCGTGGCGCTCTACGTCGTGGCGTCGGTGCTCTGCGCGCTGGCGCCGTCGGTGGCCCTGCTCCTGCCGCTGCGGTTCGTGCAGGGGCTGGCCGGCGCCGCGGGGATCGTCATCAGCCGCGCCGTCGTGCGCGACCTCACGACCGGCGAGGCGGCGGCCCGGCTGTTCGCGGCGCTGATGGTGGTCAACGGCGCCGCCCCGATCCTCGCGCCGGTCATCGGCGGCCAGCTGCTCGGCTTCACCACGTGGCGGACGATCTTCCTGGTGCTCGCGGGCGTCGGCGCCGCGCTGCTCGTCGCGGCGGCGGCCGGCCTGCCGGAGTCCCTGCCGGCGCAGCGGCGGCGGCCGGCCGGCCTCGGGCCGATGGCCGCCGCGCTGCGCGAGGTCGCGCGCGACCGCGGCTTCGTCGCGCACGCCCTGGCCGGCGGCCTCGTCCTCGGGGCGATGTTCGCCTACATCGCCGGGTCCCCGTTCGTCCTGCAGGGCATCTACGGGCTCTCGCCGCAGGCGTTCAGCGCCGTCTTCGCCGCCAACGGGCTCGGCATCGTCCTGGCCTCGATGCTCACCGGCCGCCTCGTGCGCCGCCTCGCGGTCGCCGCGATCCTGCGGATCGGGATCGCCGCGTCGATCGCCGGGAGCGCCGTGGTGCTCGCGGGGGTGCTGGCGCCCGCCTTCGGCGTCGCGCCGGTCCTCGTGGGGCTGTTCCTCGTCGTCGCGAGCGTCGGGCTGGTGGTCCCGACGACGACGACGCTGGCGCTCGCCGATCACGGCGCCGTGGCCGGGAGCGCCTCGGCGCTGCTCGGCGTCCTGCAGTACCTGCTCGGCGCGCTGACCGCGCCGCTCGTCGGGGCGGCGGGCGCGGGCACGGCGCTGCCGATGGCGGTCCTGATGCTCGGGCTGAGCGCGGGCGCCGCCGCGGTGCTGCGGCTGCGGCGCTCGGGCTAGCGGTCGCGGTCGAGCTCGCCGGCGACCTCGCGCATGTGCGCCTCGAGGTCCGCGAGCAGCTCGCGGGCGGCCGGCGAGAGCCGGGCGGCGCGCCGCGTGACGACGGCGAAGGTGTCGTGCAGCGCCGGCCGGAAGCTCGTCGTCGTGAGGCCCGGCGGGTAGTACGGGGCGCGTGTGTAGGCGCTCGGCACGTACGTGTCGCCGACCCCGGCGGCGACGAGCCGCAGCGCGAGGTCCATCGCCTCCACCTCCACCCGCGGGCGCAGGCGCAGGCCGTCGGCCTGCGCGCGCTCGGCGAGCTGGCGACGGATCGGGTCGCGCTCGGCGGAGTCGGCGTCGTAGAAGACGAGCGGTGCGGCGACGAGGTCCTCGATCGTCACGGGCGCGGCGGCGCGCGCCGGGTCGGCGCTGACGTAGAGCACCTCGTCGCGCACGAGCGGGCGCACATCGAGCTGCGCGTCGTCGATGGGCAGGACGACCACCGCGGCTTCGAGCTCGCCGCGGCGGACGCGCTCGGCGCTCCACGCGGAGTTGCGCCCGACGAGGCGGACGCTCATCCCCGGATGGCGGTCCAGGAAGGCGGACACGAGCGCTTCGAAGCGCCAGGCCGACGGCACGTTGAAGGTGCCGAGCGTGACGGTGCCGCGGCGCAGCGCGACGCGCGCCTCGACGCTGCCCGCCGCGTCCTCGACCGTCCGCAGCGTGCGAACCGCGTGCTCGGCGAAGGCGAGCCCCGCGTCCGTGGGCACGACGCCGCGGCCCGCACGGGTGAACAGCTCGACGCCGAGGGCCGCCTCGAGCTTGCGGATCTGGTCGGCGACCGCGGGCTGGGTGACGCGCAGCGCCGCCGCCGCGGCGGTGAAGGACCCCAGCTCGGCCGCAGTGCAGAAACAGCGGATCTGCTGCAGAGACACAAGCTCAGCTTTGGACTGGGCCAAGGATCCAAGCCTACCTTGGCGTGTGCGCGCGGGCCATAGTGCGCGGCATGGAGTCCGGGGAGGCGCGCGAGGTGGTCGTGGTGGGCGGGGGCATCGCCGGGCTGGCCGCCGCGTGGCGGCTGCGCGACCGCGACGTCGTCCTGCTCGAGGCCGAGGACCGGCTGGGCGGCCGGATGCGCTCCGAGCCGCGGGCGCCCTACTGGCTCAACTTCGGCGCGCACCTGTTCCCCGCGCCCGGCTCGCTGGTCGACGCGATGGCGCGCGACTGCGGGCTGGAGACGGTCCCGGTGACCGGGAGCATGATGGGCATGGCGGTCGGGTCGCGGATCCTCTCGCGCGGCCGGGTCGAGACCTACCCCCTGCGACTGCCGCTGGCGGCGCGCGACCGGGCGGCGTTCGCCGCCGCCGGCGTCCGGGTCCAGCGCGCGGTGCTCCGCCGCCGGCGGCTCGCGCGGCCGCGGCCCGGCGAGACCGCCGCCGACGTCCGCGCGCGCGTCCTCGCGTTCGAGGACGACCGGACCTTCGCCGCCTTCCTCGGGCCGCTGCCGCCGGCCGTCGCGGCGATCTTCGCGTGCGCCGCGCACCGCGCGACGGCCGAGCCCGAGGAGCTGTCGGCGGGAGGCGGCCTGGGGCTGTTCGCGCTGGTGTGGAGCGGCGGCGGCTCGCTGATCGCACGCAACCTCGTCGGCGGCAGCGGCATGCTCCCCGCGGAGCTGGGGCGGCGGCTCGGGGCGCGCGTGCGCACGGGCTGCCGGGTCACCGGCATCCGGGCGGACGGCGACGGGCTGGTCGTCGAGCACGGCGCGGGGCGGATCCGGGCGCGGCAGGTCATCGTGGCGGCGCAGGCGCCGTTCGCCGCCCCGCTCGTGGCCGGCGTCGCGCCCGCGGCCGCGGCCGCGCTGCGCCAGATGAGCTACGGCGCGTTCCTCAGCGTCGCGGTCGAGACCAAGGAGACCGGCCCGATGCCGTGGGACGGCGTCTACGCCGTCGCGACGCCCGGCCGCGCCTTCGACATGCTCACGAACCAGGCCCACGCGCTGCGCGCGGCGCCCGGTGCACGCCGGCCGGGCGGCAGCCTCATGCTCTTCGCCGGCGCCCACCACGCCGCCGCGCTGTCCGCGGAGCCCGACGCGGTCGTCGTGGAGCGCTTCCTGGCCGACCTCCACGCGCTGTATCCGCAGACGCGCGGGGCGATCGCCGACGCCGTCGTGCACCGCTGGCCGCTGGGCAACGTCTTCGCCCGGCCGGGCCGGCGGCGGCTGCAGCCCGCGCTGGAGGGCGCGCTGGGCGCTCGCGGCGACCTGCACCTCGCCGGGGACTACTTCGCGGAGCTCGGCAACCTCGAGGCCGCTGCCCAGGCCGGGCTCGCCGCCGCCGAGCGCGCCGCCGCCGCGCTCCCCCACCCCGCCGCACCGTCCGCCGCCGACCCCGCAGGAGCGCCCCATGCCTGATCCCTTCCACGGCGTCCTCGCCGCGCTGATCACCCCGCTGACGCCCGACGGCGCCCGCATCGACGCCGACGGGCTGGCGGGCAACGTGGAGCGGCTGATCGCCGGCGGCGTGCGGGGCCTCGTCCCCGGC
>DASVQH010000306.1:0-1863 GCA_036389195.1 Solirubrobacteraceae bacterium
ATCCACGTTGACCACCGCCGCCCACCGAACCCTGGCCCACGCCGGCCGCCAGCCGACTACTCACCCATCAGAGAGCAGTTCCGCGCCGCCGCGCGGCGCCGCGCCGAGCCGAGCCGCCTCAGGCCTCCAGGTACTGGATCATCCGGTTGCACAGCGCCGTGAGCCCGGGCGCCGGCGTCTCGACCGCGAGCGGGCGCTCGCGCAGCGCCTCCTCGAGCTTGCCGCCCAGGTCCGGGTCGATGCGCCCGGCCAGCGCGCCGCCGACGAGCGCCGCGCGGCGGACGACCTGGGGATCGAGCGTCCAGACCGCCTCGAACCGGCGCGCGTGGTCGGGCGTGCGGGCGTCCTCGGCCTCTGAGCGAGGGTGCTCCCAGGCCAGCAGGCAGGCGGCGTAGCCAGGCGCGTCGATCACGACCGCCCACTCGTTGCCGACGGAGTCCGCCGGCGAGATGGGGATCTCCACCGGCTCGCCCTCGACGCGCCGCTCGCCGACGAAGTCGGCGAACACCACGGTGCACTCCGCGAGCTGGGCGAGCCGCCGGTAGCGATGCTGGACCGCGCGGTAGTTGCCCTCGCGCTGGAACGCCCCGATGACGATCGGCGCCGCGCCGCGGGCCAGGGCCTCGTCCTCGATCGCGCGCGAGATGGCGATCAGCGTGCGCTTGCGCAGGAACTGCGGCGTCAGGGGGCCGCCGGCCACGACGGCGCCGTAGATCGACGGACGGTCGGTCGGCTCGCTCGACGCGCGGGCGCGCTCCAGCGCGGCGGGGACCGACAGGCCGCCCTCGCGGTAGGCGAGCACGCGGCGCAGCAGGTCGACGTCGTCCTGGGAGTACTTCCGGTAGCCCGACGGCGTCCGCTGGGGGACCGGGAAGCCGTAGCGCTGCTCCCACATGCGGATGGTCCCGGCGGCGATCCCGGTCCGCTCAGCCACGTCCTTGATGGCGAGATCCTTCACCATGTGTGGACCTTACCCTGCACAGGGCGTTCCAAGTTGCGGCTGCTGCTCATCCCTCGTCGTACGGGGATCGGGCGGAGCGGGATCGAATCCGCGAGCCGCCGGGGTACGTATCTGGCGCGATGACCCAGCCCGGCTCCCGCACCCCCGATCCCGTCCTCCTCACCGGCGCGTCCGGCTACGTCGGCGGCTACCTGCTCGCCGAGCTGCTGCGGCGCGGACGCACGGTCCGCGCGCTGGCCCGCAACCCGCGCCCGGGGGCGTTCCCACCCGAGGTCGAGGCGCGCCGCGGCGACGCGGTGGCCGGCGAGGGCCTGACCGAGGCGCTGGCGGGCGCCCGCACCGCGTACTACCTCATCCACTCGATGGGCCGGGAGTCCGGGCAGGGCTTCGCGGCGCGCGACCGCGCCGCCGCCCACAACTTCGGCGCGGCGGCCCGGGACGCCGGCCTGCGGCGGGTCGTCTACCTCGGCGGGCTCGGGCCGACGGGCCCGGAGGCGTCGGCGCACCTGCGGTCGCGCCACGAGGTGGCGGAGATCCTGCGCGGCTACGTGCCCGAGCTGGTGTACGTGCGCGCCGCGATGGTGATCGGCGCGGGGAGCGCCTCCTACGAGATGATGCGGGCGCTCGTGGAGCGCCTGCCGCTCATGCTCGCCCCCCGCTGGCTCGACACGCGGTCCCAGCCGGTGGCCATCGAGGACGTCGTCCGGGCGCTCGCCGACGCCGCCGAGATCGACCCGGCGCCGGCCGAGATCCAGCTCGGCGGCCCGGACGTGCTGACCTACCGGGAGATGATGCAGCGCGCGGCCCGCGTGCTGGGGCGGCGGCCGCCCGCGATCGTGCGGGTCCCCGTGCTCTCCCCTCGCCTCTCCTCGTACTGGGTGACGCTCGTGACGCCGGTCGAC
>DASVQH010000307.1:0-13855 GCA_036389195.1 Solirubrobacteraceae bacterium
CGGGAGGTGGCGGCGGGAGAGATTCATGCGGGCGATCCTCTCCGAAGCTCGTGCGCCGCGGGGGAAAAGGTCGGCGCCCGCCGTTGGCCGGATCTCAGCGGCGCCCGGCGCGATCACGGCTGGCGGGCGCCGGCGGGGTCCCCGAGGATGGCGGCATGCTGACGATCGGGATCCTGCTGTTCGACGAGGTCGAGGTGCTCGACGCGTGCGGGCCGTTCGAGGTCTTCAGCACGGCGGCCCGCATGGGCGCGGACCTGCGCGTGGCCACGGTGGCCCGCGAGGCGCGCCCGGCCGTCGCGCGCGGCGGCCTGCCGATCGTCCCCGCCCACACGCTCGGCGACCACCCGCCGCTCGACGTCGTGCTCGTCCCCGGCGGCGTCACCGCGGCCGTCGAGCGCGACCCGGCGGTGCTGGCGTGGGTCGCGCGTGTGCGCGAGCGCGCGCGGATCACCGCGGCCGTCTGCACCGGCGCGTTCATCCTCGCCGAGGCCGGGGTGCTCGACGGCCGCCCGGCCACCACGCACTGGGAGGACGAGGACGAGCTCGAGCGCCGTTGGCCCGCGGTCGAGGTCCGCCGCGAGCCGCGCTGGGTCGACGACGGCGACCTCGTCACCTCGGCCGGGATCACCGCCGGGATCGACATGAGCCTGCATCTGGTGCGGCGGCTGTTCGGGGCGGACGTGGCGGTCCGCACCGCGCGCCAGATGGAGTACGACTGGCGCGAGTGAGCCGGGGGCGTTCCGGGTCGACCTCCGGCGCCCCGGCGTCTGGGGCGGTGACTGCGTCGGGTGAGGAGGGGAGGTGGGTTCGCGGTCTGACCCCTTCAGACGACTCACCCGCCCGTTCCGGCGTAGTGTGTCGTTTCAGGGGGTGTGGAGCGCCCCCTATCCGACGCAGTCTCCTGCGGCCGCCGCTTGGGTCTCTGAGCTGGCGTTCCACCCTGATTTCGGTGGGCGGCCGCGGTCGTCGCGCGTCGGGCACCTCGAAGGGTCGCGTCGCCACTGAGGGGGTACCCGTGTGAACATGCTGATCTCGACCAAGGTCCATGGCGTCGCCGACTACGCCACGAGCGCGCTGCTGCTCGCCGCGCCCACCGTGCTCCGGCTCAAGAACCGGCGCAGCTCGCTGCTGCTGCGCGCCGCGGGCGGCGGCGTGCTGGCCACGAGCCTGCTGACCGACTACGAGCTCGGCGCCGTGCGCAAGCTCCCGATGCCCGCCCACCTCGCCCTCGACGCCGCGACCGGCGCGCTGCTGGCCGGCTCGCCCTGGCTGCTCGGCCTCAAGGGCAAGCACGCCCGCGAGTGGCTTCCGGGCCTGGTCGTCGGCGCGGGGGAGATCGCCGCGGCCGCGCTGACCGAGCGCCGCCCGGCCGACCGGCAGACCTCCGCGCCGCAGGACCCCGCCGCCCTGCAGGAGCAGCCGCCCACCATGCCGACCGGCGTCACCGGCGAGCGGATCGCCGAGCAGGAGCCCGGCGGCGGCGTCGGGCCCCAGATCGCCCCGTCGCCGCTGGAGACCCCCGGCCCGTCGGTCAACCCGCCCGAGCTGCCCGAGTCCGAGACCGAGCGCCGCGAGCGCGCCGACGCGCTGACCGAGGACATCGACGAGACGCTCGCGCCGGTGAACCCCGTTCGCATGGAGGACCTCGCGCAGGCCTCGCCGGAGGTGCTGGCCGTCCTCGCCGACACGGATTCCGAGGGCCCCGCGACGATCGATCCCGACGAGAAGCTCATCCAGCAGCAGGAGGCCGCCGCGGCCCTGGAAGCGGCCGGGATCGGCGGCCCGCACGCCAACAGCCACACCAGCGACCCCGCGTTCGAGGCGGTCTACGAGGCGGGCGGCGGCGAGGCCGAGGGCTTCGAGCAGGCGGAAGCCGACCTGATCGACAACGCCAGCCACGGCGACGGCGGCGGCAACCCGCTGCGCGACGCCATCGCCCCCGAGGCCGAAGCCGACGTGGCGGACTCGACCTACGGCGAGGGCGACGACCTGCCCTCGACCGAGCTCGTCGACGACCCGAGCGAGGGGGACGACGATCCCGGCCGGGGGCCGGACCTGTCCGCCGACCGCGGCACGATCCCGCCGAAGACCGACGCCGACTACTAGAGCGGAGGAGCCCATGGCCGACTGCCACAACCTCGTCCTCCTCGGGCCGCCCGGGGTGGGGAAGGGCACGCAGGGCCGGCGCCTGGCCGAGCATCTCGGCGTCCCGCTGCTGTCCAGCGGCGAGATCCTGCGCGCGGCGGTCGCCGAGGGCTCGGAGCTCGGCGGCCAGGCCCAGGAGTACATGGACCGCGGCGACCTGGCGCCGGACGAGCTCGTGGTCGACCTCATGGGCGAGCGCCTCGCCCGCGACGACGCCCGCCCCGGCTTCATCCTCGACGGGTTCCCGCGCAGCCGCGGCCAGGCCGAGGCGCTCTCCGACCGCCTGAAGGAGCTCGACCGCGACCTGACGGCCGCGCTGATGATCGAGATCGACGACGAGGAGGTCGTCCGCCGCCTGAGCGGGCGTCGCGCGTGCCCGGAGTGCGGGCGCACCTACCACGTCGAGCTCCAGCCGCCGCGCGACGAGGGCCGCTGCGACGACGACGGCACGGAGCTCGTGCGCCGCGACGACGACGAGCCGGCCACGATCCGCCACCGCCTCGAGGTCTACCACGAGGCCTCCGGGCCGCTGGCCGGCTTCTACGCCGACTGCGGGGTCCTCCACCGCATCGACGGCGCGGGCGACGCCGACGAGGTGAACGGGCGCTTGCGCGCCGCGCTGGAGGGCGCGGCGCGCTGAGGCGAGCGGCCTACTGGCCGAGCGTCCCGACCTTCTCGGGCGGCGTGGCGCCGGCGCCGTTGCTCTGCGCGCCGTTGCCGTTGCCGTCCTGCGGGCGCCCGCCCTTGCCCATGCTGACGCTGTTCTCCGGGTTGTCCGGCATGCAGGAGGGCCACAGGACGTCGCGCGCCTCCGCCTCCTTGGCCATCGCCCGCGCGACGACCAGCAGCTGGATCTCGTTGGCGCCCTCGTAGATCTGCAGGACCTTGGCGTCGCGCATCATGCGCTCGGCCGGGAAGTCCTTGAGGTAGCCGTTGCCGCCGAGCACCTGGACCGCCTCGGTGGTGGCCTCCATCGCGGTGTCCGTGGCGAACAGCTTGGCCATCGACGCGATCTGCGTGAGCCGCGGGTCGCCCGTGTCGACCGCCGTCGCCGCCTGGTAGCAGAGCGCGCGCGCCGCCGCCACCTTGGTCTGCAGCCCGGCCAGCTTGAACTGGATGCCCTGGTGCATGAGCACCGGCTTGCCGAACGTGTGCCGGCGCATGGCGTAGTCCGTGGCCAGGTCGACGGCGCCCTGCCCGAGGCCGACGGCCTGCGCCGCCACCGTCGGGCGCGAGCGGTCGAACACGCCCATGGCGATGCGGAACCCGTCGCCCTCGTTGCCGATCAGGTTCTCGGCCGGCACCTCGACGTCCTCGAAGCGCGGCGCGCCGAGCTGCCAGCCGGGCATGCCCATCGTGCGCAGCTTCTCGACCGAGACGCCGTCCGCGTGCCCGTCGACGATGAACGCCGACACGCCCTTGGGTCCCGGCCCGCCGGTGCGGGCGAAGACCACGTAGTCGTCGGAGAGGCCGGCGTTGCCGATGAAGCGCTTCTGGCCGTTGAGGACGTAGACGTCGCCGCGCTTCTCCGCGGTGGTCTCCAGCGCGCCGGGGTCGGACCCGACGGCCGGCTCGGTGAGCGCGAACGAGCCCAGCCGCTCGCCCTTCAGGAGCGGCGGGATGATCCGCTTCTTCTGCTCCTCGGAGCCGGCCAGCAGCAGCGGCAGGCTGACGAGCTTGACGTAGGCGGCCATCAGCGAGACCGTGCCCGAGACGCGGGCCAGCTCCTCGACGTACGCGCACCACGACACGTCGGTCTGCGCCCGCCCGCCGTACTCCTTCGGCGCCGCGAGCCCCAGGAGCCCCGCCTCGCACATCACGCCGTAGAGGTCGCGCGGGTACTCGCAGTTCTCGTCCATCTCCCGCGCGCGGGGCTGGATCTTCTCCTTGACCACCTGCCGGATCTCGTCCCGCAGACGCTCCTGCTCCTCGTTGAGGGCCCACATGATCGGTCTCTCCTCGTCTCTTCGCTCTACTGCAGGACGTAGCTGCCGGGGGCCTTGGCGATCGGTTCCAGACCGCCGCCGCCGAGCTGCGACGGGGCGTCGATCTCGTCGCCCGACCGCTCGCCGAGCCACTTCGCCCAGTCCTCCCACCACGAGCCGGGCTGGGTGGTCGCCGCGGCGAGCCACTGCTCCGGGTCGTCCGGGTTGGACTCGTTGGTGCGGAACTTCGCCTTCGGGTTGTCGGGCGGGTTGACCATGGCCGCGATGTGGCCGCTCGACGAGAGCACGAACCGCGGCTCGGAGCCGAGGAGATGGGTCGTCTTGTAGCAGTTCTGCCACGGCGTGATGTGGTCGGAGATCCCGGCGATCAGGTACGAGTCGACGGTGATCTTCGACAGGTCCACCGGCGTTCCCAGCACGGTCGCCTCGCCCGGTTCGACCAGCGAGTTGTTCATCGCCAGGCGGACGAAGTCGCGGTGCAGCCCGGCCGGCATGTTCGTCGTGTCCGCGTTCCAGAACAGGATGTCGAACGGCGGCGGGTTCTTGCCGAGCAGGTAGTTGTTGACCCAGTAGTTCCAGATCAGGTCGTTGGGCCGCAGCCAGGCGAACACGCCGGCCAGCGAGCGGCCGTCGAGGTAGCCCTTGCGCGCCGACTCGGCGATCGCGGCGTTGGCCGTGGCCGGGTCGATGAACGCGCTGACCTCGCCCGAGCGCTCGTTGTCGATGACGCAGACGCCGAGCGTGATCCCCGCCACGACGTCCTGCTTGTCCGTGCCGGCGAGGTGGGCGACCGCGCACGTCGCGGTGATGCCGCCCGCGCACAGCCCGAGGATGTGCGTCGAGCCGGCACCGGTCACCGTCCGGGTCGCCTCCAGGGCCTCGACCACGGCGCCCGCGTAGGTGTCGAGCGACCAGTCGGCGTGACGCTGGTCCGGGTTGCGCCACGAGATCGCGAACACCTGCTGGCCCTGCTTGACGAGGTACTCGATCATGCTGCGGTCGGGCGCCAGGTCGGTGACGTAGTACTTGTTGATCATCGGCGGCGTCACCAGCAGCGGCGTCGCGTGCACCTGCTCGGTCTGCGGCTGGTACTGGATCAGCTCGAAGACCGGGGTGCGCAGGACGACCTGCCCGGGCGTGACCGCCAGGTTCTCGCCGACCTCGAACGCCGTGCCGTCGACCATCGAGGGCACGCGCGGCGGCCGCGACATGTCGCGGGCGAAGTTCCGCGCCCCGGCCACGAAGTTGCGCCCGCCCGTGTCGAGCGCGGCCTTGATCGCCTCGGGGTTGGTCTGCGGGAAGTTCGACGGCGCGAGCGCGTCGAGGACGTTCTCGGCCGCGAAGCGCACGCGCCGCTCGGCGCGCCAGTCGAGGTTGGTGTCGCAGACCAGCCGGTCGACGAAGCGCCCGCTGGCCAGGTAGCCTTGCATGAGCCGCTTGAGCCCCGGGTTGCCCTTCCAGGCGGGGTCGCGGAAGCGACGGTCGCTCTTGGGCGGCTCGAGGTCAGACATCCCGGCGGAGACCTTCGCCAGGTCGGCGGCGAGCTGGACGGTGCGCTTCGCGGTGATGTCGGGGCGCACGGCGAGCTTGGCCGCGAACTGGAGCCCCGCCATGCCCGGGAACCAGGTCCGGACCGGCCCGCCGCGGGCCGCCTCGGTGAGCAGGCTGTCGAGCCCGCTGGACGCCTGGCTGGACGGGCGGCCCGCGCCGCCGTCGCGCTTGGGCGCCTCGCCGGTCTTCTCGGCCTTCGGCTCGCGCTTGGACGCCGCCTTGGGCTCCGGCTTGGCCATGCCCTTGCCGTCCGGCTTGGTCTTCGCCTTGCCGTTGCCCGCGCCGTTCGAGCGGGTGGCGGGCCCGGCCGGCTTGCCGTCGCCGGTCTTCGAGCCCGCGCGCCGGCGGTCCTTGGCCGCCGGCGCGTCCTTGGTCTGAGCCATCGCGGCTAGCCTTCGACCTTCTCGGGGACCTTGATCTCGCGCTTGAGGATCTTGCCCGTCGGGCCCTTGGGGAGCTCGTCGAGGAACCAGATCTTGCGCGGGTACTTGTAGGCGGCGACCTTGTCCTTGACGTAGTCGCGCAGCTCGTCGGCGTCGACGTCCTGACCCTCCTTGAGGACGATCGCCGCGCCGACCTCCTCGCCCATCTTCTCGTCGGGCACGCCGACGACCGCGGCCTCGGAGATCGCCTCGTGCTCGTAGAGGACCTCCTCGATCTCGCGCGGGTAGACGTTGTAGCCGCCGCGGATGATCATGTCCTTCTTGCGGTCGACGATGAAGAAGTAGCCGTCCTCGTCGACCTGGGCCATGTCGCCGGTGTGGAACCAGCCGTCCTTCATGACCTCCTCGGTCGCCTCGGCGCGGTTCCAGTAGCCCTTCCTGACGTTGTGGCCCTTGATGACGATCTCGCCGACCTCGCCCTGCGGGACGTCCTTGCCGTCCTCGTCGACGACCTTCATCTCGACGCCCTTGATCGGCGTGCCGATCGAGCCGGCCTTGCGCTCCTTGTCCGGGTGGTTGAAGGACGCGACCGGCGAGGTCTCCGACAGGCCGTAGCCCTCGAGCACCTT
The DNA here is from genome assembly GCA_036389195.1 of Solirubrobacteraceae bacterium. Classification (GTDB taxonomy): domain Bacteria; phylum Actinomycetota; class Thermoleophilia; order Solirubrobacterales; family Solirubrobacteraceae; genus JACCYI01. Next base: position 6,655 of record DASVQH010000307.1, read on the forward strand.
GCAGTTGAACGCCTCCTCGAAGCCCTTGAGGACCTCGACCGGCAGCGCCGCGCCGCCCGACATGCAGAGCTTCAGGCACGAGACGTCGTAGTTCTCGCGCTCGGGATGGTTCAGCAGCGCGTGGTACATCGTCGGCACGCCCTGGAAGACGGTGACCTTGTCGCGCTGGATGACCTCGAGCGCCTTGCCCGGATCGAAGCGCGGGATGAGGTCGAGGACGGCGCCCATCTTGATCGCCGAGTTGAGCCCGCAGGTCTGGCCGAAGGAGTGGAACAGCGGCAGCGCCCCGAGGACGACGTCCTCCTCCGACAGCTGGCCGAGGTCCGTCGCGACCTCGACGTTGGAGATCAGGTTGGCGTGCGTCAGCTCAGCGCCCTTGGGCGTGCCGGTCGTGCCGCTGGTGTAGAGGATGACCGCGGTGTCGTCGTCGTCCCGATCGACCAGCTCCGTGTCCGGCTCGATGTCGGTCAGCAGCTTCTCGAACTCGCCCGGCTCCACGAGGACCAGCTCCGCGCCCTCGGCCTCGGCGCCCTCCTTCGCCGCGTCGCCGAACTGGTGCCACGCGAAGAGGACCTTGGCCTCGGGGTCGCGCAGGTAGAACCCGACCTCGCGGCCCTTGAGCAGCACGTTCATCGGGACCACGACGCCGCCGGCGCGCAGCACGCCGTAGTAGACGAGCGCGAAGTAGGGGACGTTCGGCAGCATGATGCCGACGCGGTCGCCGGGCTCGACGCCCTTCTGCTTGAGCAGCGCCGCGACCCGCGCGGTGCCCTCGTCGAGCATCTTGTAGCTGACCTCGGCGTCGTCGAGCCGCAGCGCCGGACGATCGGCGTGGTTGCGTGCGGACTCCACCAGCGCGCTGGCAAGATTGGCCATAAGGGTCTCCTCCCTCGATGCGATACGGCGCCGGAGCTCCCGCGCGGCGCCGTCGGAACAACACTCTCTCTAGGGAGTGCCTTACCCGAGCGGTGCAGCGCCCGAACGCGGAATGGTCAACGAGAGACGCAGACCGCGTGAGCGGTGAGGCTCCAGCTCCCTGCGGTCCCGCTGACGTCCTCGAACGCCTCGACGGTGACCGCGGTCAGGGCCGCGTTGAACCGGATGTCGTCGAGCGTGATCTGCCCGAGCGCCGGCGTCACCGCCGCGCCGGCGCCGACGGCGTGCTTCCCCGCCGGGCAGGCGATGGTCGCGGTCTTGATCTCGGCCGAGTCGGCGACGGTCGTGCGCGAGACGCGCTGCAGGCCGGGGGGCGGCGTCGCGCACAGCGCCGTCGCGGCGGCCGACCAATCTCCGGGGAGCCCGTTCTCGGTCTCCGACAGGGTCGCTCGCACGCTCGTGAGGTCGGCGCTCGGCACCAGCCCCTGGAGCATCACGTGGTTCGCCGTGGAGGCGGTCTGCGCGCCGCCGCTCAGCACCCGCTTGCCGGCCGGGCACGTGGCGGTCGCGGTCTTGACCGGGTCGTCGGGCCGCTGGCCCGCGTACGGGGCGATCACGAGCTCGAGGTCCGCCGGAGCGGTCGCGCAGAGCGCCGTCGCGGTGACGTCGGCGTTGCGCCCCGTCTCGGTGATCCAGGTCGCGCCCGTCGAATCGGGCGGGTTCTCCTGGGGGCCGAAGCGCTCGAGCCAGACCTCGCCGCGGCCGCCGTCGGTCTCGGCGCCGGTCCCGACCACCTGAGTTCCCTCGTCGCAGGCGGCGGAGTTGTTCGTGATCGCGTCACCGAACGTGGGCGTGGGCTCGGCGGCGTCGAAGATCTGCGCGCCGCAGATCGTGTACGCCGTCAGGCTCCACGTGCCCGCCGTGCCGGTGCGGTCCTCGGCGGCGACCACCCCGGGGCCGCGGTCGTCGATGGTGGGATGGATGGCCTGGAGGGTGAGCTGGTTGCCCGTCCCGCCGGTGATCGAGCCGCCCATGCCGACCGGGACCTCACCGGGTTCGCACGGCCGCGCGGCGAAGCGCGGCGAGCCCGAGGCGTAGGCGCCGGTGCGGGTCCGCAGCGCGACGCCCTGGGCGGGAGTGCCGCAGATCGCGTAGGCCGTCACGCTCCAGCTCTTGGCGGTCCCCGTCTCGTCCTCGAAGGCGTCGACGGTGACCTTCGTCAGGTCGGGACTCGGGACGAGCCCGTGGAGGTGCAGCTGCTGCGGGGCGCCGGCGAGCTCGCCGCCGGTGCCCAGCACGCGCTTGCCCGCCGGGCAGGTCGCCGTGACGCCCTTGGCCGCCGAGGACGACGCGCTCGTGGCGGCGACACGCTGGAGGCCCGCGGGCGCCGGCGCGCAGACGGCGTAGGCGGTGAGCGTCCAGCCGGGCGCGTAGAGCGCCTCGTCCTCGTGGGCGCTGACCGTCACGCTGGTGAGGGTCGCGTCGGGCCGGATGTAGTCGATCAGCACGCGCCCGTCGCGGGTCGAGAGGTCGACGCCGGCGCCGGTGACGCGCTTGCCCGCGGGGCATGTCGCCGTCGCCGTCTTGGTGGCCGACGTCGGGGCCGTCGTCTTGGTCACCGTCTCGACGTTCGTGAACATCGCCGAGGCAGGCTGCGCGCCGCAGAGGCCGAGAAGGAGCGTCACCGCGGTGAACGTCGCCAACCGCCGGGCCAGTGCGTGGGCTGTCGTCCGGGTGCGGCTCATACACACGCAACGTCGGGCGGCGCTCGTTCTTTCAGCGCTCCGATCAGCGTCGCTGCCCGGACAGGAACGTGACCGCTTCCTCGCGCGACTCGTGGATGTGCGGCGCGACGCGCCGCTCGGTCAGCATGCCGCCGAGCTTGAGGCGCAGGAACGAGCTGGTCGTGTAGCGGCTGACGCTCGCGTAGTGGCGGTCCGCGAGGTCGTTGAGCGCGGCCGTGTAGTCGTCGGAGACGTCGGGTGCGAGATGGAAGTTGTCGTAGTTGACGACCACGTCGACCTTGCGGCCGATCCTCGCCAGGCGCTCGTCGATCTCCGCGTGCAGCGCGCGCACCTCCGCGGCGGTGCGGACGGCCAGCCCCTCGAGGTTGAGGAAGAAGCGGTTGGAGTCCGGGTCGTAGGAGAAGCGCGCCTCGACCGGCATGGCCAGCAGCTCCTCCTTGATCTCCATCAGCTCGGGGCGGAAGAGCCGCGGGTCCATCTCCCGCGGCTCGCGCACGAGCGGCGCGAAGCCCATGTTCGCGAGGACGTCGCGCTCGACGTCGAGCCCAGGGGCGACCTCGACGAGCTCCATGCCGCGCTCGGTGAGCTCGAAGACGCAGCGCTCGGTGACGTAGAGGACGACCTTGCCGGCCTGCGCGGCGTGCGGCCCGCTGAACGTCCGCTGCTCGACCGCCTCGACGAACTTCGGGCGCCCGCGCGCTGCGAAGGTGCCCATGAAGACGATCTTCGTGGCGCTGTGGGTGATGTTGATGAACGCACCTGCGCCGGCCAGCCGGGGCCCGAAGCGGCTGACGTTGACGTTGCCCTCGCGGTCGGCCTCGGCCATGCCGAGGAAGGCGATGTCGAGCCCGCCGCCGTCGTAGAAGTCGAACTGGTGGCCCTGGTCGATCGCCGCGTGGGCGTTGACCGCGCTGCCGAAGTCCAGCCCGGCGGCGGGCAGCCCGCCGATCACGCCCGTGTCGGCGGTGAGCGTGAGGTAGTCGAGGACGTGCTCCTCGTTGGCGACGCTCGGGATGCCCTCGGGCATGCCGAGGCCGAGGTTGACCACCGCGTTGGGGCGCAGCTCCAGCGCCGCACGGCGGGAGATGATCTTGCGGTCGTCGAGCGGCAGCGCCGGCACGCGACCGAGGGGCGTGCGGATCTCCCCGCTGTATTCCGCCGCATAGGCCGTGCCGAACGTCTGCCAGTGGTGCTCGGCGGGCGCGAGGACGACGCAGTCGACCAGCACGCCGGGGATGCGGACCTGGCGGGGGGAGAGGCTGCGCGGCTCGGCGAGGCGCTCGACCTGGACGACGACCAGCCCACCGGAGTTGTGCACGGCGGTGGCGATCGAGAGCGACTCCAGGGTCAGCGCCTCGCGCTCCATCGTCACGTTGCCGTCGGCGTCGGCGGTCGTGCCGCGCAGCAGCGCGACGTTGACCGGCAGCGCGCGGTAGAAGAGGTGCTCGACGCCGTCGATCTCCTGCAGGGAGACGAGGTCCTCCGTCGTGCGGTCGTTGACCTTGCCGCCGCCGTGGCGCGGGTCGACGAACGTGCCCAGCCCGACGCGGGTCAGGATGCCCGGCCGCTTGCCGGCGGTCTCCCGGAAGAGGTGGCTGATCACGCCCTGGGGGAGGTTGTGGGCCTCGATCTCGCCGTCGACCGCGAGCTGCCCGAGCGCGGGCGCCATCCACCAGTGGCCGGCGACCACGCGCGTGAGCAGGCCGGGCTTGGCGATGGCGTCGATCCCGCGCCCCTGCCGGTCGCCCTGGGCGACCGGGACGACGAGGCTCAGGCCGGCCGGCCCGCCGGTCGCCTCGAAGCGCCGCGCCAGCGCGGTGACCAGCGCCTCGGGGAAGCCGATGCCCAGGAAGCCGCCGACGGCCAGCGCGTCGCCGTCGCGGATCAGGCAGATCGCCTCCTCGGCGGAGACGACCTTGTCGCGCTGCTGGGCGGGGCCGGGAAGCGAGGCGTCGATGCGCGCGACCGTACCCGCTCAGCGGGTCACGCAGACGGCGTAGGCGCTCAGGCTCCAGGTGCCGTCCCAGCCGAAGCGGTCCTCGATCGCCGCAACCTCCACCCGGGTCAGCCCGGCGTCGGGGCGGAGGTCGTCGATGACGACCCGCCCGATCGCCGGGATCACCTCGGCGCCGACGCCCAGGAGGTGCTTGCCGGCCAGGCACGCGGCGGTGACCGTCTTGAAGTCGTCGGAGTCCGACGCGGTCGCGGCGGCGACGCGGGCCTGTCCCGGCAGCGGATCGACGCACGTGGCGTCGCCCCAGAGGTCCCAGCCCCCGTCGAAGCCGGTCACGCTCTCGGCGGCGCTGTTGCGGAAGCCGGAGAGGTCGAGCGCCGGGACGAGCGCCTGCAGCAGCGTGTGCGGCTCGCTGCCGCCCGTCGGCTCGATGGCTGCGCTGAGCGCCAGCTTGCCCTCCCGGCACGGCGCGTACACCGTCTTGTAGGGGTCGTTCGCGGTCTCGTCGGACATGGAGGCGGAGCTGCGGTTCAGACCGGGCGGGTTCGTGGCGCAGATCCCGTAGGCGGTTACGGCGCCCTCCGTCCCGGTCTCGGTCCCGAAGCGGACCGTCGCGCTGGTGGGGGTGAGCGTCTTCGGCGTCAGGCGGTCGAACCACAGCGCGCCGCGCCCGCCGTTGATGTCGGCGCCGGTCGCCGTCAGCTGGCGGCCCGTCCCGCAGGCGACGTCGACGTCGTGGGTGGCCTCGCCTCGCATGTCCGCCGCGGCCGACGTCCGTGCGGCGCCCAGCCCGCAGATCGTGTAGCTGGTGACGCTCCAGTCGGCGGTCGTGCCGGTCCGGTCCTCCCAGGCCGAGGTGCCGGGGCCGCGCACGTCGTAGGCCGCGAAGATCGCGTCGAGCACCAGCTGACCCTCGGGGCCGTTGAGCTCGCCGCCGAAGCCGAGGGCGACCTTGCCCACGGGGCAGGGGGCGAAGCGGGTCTTGGGGGCGGTCGAATCGGAGGCGCTGGTGGCGCTGAAGCGCTGGACGCCGTTGGCCGGGTTGGCGCAGATCGCATAGGCGGCGATCGTCCAGCCGGCTGTGGTGCCCGTCTCGTCCTCGGCGGCGTTCGCCGTCACCGTGGCGAGATCGGGGCTTGGGCGGATGCCGTCGAGCAGCAACTGGCCCGCCGCCCCGCCCAGCTCGGCGCCCGTGCCGAGCACCTTCGTGCCGGCAGGACAGGCGGCGGTCACCGGCTTGGCCGCCGAGGACGGGGCGCTGGTCTGCTTCACCCGCACGAGCCCGGCCGGCGCGGGCGCGCAGACGGCGTACGCCGTGAGCTTCCACGCGGCGCTCGTGCCCGCCTCGTCCTCGTGGGCGCCGACCGTCACGCTGGTCAGGGCGGCGTCCGGCCGGATGAGGTCGATCAGGACCCGCCCCTCGCCGGGCGACGCGTCGGCGCCCGCGCCGACGACGCGCTTGCCCGCGGGGCAGGTCGCGGCGACGGTCTTCGCCGCGGAGGTCGAGCCGGAGGCCTTCGCGACCTTCTGGACGCCGACGAACATCGCCTGGGCGGGAGCCGCCGGCCAGCACGCCGCCGTCAGCGCGATCGTCGTCACCGTCATCGTCAGGAACCGGCCGGACATCGGGGCCTCTCGATCGCTGTGGATGCACCCTCTCCGAGATGGCTTGGCCGCGTCAACCCCGCGCCGCGTCCGAATCGCACGTTCGCGCGATGCGGGCGCAAGGGCCGGGGTGGCAGGCTCGCCCCATGAGCAAGATCACCGTTGGTCAGGAGAACTCGACCCCGATCGAGCTGTACTACGAGGACCACGGCAGCGGCGACCCGCTGGTGCTGATCCACGGGTGGCCGCTCGACAGCCGGTCGTGGGAGCCGCAGCTGCACGCGCTGATCGCCGCCGGGCACCGCGTGATCAACTACGACCGGCGGGGCTTCGGGCAGTCCAGCCGGCCGACCGAGGGCTACGACTTCGACACGATGGCCGAGGACCTCGACAAGCTCCTCTCCGCACTCGACCTGCACGACGTCACGCTGATCGGCTTCTCGCTCGGCACGGGCGAGCTCGTGCGCTACATCGGAAAGCACGGCACCGAGCGGGTGAAGGCCTGCGTGATCATCGAGACCCTGGCCCCGGACTTCACCAAGTCCGACGAGAACCCCAAGGGCGTCGACGAGGCGGCCGTGGCCGCCACCCAGCAGGCCATCCTCGACGACCGCTTCGCGTGGTGGGCCGCGGCGCTGAAGGACTTCGCGAACCTCGACGACTACCTCGGCAAGCGCATCAGCGAGGAGACCGTGCGCGACGCGTGGAGCGCCGGGACGAGCGGCTCGCCGTGGGCGACCTGGGCCTGCGTGCCCGGCTGGCTGGACAACTGGGCCGAGGACCTCAAGCGCATCGACGTCCCGACGCTCATCATGCAGGGGAGCGCCGACCGGATCCTCTCGCCCGAGGGGCAGGGCCGGCGCCTCGCCGCGCTGCTGCCCGAGGCGACGTACGTCGAGATCGAGGGCGGCCCGCACCTGATGGCCATCACGCACGCGAGCGAGGTCAACGAGCACCTGCTGGCCTTCCTGCGCGAGCCGGCCAAGGTCGCCGCGCCCGCCTGAGCCCCCTCCCCGACGGG
>DASVQH010000308.1:0-5213 GCA_036389195.1 Solirubrobacteraceae bacterium
CCGTCGAGCGCCGGCTGGAGACCGTGCGCGGCGAGCTGGCCGAGCGCGCCGCGGCGCTGCGCGCCGCGCGGGCCGCCGCGGCGGAGTCGCTGGCCGGCGCGGTGCGCGAGCGCCTCGCCGACCTGGCGATGGACGGCGCGACCTTCGCGGCCGCGCTCTCGTCCCGGACCGACGGCTACGGCCCCACGGGCGGCGACGAGGTCGAGTTCCTCATCGCCCCGAACCCGGGGGTGCCCGCGGGCCCGCTGCGCGAGACGGCGTCCGGCGGCGAGCTCTCGCGCGTCATGCTCGCGCTGATGAGCGTCGCGGCCGCCGCGGCGGGGCCGGGCACGCTGGTCTTCGACGAGGTCGACGCCGGGATCGGCGGCAAGACCGCGCGCGCCGTCGGGGCGCAGCTGCGCGGGCTGGCGGGCGCCCGCCAGGTCGTCTGCATCACCCACCTGCCGCAGATCGCGTCGCTCGCCGACCGGCACTTCACGATCGTCAAGGACACCTCCGGCGCGACCGCGCGGACCACGGTGACGGAGCTGGCCAGCGCCGAGGTCGTCGGCGAGATCGTCCGCATGCTCGGCGCCGACGGCGACGACGTCGCCGCCCGCCGCCACGCCCGCGAGCTCCTGAAGGCGGCCTGATGTCGGTGCCGCCGCCCCGCTCCCTATCCTCCTTATGGAGAACCCATGGCTGAACAGCGATCGAGAACACGCTTCATCTTCGTCACCGGCGGCGTGGTCTCGTCGCTCGGCAAGGGCATCGCGGCCGCGTCCATCGGGCGCCTGCTGGTCGCGCGGGGGCTGCGGGTCGCCCTCCAGAAGTTCGACCCGTACATCAACATCGACCCCGGGACCATGTCGCCGTTCCAGCACGGCGAGGTGTTCGTCACCGAGGACGGCGCGGAGACCGATCTCGACCTCGGCCACTACGAGCGCTTCACGGACGCGAACACGTCGCGCGGCTCGAACGTCACGGCGGGCGCGATCTACAACTCGGTCATCCGCAAGGAGCGCCGCGGCGACTACCTCGGCGGCACGGTCCAGGTCGTGCCCCACATCACGGACGAGATCAAGCACCGCATCAAGCTGATCGCCGACTCGCAGGACGTCGACGTCGTGATCACGGAGATCGGCGGCACGGTCGGCGACATCGAGTCGCTGCCGTTCCTGGAGGCCATCCGCCAGTTCCCCGTGGACGCCGGCCGCCGGCGCTGCATGTTCATCCATCTGACGCTCGTGCCCTACATCGGCCACGCGGGCGAGCTCAAGACCAAGCCGACCCAGCACTCGGTCAACGAGCTGCGGCGCATCGGCATCCAGCCCGACATGGTGGTCTGCCGCTCCGAGGGCGCCCTGCCGCAGGACGTCCGCCGCAAGATCGCGCTGTTCGCGTCGCTGCCCGGCGAGGCGATCGTCTCGGCCCGCGACGTCGACAACGTCTACAAGATCCCGCTGTACTTCCGCTCCGAGGGCGTGGACGACTTCATCCTCGACCACTTCGGGATGGAGGCGCCGGCCGCCGAGCTCGGCGACTGGGAGCGCCTGATGCGCCGCGCGGGCACCGCGATGGCCGCCCGGCCGGTGCGGATCGCCCTCGTGGGCAAGTACGTCCAGCTCGAGGACGCCTACCTGTCGGTGGTGGAGTCGCTGCGCCACGCCGGCTGGGCGCACGGCTGCGGCGTCGAGGTCGACTGGGTGGACTCCGAGACCCTCGACGACGGCGAGGTGCGCGCCCGGCTCGCCGAGGCCGACGGCATCCTGCTCCCGGGCGGCTTCGGTGTGCGCGGCATCGAGGGCAAGATCCAGGCCTCGCGGATCGCCCGCGAGGAGAAGATCCCGTTCCTGGGGATCTGCCTCGGCATGCAGATGGCGGCGGCGGACTTCGCCCGCCACGTCGTCGGGATGGACGGCGCGAACTCCACGGAATTCGACCCCGAGACGCCGTTCCCGGTGATCGACCTCCTCCCGGAGCAGAAGGAGGTCGCCGACATGGGCGGCACCATGCGCCTGGGGGCCGATCCGATCAAGCTGCACCCCGGGACGCGGGCGCGCGAGATCTACGGCGAGGCGGTCATCTACGAGCGCCACCGCCATCGCTACGAGGTCAACAACTTCCTGCGCCGGCGCCTGGAGGCGGCCGGGCTGGTCATCTCCGGCACGTCGCCGGATGAGCGCCTGGTCGAGATCCTCGAGATCGCCGACCACCCGTTCTTCGTCGCGTCGCAGTTCCACCCGGAGTTCAAGTCGCGCCCCGAGCGCCCCGCGCCGCTGTTCCGCGAGTTCGTCGCCGCGGCGCTCACCCGCCGCGACGAGCGGGACCCCGAGCCCCGCGAGGAACCGCAGGAGGCGTCGCTCGCCGCGTCGCCGGCCGGCGCCCCCGAGCGCGACTCGGCCGAGTACAGCGCCGAGCGGACCGGGCGCTTCAGCCCCCGGTGAGGCCGGCCAGCGACGCCGAGCGAGCGCGCCTCGCCGCGACGTTCGCCGAGCTGTGCCGCATCCCCAGCCCCTTCGGGCACGAACGCGCGTGCGCGGACCGCGTCGCCGCGGAGCTGCGCGGCATGGGGTTCTCCGTGGAGGAGGACGACGCGGCCGGCCCGGCGGGCGCCGAGTGCGGCAACCTGCTCGCGCGGTTCGACCCCCGGCGCGCGCGCTCGGAACGGACGATCCTGCTCTGCGCGCACCTCGACACGGTCGACACCAGCACGCCGGTCGATCCCGTGATCGTCGAGGAGGGATGGGAGAACGCTCACGACGGCATCCTCGGCGCCGACAACAAGGCCGCCGTCGCCGTCATGCTCGAGGCCGCCCGGCGCATCTCGGTCGAGGGGTCGCCGGTCGGCGTCGAGCTGCTCTTCACCGTCTCGGAGGAGAACGCGCTGGCCGGCGCCAAGGCGTTCGACGCCGGCAAGCTGCGCTCGGAGTTCGGCTACGTCTTCGATCACGCCTCGCCGATCGGCGAGGTCGTCCTCGCCTCGCCGACGTACTACCGGCTGACCGCCGAGTTCCACGGCCGCGCCGCCCACGCCGGCATCCGCCCTGAGGAGGGCCGGTCGGCGATCCTCGCGGCGGCGCACGCCGTCGCCGCGATGCCGCACGGGCGCATCGACGCTGAGACCACCGCCAACGTGGGCTCGATCGCCGGCGGCGTCGGCTCGACCAACATCGTCGCCGAGCGCTGCCGGCTGCTCGCCGAGGCGCGGTCCCTCGACGCCGCCCGGGTCGAGACGGTGATCGCGCAGATGGTCGACGCCGTCAACGACGGCGCCTCGGCCGCGGAGTGCGACGTCGACGTCACGACGGAGCGGCTGTTCGAGGGCTACCGCACACGGCCGACGGCGCCCGCCGTCGTCGCCGCCGAAGCGGCCCTGCGCGAGACGGGCTACGAGCCGCGCCGCATCGTCACCGGCGGCGGCTCGGACGCCAACGCGCTCGCGGTCTCGGGGTTCGAGTGCGTCAACCTCGCCAACGGCACCGAGCGCAACCACGAGCCGACCGAGCGCGTCTCGGTCGCCGCGCTCGACGGGATGCTCGACGTCTGCCTCGCGCTGCTCGACGAGGCCGCGCGGGTGTAGCGCGGGGCGGCCCGCCGGTAGGGTCCGCCGCCATGAGCTCCCGCTTCGAGCGCACCAGCACCGAGACGGTCTACGAGGGCAAGACGCTGCGGGTCCGCGTCGACGAGTACCGCCACGAGGACGGCGGCGAGGTCAAGCGCGAGATCGTCGAGCGCGAGGGGTCGGTGGGGATGGTCGCCCACGACGGCGAGCGCGTGTACCTCGTGCGCCAGCCGCGCGAGGCGGTCGGCAGCCCGGACCTGCTGGAGATCCCCGCCGGCCGGCTCGACAAGGAGGGCGAGCCCGCGCTGGACGCCGCCAAGCGCGAGCTGGTCGAGGAGATCGGCAAGGCCGCGGAGGAGTGGGAGGAGGTGGCCACCTACTACTCGTCGGTCGGCTTCTCCGACGAGGAGGTGGTCATCTACCTCGCGACGGGGCTGACCGATGCGAGCCCCGACGAGGACCCGGGGGAGAACGAGCGCATCGAGATCGTCACCCATCCGCTGGCCGAGCTGGACGCCCTCATCGCCGAGGTGCGCGACGCCAAGACGCTCATCGGCCTTCTCGAGCTCAGCCGCCGCCTCGCTGCCTGAACGACCGCTTGCACCAAGCAGGCACCGGCGGCCCGGCGGCGAACACCACCGAGGATGGCCACCGCACCCCTCGCCGCGACGCCGCATCAGGCGCAGCCGTTCGAGCACCTCGTCCTCGACTTCCTCGCCTACCTGGAGTTCGAGCGCGGCCTGTCGCGCAACACGCTGGAGGCCTACCGCTCCGACCTCCTGCAGTACGGCCACTGGCTCGACAAGACCGGCCATGACGCCCTCCGCCTCGGCCACACCGAGCTCGCCGCGTTCGTCGCCGAGCTGGCCGGGGGCCAGGACGGCCGCCCGCCGGTCGCGCCCGCGACCATCCAGCGCAAGGTCGCGTGCCTGCGCTCCTTCCATCGCCACCTGCGCCGCCAGGGCATCATCGTCGACGACCCGACGGTCCACCTCAAGGCCCCGCGCCAGAGCCGCAAGCTGCCGCACGTGCTCTCCCGCGACGAGGTCACGCGCCTGCTCTCCCAGCCCCGCGGCGAGGACCCCGCCGCCCTGCGCGACCGCGCGCTGCTGGAGCTGATGTACGCCTGCGGCCTCAGAGCCTCCGAGGCGATCGATCTCCAGCTCCAGGACCTCGATCTCGAGCTCGGCGTGCTGCGGACGCGCGGCAAGGGCTCCAAGGAGCGCGTCGTGCCGATCGGGAGCGCGGCGACCCGCGCCGTGGCCGCCTACCTGCGCGCCGGGCGCCCGCGCCTCGTGGGGGATCGCATCGAGTCGCGGCTGTTCCTCAACCACCGCGGCGCCGGGCTCACCCGCCAGGGCCTCTACAAGATCGTGCAGCGCCACGCGCGCAGCGCCGGCCTGGAGGCACGGATGAGCCCCCACACGCTCCGCCACACCTTCGCGACCCACCTGCTGGCCGGCGGGTGCGACCTGCGCTCGCTGCAGGAGATGCTCGGCCACTCCGACATCGCCACCACGCAGCTCTACACCCACCTGTCGGCCGACCGCCTCAAGGACGTCTACTTCGACGCCCATCCGCGCGCGCAGGCCACCCCGGGCTGAGCGGGCCCGGCTGCCAGAATCGGGCGGTGCCGCGCCGTCGCCCCGCCGTCTCCGCCGCCGCGCTG
>DASVQH010000309.1:0-1888 GCA_036389195.1 Solirubrobacteraceae bacterium
GGCGGCGAGGACGAGCGCGTCGGCGCGCGCGCCGCGCGGCGACGGCAGCAGCGCGATCGCCGCCTCGTCGCCGAGCCAGGGCCGGATGTCGCGCGCGAAGGAGAAGCCGCGCGACGTGCCGCCGACCCGCGCCAGCGCCGCGGTCCCGAGGGCGCGTAGCCCGGGCAGCCGCTCGAGCCGCGCGACCAGCCGGCGGTCGGCGTCGCGGTCGGGGTCCGTGGAGGCGTGGACGTAGGCCAGCGCGGTGCCCGGGACGAGCTCCGCCAGCGAGTCCTCGGGCGGCCCGCCGCCCGTCGCGCGGGCCACGAGGAGGCCGGCGATCGCCGCGAGCACCGCGAGGGCCGCCGCGCCGGCGAGCAGACGCCGGCGGCGGACGGCGCGGCTCACGCCGCCTGGCCGGCCCGCGGCCGGCGCTTGCGCTCGGCGAAGTCGATGACGAGCGGGATCCCGTCGAGCCCGTACCGCTCGCGCAGGCGGTTCTCCACGAAGTACGCGTAGTCGCGGGTCACGCGCTGGCGCGAGTTGACCTGGATCGAATAGCGCGGCGGCTTGGTGCCGATCTGCGCCATGTAGAGCAGCTTGAGCCGGTGGCCCTGCTTGGCCGGCGGGCTGCGCGAGGCCACGACGTCGGCCACGAACTTGTTGAGCTCGGGCGTCGGGATCCGGTACGCGTAGCGGTCGGCCAGCGACAGCGCCTCGACCATCAGCCGTTGGACGTGGCGGCCGGTCAGCGCCGACGCGGTGAGGACCTTCGGGCGCAGCCGCAGCTTCTGGTGCACGCGGGCGCGCTCGTGCGGCAGGTCGAACTCGTCGCCGCTCGTCGTGTCCCACTTGTTGAGGACGATCGCCGTCGCGCAGCCCGAGCGCATCGCGAGGTCGGCGATCCGCAGGTCCTGCGAGGTGACGCCGTCGTTGGCGTCACAGACCACCAGCGCGACGTCGGCGCGCTCGGCCGCGCGCTGGGAGCGCAGCGCCGTGTAGTACTCGACCGACTCCGACACCTTGGCGGCGCGCCGGATCCCGGCGGTGTCGACGAGCAGCACCTTGCGGCCCTCGAATTCGAGCGGCGTGTCGATCGCGTCGCGTGTCGTGCCGGCGACGTGGGAGACGATCACCCGCTCGCGGCCGAGGAACGCGTTGACCAGCGAGGACTTGCCGACGTTCGGCCGGCCGATCACCGCGAGGCGCACGACGTCGTCGTCCTCCTCCTCCGGCTCGTCCTCGGGCACCAGCTCGCAGAGCCGGTCGAGCAGGTCGCCGGTCCCCAGGCCCTGCGCGGCGGAGACGGCCATCGGCTCGCCCAGCCCGAGCCCGTAGAACTCGGCGGCGAGCGGCAGGTCGGACGGGCCGTCGATCTTGTTGGCGGCCACCACGACGGGCTTGTGGGAGCGGCGCAGGATGTCGGCCAGCTCCTCGTCACCCGGGCGCATCCCGGCCCGCGCGTCGACCACGAACAGCGCGACCTCGGCGTCGGACAGCGCGGCGCGCGCCTGGTCCTGGATCGAGACGGCGAGCGGATCCTCGTCCTCGAGGTCCACCCCGCCGGTGTCGATCAGCGTCAGCCGCCGCCCGTTCCACTCCGTGGAGAGCTCCTTGCGGTCGCGCGTGATCCCCGCGCGCTCGTGGACGACCGCCTCGCGCGACTGGGTCAGCCGGTTGACCAGCGAGGACTTGCCGACGTTCGGGTAACCGACGACCGCGACCTTCATGCCTCGATCTCCCGCGCCTCGACGGCCAGCGTGACGATCTGCTCGACGACCTCGTCGAGGCTCATGCCCGTCGTGTCGACCTCCACGGCGCCCGGCGCGGCCGTCAGCACGGAGCGGTCGCCCGACTGGTCGCGCTGGTCGCGCAGGGTCTGGTCGCGCAGGACCGTGTCGACGTCCGC
>DASVQH010000310.1:0-7154 GCA_036389195.1 Solirubrobacteraceae bacterium
GTTCGGCGTGCGCGACGTGGTCGCCGGCGAGTCGATCCGCAGCCCCGGCGAGCTCCGCGCGCTGGTCGACGAGGCCGAGGAGAGCGGCGTGATCCCGCGCGCGCAGGAGGAGCTGCTGCACAACGTGTTCCGCTTCGCCGACCGCGAGGCGGCCGACGTCATGGTGCCCGCCCCCGAGGTCGTGTGGCTCGACGCCGACACGACCTGCGAGGCGGCGCTCGAGCGCGCGCTGGCGACGCCCCACCACCGCTATCCCGTGGGGCGCGGCAGCCTCGACCGGCTCGTCGGCATCGTCCACCTGCACGAGCTGGTCGGGGCCGCGCGGGCGACGCCCGGCGAGCCGATCGCCGGGCTGGTGCGCCCGGTCCCCATCGTCCCGGAGACCAAGGACCTCGGCCCGCTGCTGCGGGAGCTGCGCGAGCAGCACGAGCAGATGGCGGTGGTCGGCGACGAGTACGGCGGCACGGCGGGCGTGCTCACGCTCGAGGACCTCGTCGAGGAGATCGTGGGCGACATCGAGGACGAGCTCGACCTGCCCGACGCGACGCTGATCCGCGTCGACGACCGGACGGTCGAGGTGGCCGGCACGATGACCGTCGACGACTTCAACGAGGCCGAGGGCGCGCAGCTGCCCCAGGACGGCGCGCGCACGATGGCCGGCCTGGTGTTCAACGCGCTCGGCCGCCGCCCGGTGACGGGCGACTCGACCACGGTCGGCGGGCTGCGCCTCACCGTCGGCGACACCGACGGCGCGCGCATCACCCGCGTGCGCGTGCAGCGCTGATGCGGCTGCTCGTCCTCGCCGACGAGCCGCCGCGCGCCGATCCGGCCGAGCTGGTGGCGCAGAACGCGCCGGCCGCGGTGGTCACGCTCGGCGACATCGTGCCCGAGGCGATCGCCGGGCTGCGGAGCGTCGGAGTGCCGCGCGTCGGGGTCCACGGCAACCACGACGCGGTGGGCGCGCTCGCCCCGCTCGGCATCCGCGACCTGCACCTCGGGCGGATCGAGCTCGGCGGCTGGAGCTTCGCCGGCTTCGAGGGCTGCGTCCGCTACCGCCCCGGCCCCCACCAGTTCACCCAGGCCGAGGCCGGTCGGCTGGCCGCGCGGCTGCCGCCCGCCGACGTGCTGGTGTGCCACTGCCCGCCGCGCGGCGTCAACGACGAGCCCGGCGACCCGGCGCACGTCGGCTTCGACGCGCTGCGCGCATGGGTCGAGCGCCACCGCCCGCGCTACCTCCTCCACGGCCACACGACGCCCGACCCGCGGACCCGGGTCTCGCGCCTCGGCGACACGGAGGTCGTCTGGGTCCGCGGCGCCCGGGTGGTCGAGCTGCGCCGGTGACGCCTCAGCCCGCGAGCTCGCCGATCAGCACCACGACGCCGAACACGAACGCCGCCGCGGCGGCGATGCCGACGGTGCGCGGCGACAGGCCGCCGTGGATGCCAGTCTCGTGGACCACCGCGTGCCCCTTGCCGCGCGCGATCAGATCGCGGTTGAGCGGCAGCGCGAACGCCCCGGCGATCACCAGCGCGAAGGACAGCGAGCCCCAGAACAGGATGTCGCCGAGGCCGGCCTCCATCGCGCCCGGGATCAGCAGCACGATCAGGTTGTCGACGATCTCCATCAGCCCGATGCTCAGCGTGTCGGACGCCAGCGCGATCGGCACGACGGCGCCGAGGGCCAGGCCGGCGCGCAGCAGCGGCAGGCTGGTCAGGCCGTACCCGAAGACGAAGGCCAGCGCGACCGCGAGCAGGATCGTCCCCAGGTTCGAGAGCCCCAGCGCGGTGCCGATGATCATCCCCAGGACCTCGCCGATGGCACAACCGGTGAGGCAGTGCAGCGTCGCGCTGAGGGCGACGGTGGTGAGCTCGCGACCGCCGGTCGGCATCGCGTGGTGGTCCGCGTGGGTGTGGTGAGCGGTATGGGCCATGAGCCGACTATACCCCTAGGGGGTATCCGATGCAAGCAGATCGGCGACGACCGCGGCGAGGATCGTCACGCGAGGGCCGCCGCGTGCGGCTCACCGCCTCCGGCCGGCGCCTCGCCGAGCGGGCCGCGCATCGAGCCCCGACGCGAGAGCTCGAGCAGCAGCCTGAGCCGGCGGGGGTCCATCGCGCCGTTGTGCGCCGAAGCTGAACGATCTGTCCAGCAGGTCGACGTGGACGCGAACGGTCCGGCGCGCTTTAGTGGAGGCGTGCCCCGCCTCCCCTCCACCGCGCGCACGGGCGCCGGCATGGCGCTCGCGTCGATGCTGTGCGTCCAGATCGGCATCGCCGCGTCGGTCGGGCTGTTCGACGACGTCGGCACGTCCGGCACCGCGTGCCTGCGGCTCGTGTGGGCCGGCGTGCTGCTGCTGCTCGTCGTGCGGCCGCGCCCTTCCACCTACTCGCGGCGCGGGCTGACCGGGGCCGTGGCGCTCGGCGCCGCCACCGCCGGCGTCACCATCTGCTTCACGGCCGCCGTCGACCGGCTGCCGCTCGGGACGGCCAGCGCGCTGGAGTTCCTCGGCCCGCTCGGGGTCGCCGTCGTCCGCGGGCGCGGGGCGACGAAGGTCTGGCCCGCGGTCGCCGCCGCCGGCGTGCTGCTGCTCACCGAGCCGTGGCACGGCGCGGCCGATCCGGTGGGCATCGCCTTCGCGCTCGCCGCGGCCGCCGGCTGGGCCGCCTACATCGTGCTCACCCAGCACGTCGGCGACCACGTCGCGGGGATCGCCGGCCTCGCCGTCTCGATGCCCGTGGCCGGGCTGATCTCGATCGCCGTGGCCGGCCCGTCGCTGGCGCCGCAGCTGACCCCGGAGATCCTGCTCGCCGGGCTGGGGCTGGCGGTCCTGCTGCCGGTCATCCCCTTCACGCTCGAGCTGCTGGCGCTCCGGCGGCTGACCGCGACGGCCTTCGGCACGCTGATGAGCCTGGAGCCGGCCATCGCGCTCGTCGTCGGGCTGGTCGCGCTGAGCCAGACGCCGGGGCTCGTCCCGGTGCTGGGCATCCTCTTCGTGGTCGCCGCGGGCATCGGCGCCGAGCGCACGGGCGCGCGCACGCCCGCGCCCGCCGAGGTGCCGGCGGCGCTGCGCCCCGCGCCGGCGTCCTCCTAGCTACGCGCCGTCGATCGCCGCGCGGACCTCGTCGAGCCCCGGCGACGGCCCGAAGCCGGTCAGGCACCAGGTCGCCCCGGCGGCGATCCACGGCTCCGGGTCGGTGCCGGCCGGGTTCGTGACCACGAGGTCGTAGGGCCCGGCGGCGCCGTCGCGCATCTGCGCGATCTCGGCGGCCATCTCGGCCAGCGCGCCGGGGCCGGGGAGGTCGATCGGGAAGCAGCCCTCGTAGCGCGCGGCGCGCCGCAGCGGGCGGCGGTTCGGCCAGCGCGCGGCCACCCAGATCGGGATGCGCGGCGTCTGGAGGGGCCGCGGGTCGAACGCGCCGTCCCAGTAGGCGACGAGCTGGTCGAGGCCGGCGTCGAGCAGCTGCGCGCGGGCGCGCGGGTCGCCCTCCTCGCCGAACCGCGCGGGGTCGAACTCGCCGGTGCGGTCGCTGCCCAGGCCGACGCCGAACACCAGCCGGCCCCCGCTCAGCCGGTCGAGCGTGACCGTCTCGCGCGCGAGCTGGTGCGCGCGGCGGCGCGGCAGCGGCGTCACCAGCGGGCCGATGACCAGCCGCTCGGTGGCCTGGGCGACCGCCGCGAGCGTCACCCACGGGTCGGCCAGCGCGCTGACCGGCTCGCGGTAGGCGACGTGATCCCAGACGAAGAAGCCGTCCCACCCGCGCGCCTCGGCGCGCACGGCCAGGTCGACGACCAGGCCCGGCTCGGCGAGCTCGTCGAACGGGGCGACGAAGATCCCGCGGCGCGCCGGCATCAGTGGTGGCCGTGCATGTGCGAGCCGAGCCGGCGGATCTCCGCCGAGTTGGCCTGGATCGGGCGCGAGAGGTCGTAGAGACCGGCCGCGTCGACGGCGCGCACGTCGGACACCGTGCGTTCGACGCGCACCGCGCGCTCGGCCTCCTGCGCGGCGGGCGCGCGCTCGTCGCCGACGTAGCGCGGGAGCCAGCGGCCGGCGACCTTGCCCGCCGGGTGCCACAGAGGCACGTGCGCGCGGCGCCCCTGCGGGTCGGCGCCGTCGAGCGGGCGCGGCTCGACGCCGGTCATCAGCACGCCTTCGAGCACCGGCGCGTCGTCGCCCGGCGCCTCGGCCGGCGCCCCGGCCAGCGCGGCGATCGCCGCGGCGGCGCGACCCGCCTGCCAGGTCGCCAGGCCGCCGAGCTTGATCGGCGACGCGGTCCCGTCCCCCGCCGCCCACGTGCGCTCGAGCCCCTCGACCCGCCCGTCTGCGCCCGTCCGCACGAAGCCCTCGTCGTCGGCCGGCAGCCCGGCCAGCGCCGGGCCGATCACCCGCGGCACCGCGATCGCCCGCTCGACCAGCAGCGGCTCGCCGCCCGCGGCCGGCGTGACCTCCAGGCCCGAGCCGGCGCGGCGGACCGACGCCGCCGTGCCGGTGACGAGGCGCACTCCCGCGCGCTCGAGCTCCTCGCGCAGCGCGGCGCCCGCCTGGGGCCCGAACAGGGCGAGCGGCTCCTGCTCGGGGGTGAGCAGCGTGATCGCCACGCCGTCCTGCCCCATGCCCTTCGCCTCGCGCGCGGTCATCAGCGCGAGCTCGTAGGTCGGCAGCGGCCAGACGAAGCCGCTCGGCACCACGAAGGCCAGCGACTTCACGTAGCCCTCCGAGACGTCGCGCAGCAGGCCGCCGAGCACCTCGGGGTCGCCGCCCGGCCACCAGGTGGTGGCGTGCTCGACGCCGACCACCGGCGTCGCGCCGACCGCCACGAGCAGCGCGTCGAACGGCAGCTCCTCGCCGCCGTCCGTCCGCACGGTGCCGGCGGCGTCGTCGACGCCCGCCAGCGCGTCCTGCACCCAGCGCGCGCCGGTGTCCTCGCCGATCTTGCGCAGCGGGATGCGCTCGGCGTGCCCGAGCCCGAACGGCGCGGCCACCGAGAACGGGCGGTAGACGAACTCGTCGTCGGGCGAGAGCAGGGTGACCTGCGCGCGGTCGCCGGCCAGGTCGCGGAGCGCCAGCAGCGCCTCGACGCCCGCGATCCCGCCGCCGGCCACGATCACGTTGAAGGAGGTGTCGGGGGTCACGGGCTGAACGTTACCCGCGCCCCCGCGGCGCGTGCGGCTCGTCGTCGACGATCCCCGCCCGGTGGGCGAGCATCACGGCCTGGACGCGGTCGCGCAGGTTGAGCTTCTGCAGCACGTGGGTGACGTGCGTCTTGACGGTGGTGTCGGTGATGAACAGCTCGCGGCCGATCTCCGCGTTGGACAGGCCGCGGGCGATCAGGACGAAGACGTCGTGCTCGCGCGCGGTCAGCTCGGCGAGCTCCGCGGGCGGCTCGGGGCGCGACAGGCCGACGAACTGGCCGATCACCCGCTTGGTGATCCGCGGCGAGAGCAGCGCGTCGCCGGCGGCCACGGTGCGGATCGCCGCGATCAGCTGCTCGGGCGGGTCGTCCTTGAGGACGAAGCCGCTGGCCCCGGCGCTGAGCGCGCCGTAGACGTACTCGTCGAGGTCGAACGTCGTGAGGATGAGGACCCGGGCGCGCTCGTCGGCGGCGAGGATGCGCCGCGTGGCCTCGATGCCGTCGAGCTCGGGCATGCGGATGTCCATCAGCACGACCGTCGGCTCGAAGCGGGCGGCCTTCTCGACCGCCTCGCGTCCGTCGGCCGCCTCGGCCACCACGTCGATGTCCGCCTCGCCCGCCAGCAGCAGGCGGAAGCCGGCGCGGATCATCGACTGGTCGTCGGCGACGAGGACGCGGATGCTCACGGCCGGCCCGCCTCCACGGGCAGGCGCGCGGTGAGCAGGAAGCCGCCGCCGTCGGCGGTCCCGGCGGTCATGTCGCCACCGTAGATCTTCACCCGCTCGCGCACGCCGATGAGTCCGTGGCCGAGGCCGTCGGACGGCGCGCTCCCGGCGCCGTCGTCGCGCACGTCGATGCGCAGCTCGCGCTCCCCGAAGCACACGAGCACGTCGGCGCGGCTGGCGCCGCCGTGCTTGAGCGCGTTGGTCAGCCCCTCCTGCACGATGCGGTAGGCCGAGAGGTCGAGGCCGGGCGGCAGCGCGACCGCCTCGCCCTCGCGCCGCAGCCGCACGGGCAGGCCGGCGCGGCCGAAGGCGTCGACCAGCACGTCGAGGCTGGCCACTCCCGGCTGCGGCGCGAGCTCCACGTCGTCGCCCTCGCGGCGCATCGCCCCGAGCAGCCGGCGCATCTCGGCCAGCGCCGAGCGGCCGGTGCGCTCGATGCCCGCGAGCACCTCGGCGTCGTCGCCGGCGGACGCCGGCAGGTTGTGGCGGACCGCCCCGATCTGCAGGACCATGACGCTCATCGCGTGGGCGACGATGTCGTGCAGCTCGCGGGCGATGCGGGCGCGCTCCTCGGCCACGGCGAGCCGCGCGGCCGTCTCGCGCTCGCGCTCGGCCTGCACGGCGCGCTCCTCCGCGGCCAGCGCCTCCGCGGTGCGCGAGCGCAGCACCAGCCCGGCGGCCCAGGCGATGGCGAACAGCACCGGCAGCACGACGAGGTCGCCGGGCCCGCCGCCCGGGGTGTTGTAGGCGATGACCAGCGCGCCGCCGACGGTCACGGCGAGCCCCGCGCGGCCCTGCGCGTCGTCGCGCAGCTGCCCGAGCAGGAAGGCGGCGGCCATCCCCGCCGCGACGACGCCGGTCGAGTACGGCAGGACGTCGCGGTCGAAGGACAGCGCGGCCGCCGCCAGCCAGACCGTCAGGGGCGCCGCGAGCTCCAGGCGCCGGCGCGCGAGCAGCGCCACCGCCAGCGCGGCCTGCGCGGGCGCCGCGTACCAGGGCCCCGGCGGCTCGCGGAACGCGGCTTCCAGCGCGCTGCCGAGCGCGGCGGCGACGATCAGCAGATCGAACGCGTAGTGGCGCGCGAAGACCGTGAGCCGGCTCATGACGGCGACGCTAACCCAGGTCCCGCCGTCCCGCCTCCTCCGGTGGGAGGAGATCGGCTCGTCGGCCGGCAGGAGACCGGTCGCGGCCATCCGACGACGACGCGCGACCGGGCCGTCCTTAGCGTCGCCGTCATGAGCAACCACCGCGTCCTCACCCCCCCTCGCATCGCCGCCCTCGTGCTCGTCGCCGCCGTGCT
>DASVQH010000311.1:0-30385 GCA_036389195.1 Solirubrobacteraceae bacterium
CAAGCGGCCGCCCGGCGGCGTCCTGCGCGCCGGCAGGCGGATCCTCGATCAGCGGCGGCGGCGGCGTGCGCGGTGCTTCTTCGCCGCCTTCAGCTTCGCCGCGGCCGGCCGGCTCGCCAGCCCGTCGAACCGCAGCGCGACGACGGTCACGCGGGCGGTCGTCCGCTTGCCCACGCCGTGGACGGTCAGCCGGTGCCCGCGCGCGCCGAGCGGCCGCAGGACCGAGCGCCCGTCGGACAGCCGGACGCGCGCGCGGTACGCGGTCGCCCCGCCGACCCGCTTCCACCCCACGACGAGCCGCGTGCCGCGGCGGGCGGCGCGCAGGCGCTTCGGCTTCGCCGGGCGCCGCGGGGCCGGCGCGGCGTAGCGGGCGACGGCGATCGTGTCGCGCGGGATCCCGTAGGACTCGACCAGGGCGACGATCCGCCGCGAGCCGCCCGGGCCGTTGCCGGGGCTGAAGCGCAGCTTCCCCTTTCTCCCCCGCGCGGCCCCGAGGTCGCGGGCCACACCCGTCCCCTCCTCGGCGAAGCGCACGCGCTGGCCGGGGATCGGCTTGATCGTGTACCGGAGCTCCCGCCGGTCGCCGCGGCGGCGGACGGACGCCTTGACGTCCGGCTCGTCGAGACCGTCGGCCGCACGCACGCCGGTGACCGCGCTCGAGCCCGGCAGGGTCTCGACCCGCCACTCGCCCGCCGCCGGCCGGCGGATGACGAACCAGGTGGTGTTCTGCTCGCCGCGGATGTGGAACGCGGTCGCGTCGGCGGTCTTCAGCGGCCCGTCCGGCGGCGGCTCGATGCGCTGGCCGGCCGGCCCGACCAGCGCCACGCGCGGCGGCGCGCCGTCGCCCTGCACGCCGACGATGCCCGACGGCAGGCCGCCGTCGAAGCGGACGCGGCGGTCGCCCGGCCCGGCCTGCGCGACCGACGCCCGGTACGGCCCGACCGAGCAGCCCGTGAACATGAGGCTGTCGAAGCCCGGCGTCTCGCCCCACTTGTAGCCCGCGCCGAAGTTGGCGAGGTCCGTGTAGACGCAGCCGGCGAAGCCGACGCTCGACACGACGATCCGCCCCTCGCCGCAGCCGAGGTCGCCGAGGCAGATGTTCGCGCTCGCCTCGACGTTGAACCTGCTCTTGTAGAGCCAGCCGTCGAGGTCGGCGGTGATCTTGAACTCGTCGGAGATCTTGTACTCGACGTGGCCGCCGAAGCCGACGTAGCCGTTCGTGCGGAACTCGAAGTACGCCGTGGCCAGCGGGATCGAGACGAGCGACACCCGCCCGTCGGCGCGCAGGATCGCGGGGTCCGGAGGGTTCGGGAAGGTGTAGGACAGGTCGCCGTCGACCGCGACCGCCGGGATGTCCTTGATCGTCGGCCCCGCGGTGATGGTGACGCCGCCCTTGAGCTTCAGGACCGGCCGGGTCTCGAGCGAGAAGCGGATCTTGCGCAGGTAGACGACGTTGAACGGCTCGAGCGGGATGCCGTTGCCCGGCAGCGTGATCTCGTTCTTGAGGTAGTCGAGGTCGCCGTCGAAGAAGCCGACCTGCGCGTCCAGGGACGGCCCCGGCGGCTGCGGCGGCAGGATCATCAGCGCGCCGCCCGACCACGTCTTGGCGTCGGCGTCGTAGTCGAACTTGAGGTCCTTGACCTGCAGCGGGCCGAGCAGCGCGTCGCCGACCTTCACGTGCAGCTCGCGCAGGTGGATCCCCGCGAGGTTGTCGGCGCGCAGCGTCACGTCGCCGGTGACGCCCCCGAAGACCTTGGGAAGCCCGAGGTGCAGCGGGATCTCGGCCGCGCCGCGGCGCAGCCGCAGCTTCGCCGACCCGGCCAGGGGGAAGCCGAGCAGCTTGTCGCCGAACTTGCCGACGTCGAGCGTGCCGAGGTCGACGGTGTTGCCCGCCGGCAGCTCCCACTTGATGGTGCCCTTGTAGATGGTGGTGTCGCCGGCCTCGAGCGTGACCGTGCCCGAGGACCGGACGGTGCGCGCGCGGGGGCTGAACCGGACCTCCGCCTTGCTGGAGCCCGGGGTGATCCGCAGGCCGTTGACGGCGATCCCGCCCGTGGCGACGTAGTCGTCGCCGTCGCGGCGCAGACAGCCGTCGGCGACGACGTCGAGGGCGGCGAACTGCAGCACGCGGCAGGCCGCCGGCGGGCCGGGGGCGGTGGGCGGCTGGCCGGCCTGCCCGCCCGTCCCGCCGCCGTCATCGCCGCCGCCGGGCGGTGGCGGCGGCGGGGGCGGTGGTGGCGGCGGCTCGCCGGTGGGCGGGGCGGGCAGCGCCTGCAGGAGGATCGCGGGGTTGTCGGCGCCGTCCGGATCGGACTCCCAGAACGCGAATCCCGTGAAGCCCGCGTCGCTGTAAGCGGCCGCGGTGCGGACGTGCCCGATCGAGAAGTCCGGCCCCGGCGCAAGCGTCACCGGCGCGCTCCAGCCGACCCCGTCCTTGGAGCTGCGGTAGGCCAGCCCGTCCCCGGCGTCGCCCGCGGCGAAGTGGAAGACGCCCGCCGGGTCCTGCACGACGTCGCGCGCCGGGCTGCGCACCTCCGGCTCGGTGATCGGGCTCGGCGCCCCGACCGCGGTCCCGGTGACCGGCCGCGCCAGCCACTGGCGGCTGCCGGTGTCGCGGTAGACGAGCGCGGTGCCGGTCGGCCCCGTGGCGAGCCGCGACAGCTCCGCCGCCGGCAGGGTCACCGCCGGCGTCCAGCGGGCGGCGGTGTTGATCGCCCCGAGCGGGCAGTCGGCGCAGTCGAAGGTCCGCACGTACGTCGTGCCGTTCAGGTCGCTCCACGAGGCGACGAACGAGCCGCGGCCCCGCTGCACGATCGACGGGTCGTACGCGTTCTTGGTGAACAGCCGGGCCTGCGCGGTCGTGAAGGCCCCGAGCGGCGCGCCCTGGACGTAGGTCCCGCCGGTCCGCGTCGCGATGGTGACCAGGCGCCGGTCGGCGGCGTCGAGCACCGCCGGCGTGTCGCCCGCCGGGAAGCCCGGCTCGACGGTGCCGATCTGCTCCGCCGGGCCGAACGTCGCGCCGTCGTCGTCGGAGCGGAAGACGACGTTGGTGAAGTCGACGCTGTCGTCGGCGCGCCGGCACTGCCGGTGCGTGAGCAGGACCACCTCGCCGAACGGCGTGATCGTCACGTGTGGCCCCCAGACGTCGGAGACGTTGCCCTGGTCGGCGCAGGGGGTGAAGGTCTTCTCGCCGGCGCAGGCGCTCTGGCCGCGCGGGATGCGGCAGTAGTGCAGGACGTCGTCCCCGCTGGGCCGGCTCTCGGTGTAGGCGAGGTGGGTCGTGCCCTCGCGGTCGACCACGGCGTCGGGCTGGTTGCCGGCGGCGACCTGGGTGGCGGCGAGCGCGGCCGGAGCGCCGGCGAGGACGGCCAGCACGGCGACGGCGGCGAGGAGGGCCCGCACCGCCGGACACTCGCAGAGGCGCCAACCCGGTGTCAATGCCCGCGACGTCACCCCTTCCGGCAGAATCTCGCCTTCCGAACGTTCGTAGGGCATGGACGCAATCCGCCGCTCCGGCCTCGCCCGCTGGCTTCTCGCCGCCGCCGCCGTCGCCGCCCTCGCCCCCTCGCCCGCTGCGGCCGACCACGACGGCGGCATCGGCGGCGTGCACTACCGGCCGCAGGTGGACGTCGCCCCGGACGGGACGGCCACCGTGGCGTGGGAGGCGGTCGCCGCCGACCGCCACGCGATCTTCGTCCGCCGGCGGAGCCCGGCCGGCACCCTGGGCGCCAAGCGCCAGGTCTCCCCCGTCGGCGTGGACGCGTGGGACGCCAGGCTCGCGGTCGACGGCAACGGCGCGGCGACGATCGTCTGGCGCAAGGTCACCGGAACCGGCGGCGTGATCCAGATGCGGCGGCTGGCCGCCGACGGCACACTCGGGACCATCCTCGACCTGGCGCCGGCGGGGACGCCGAGCCGGCCCGACGTCGCGGTCGGCGCGACCGGCGTCGTGACCGCCGTCTGGACGGACTACGACACGGCGCTCGGGAAGCCGGTGGTCCGCGCCCGCCAGCGCGCCGGGGTCAATCCCCTGCGACCGCTGCAGACCGTCGGGCCCTACCAGGACGGCGACCCGCAGGTCACGGCCGACCCGGCCGGCAACGCGACGATCGCGTGGCTCGGCTGGGACTCGTGGTTCAACGTCGTCAAGACGCGGCGGCTCTCGGGCACCGGCACGTTCGGAGCCGAGGCGACGCTCACCAGCGCGGGCGCCAACGCCTTCGGCGTGCAGGTGGCCGCGGCGCCTTCCGGCCGCGCCACGCTCGCATGGGTGCGCTCCGACGGCTCGAACCTGCGCGTCGAGTCGCGCTGGCGCGATCCGGACGGCACCGCCGGCCCGGTCGCCGCGTTGTCCGCCGCCGGCGGCGACGCCTTCCTCCCCCAGCTCGCGGGCGATCAGGACGGCGACATGACGTTCACGTGGCAGCGCGACAACGGCGTCGACGTCCTCGCCCAGACCCGGTCGCGCGTCGGCGGGGTGCTCACGGCCGTGCAGACGCTCTCGGCGGCCGGGCACGACGTGTCCAAGCCGCAGGTCGACGTGTCGCCGACCGGCGACGCCCGTTTCACGTGGAACCGCTTCAACGGCAGCTTCGACGTCGTGCAGACGCGGCGGCGCAGCGCCGCCGGGACCCTCGGGGTCCTCACGAACGCCTCGACGACCGGCTCGGACGCCATCGAGCAGCAGGTCGCGGTGGATGCGAACGGCAACGCCGTCCTCGTCTGGAACCGCCAGGGCGAGCTCCACGATCCGGCGAATCCACCGCACCTCCAGCTGCGCGCCGTCAGCGCCGGCGGCACCGTCGGGGCGACGCAGAACCTCGAGTGACCGTCGACGCGGGTCGCCCGCGCCCGTAGGCTCGCGCCCAGCCATGCCCGACATGGACGCCAAGGTGCTCGCCCTGGTGGGCGACGTCATGGGGCTGATCGACCTCCGCGAGTTCCGCCTCGGCCTGCTCGAGGCCCTCCACGCGACGATCCCGTCCGACTGGACGTCGGTCAACCAGCTCGGCCCGCGGCCCGGCGACGTCGCCGTGGTCATGATCCCGCCCGCGCCGCCGGGGATGGTCGAGCGCTTCGGCCGCCTCGCGCACGAGAACCCGCTCGTGCGCCACTACTCCGAGACGGGCGACGGCCGCGCGTACCGGTTCTCGGACTTCGTCTCCGCCGAGGAGTACCACCGCCTCGCGATCTACCGCGAGGTCTACCTGCCGCTGCAGGTCGAGCATCAGCTGGCCTTCACGCTGCCGGCGCCGCCGGCGCACCTGATCGGCGTCGCGCTCAGCCGGTCCGCGCCGGACTACACCGAGGAGGACTGCGCGCTGGTCAACCGCGCGCGGCCGTTCCTCATCCAGGCGTTCCGCAACGCGCTGGAGATGGAGCGCCGGGGCGGCGGCGTGGTGATGGTGGAGCGCCTGTGCGATGCCGGGCTGAGCGAGCGCGAGGCCGAGGTCGTCGCCCGCGTCGCGCACGGCGCGTCCAACGCCGCCGCCGCCGCCGACCTCGGCCTCAGCCCCCGGACGGTGCAGAAGCACCTCGAGCACGCGTACCGCAAGCTCGAGGTCGCCGACCGCTCGGCCGCCGCCGCGGCGGCGTGGCGGCTGGCCGGCGTGTCGGTGTGACCCGGGTTCAGTCCCCGCCGCGGCCGCTGGCGAGGTCGCGCATGCGGTCGAACAGGGACGCCGCCGGGCCCGCCACGAGCCGCGGCAGCGCCTCGTTGGGGACGTTGGGGTGCGGGCGCGTCGGCGCGACCTTCTTGAACGCCTCGACGCGCGCGCCCAGCGTCCGCAGCTCCTCGGGGTCGAGGACCTCGCGCATGTGGGCGAACATCTGCCCCTCTTCGTCCTCGATGTGGTGGCGGATCTCCTCCATCAGCGTCTTGAGCTCGTCGTCGAAGTTCGGGGCGTCCGCGTCGAGCTTCTCCAGGCGCGCCAGCGTCTCCTCGGCCTCCGCGTGCTCCTCCCGCGCGTGCTCGACCTCCTCCTTGCTGACCTTGTTGGCCACCTTCGGGTAGACGAGCACCTCCTCGGCGACCGAGTGGCGGACCAGCTCGATGGTCACGTTCTCGGTGACCTTCTTGCGCCGGGCCTTGTCCTCGTCGGTCGAAGCGCCACGAAGCGACTCGAGCTCCGCGAACATCTCCTCGACCTCACGGTGGTCGTGCTCGAGGATCTCGATCACGTCGCGCTGCTCGCCGGCCATTGGGAACCTCCTGGGAAGGAACGTCGAAGACGCCCCATGTCCTGCCCCGCGCGGCGAGCGGGTGAAACGTCCGTGACCAGCCAACCTCGGGGCCGCTCGCCCGTTCACAGGAGCATGAGGTTGAACGCGCATCGGACCCGCGCAATGGTCCTTCCGTCGGACGCGGCCGGGATCGGTCAAGGCGCGGGCGCCGAGCGCCGATCCGAGAGCCCGTGACCGACGAGAGCCGGGCGGCGAGCGCCCTTCCTCCGACGGTCGGCGTCGTGATCGCCGAGGACGACCCCGGGATGCAGCTGGCGCTCAGCGCCGTGGTGTCGGCCGCGGCCGGCCTGGAGCTGCAAGGGGTCGCGCACGATGCCGACGGCGTGATCGAGCTCGCCTGCCGGCTGCGGCCGCAGGTGTGCGTGGTCGACGTCAGCATGCCCGGCGGCGGTGGCGCGCGGGCGACGCGCGAGATCCGCCGCTGCGCGCCGTGGACCCGGATCGTCGCCCTCTCGGGCCACCAGGACCGGTCGACCGTCCTCGAGATGCTCCGTGCCGGCGCCTTCGCCTACCTGGTCAAGGGCGCCTCCGCCGAGGAGATCGTCGAGGCCATCCACACGGTCGCGCGCGGCAGCCGCGCGTTGTCGCCGCAGGTCACCCCGACCGTCGTCGGCGAGCTCACCGAGAAGCTGGCGCGCGAGGAGGAGGCGGCCGAAGCGCGGCGGCAGGAGGAATCGCGGCTCGACCGGGTGCTCGAGGAGCAGCGGTTCTCGGTCGTCTTCCAGCCGATCGTCCAGCTGGACGGCTGGGGCGTCGTCGGGGCCGAGGCGCTCGCACGGTTCGACGACGGGCCGCCCCGGCCGCCGTCGGACTGGTTCGCCGACGCCGGGCGCCTCGGGCGGCTCGCCGAGCTCGAGGTCTGCACGGCCCAGGCGGCGGTCCTCGCGCTCGACCGCCTGCCGCGCCACGCGTTCCTCTCGATCAACGTCTCGCCGTCGGTGATCGTCTCCCCCGGGTTCGGCGCCATGCTCGACGGGGTCGACCTCCGGCGCCTGGTGATCGAGATCACCGAGCACGCACCGGTGGAGGACTACGACGCGCTCGTCCCCACGCTCGACGCGCTCCGGGCGCGCGGCGCACGGCTGGCGATCGACGACGCCGGCGCGGGCTTCGCCAGCCTCCGCCACATCCTCCGCCTCGCGCCCGACATCATCAAGACCGACAACACGCTCACCCGCAACATCGCGACGAGCCGCGCCGAGCGCGCGCTGACCGCCGCGCTGATCTCGTTCGCGGGGGAGATCGGCGCCGCGATCGTCGCCGAGGGCATCGAGACCCGCGCCGAGCTCGAAGCCCTGCAGGCGCTGGGCGTCCGCTACGGGCAGGGCTTCCACCTCGGCCGCCCCGCGCCGCTCGGGAGCCCCGCGCCGCTCGACCCGCCGGCGGCGCGCCGCTTCCACCGCATGGCCGGCCAGACCTCCGGCGGCGAGCTGCGCGAGATCTCCTGAGGACGAGCTAGAGGCCGCGCAGCTGACCGGCCACGTCGCCGGTCAAGGGGCCGAAGTGCCCGGGCCAGCAGGTGGCGGGCTCGAGCGCGATCAGCTTGGCGAGCGAGCGGCGGCACTCCAGGGTCGACCAGTTGAACGCGTCGTGCGGGATGCGCGGGCGCCCCTCGCGCGGCAGCGCCGGGTCGAAGCGGGCGAAGGCGTCGTTGGTGAGCGCGAGGCGGTCGCGCTCGCGCCACAGCCCGATGCAGCCGGGCGCGTGCCCCGGAAGGTGGACGACGGTGAAGTCCCCGACGGGGTCGCCTTCGGCCACCGTCCCGGCGACGGCCAGCGGGCCGTCGTCCCAGGCGCCCATCAGCCGCGGGGTGAGCGGCCTCGCGAGCAGCGGCAGCTTCGCGTAGTCGAAGTAGCGGACGCCGCCGTCGCCCTCGGCGTCCGCCCGCTCGTCGGCGTGGCACTGGATCGGAGCGCCGATGGCCTTCGCGCCTCCTCGGTGGTCGGCGTGCGCGTTGCCGAGCACGACCCGGGTCGCCCCGCCGAGCTCCTCGGCGGCCGCCCTGATGGCCGGACCCATCGGCTTGATGCCCGCGTCGAACACCGCGACGCCGTCGGCCTCGCGGATCAGGAAGACGTTGACCTTGAGCGGGAACCCCTTCGTGACGCGCCAGACGCCGTCGGCCACCTGGTGCATGGCCGCGACCCTAGTTCATCGACGCGTGAGGTGAGGCCGGTGCCGGGTACGTCCATGAGGTGTCCTCTTCTCCCGACGCCCCGGATCTCGACGCCATCCGCAGCGAGCTCGAGGCGCGCCGCGACGCCACGCGCGACCGCGTCGCGGCCCTCGCCAAGCGGCCGGAGCGCGGCGCGGCGCAGGGGTTCGGCAAGCGGATCGGCGACGGCACCGTCGAGGCGATCAGCCGGCTGACGGAGATCGGCGTCGGCGGGTCGCTGGAGACCGCGCTGGCGCGCACCGAGCGCGCCCTCGCCAAGCTCGACGAGGGGACCTACGGTCGCTGCGACGCGTGCGGCGAGCCGATCGCCCCCGCCCGCCTGCGGGCGATGCCCGACAGCGTCCTGTGCGTCGCGTG
Organism: Solirubrobacteraceae bacterium; assembly: GCA_036389195.1. GTDB lineage: Bacteria > Actinomycetota > Thermoleophilia > Solirubrobacterales > Solirubrobacteraceae > JACCYI01. The sequence continues at coordinate 8,777 of DASVQH010000311.1, forward strand.
TGCCGGGTCCCAGCCGCGCGAGCCCCGCCGGCGTCGTTGACGTGGGCCTCGAGCGCTTCGTGGAGGCGCAGGACCGCGGCGGCACCTACGACCGGGCGCTGGCCGAGCTGTGCGCCGGCCAGAAGACGAGCCACTGGATGTGGTTCGTGTTCCCGCAGATCGCCGGCCTCGGGCGCAGCGAGACCGCCCGCTTCTTCGTGATCGCCTCGCTCGAGGAGGCGGCCGCGTTCCTGGGCCACCCCGTCCTCGGCCCGCGCCTGCGCGCGTGCGTGGACGCGCTGCTCGGGCTCGCCGGTCGTCGCACCGCCCGCGAGATCCTCGGCGAGACCGACGCGATGAAGCTGCGCTCGTCGATGACCCTGTTCGCGCGCGCGGCGCCGGACGAGCCGCGGTTCGCCGAGGTGCTCGACCGCTACTTCGACGGGCAGGCCGACCCGGCGACCGATCGGGCCCTGGCTCAAGCGCGGTAGTCGGGCGCGCACGGTCGCGGACCCCGTAGGCGGCGGACGGCACCTGACGCGCCGACTTGCGGTGAATAGAGCGAACTGATTAGGGTCGGGCGGTGCTCTCCGCTTCGAGCCTTCGTCGCCCTGGCATCGCGCTCGCCGGACTGGTCGCGGCGGCGTGCCTCCAGGGGTGCGGACAGGAGCGCTCCGCCGAGGCCTACTGCGAGGCGTTCTACGCCAAGGCGGCTCCCATCCGCCAGGCCTACGTCGACGCCGACCCGGAGAAGGACCCGCTCGGCGCCTTCGTCACGCTCATGTCGGCGCCAGGCGACATGGTCAGCATCCTCGACGGGATGACCGACCATGCCCCGGACGAGATCAAGTCCGACACGGCCGAGGTCCGGGACAGCTTCAAGGACCTGCAGGACTCGATGGGCGACGCGCTCAGCGATCCGCTGAAGGCGATCGGCAGCGGGCTGGCGAGCTCGCTCAGCTCGGCGGGCGCCTACCAGCGCGTCGACGGCTACCTCGCCCAGCACTGCCCCGTCGACTCCGAACTGGCGCAGAAGTACATCCGGCGCAGCCGGGCCGAATAGCCCCGCGACTCAGCCGCCCGCCCTGAGCGCATGTCCGACGAGAGCACCTTCGGCGCCCGGCTGACCATCGCCGGGCAGGCCTGGCGGTGGGACGGCCGCCGCTGGGTGCTCTCGGAGGAGGCGCCGGGCCGTCCCCGGCTCGTGGTCGCCGCCGACGACGACGCGAGCGCAGCGGGCGGGCCGGTGGCCGGCGAGCCGCCGCGCCTGCCGCTCGCCGTCGTCCTGCCGTTGCGTCGCTGGTCGGTCGAGAAGCCGTGGAACAGCCCGCAGGGCATCGCGTTCGCGGCCTTCGCGCTCGGCCCGGTCGTGCTGGTGGCGACCGGTCCGGACATCCGCGCGGCGTCCTGGGCGATCTCGCTCTACTTCGCGGCGGTCTGGTACCTGGTCCTGCAACGGCTGATCAGGCCGGAGCCGCTTGCTCGAGGGCTGCAGGCGCAGATCGCGGTGGCGACCGGCATCCTCGGAGTCCTGCTCGCGGCCGGCCTGGAGCGCGAGCTCGCCTTCGGGCCGAGCCTCGTCGGGGCGACGTTCGGGATCGGCGTGCCGGAGGAGCTCGTCAAGCTCGCCCCCGTCGCCATCGCGGGCTTCGTCGGCGGCGTCAGCGCGTCGCCCGCGGCGTACCTCTTCCTGGGCACCATCAGCGGGCTCTCCTTCGGCGTCGCGGAGGCCGTCGTCTACTCGACGGGCGCGAGCGTCACCGGGTACGCCGCCGAGGACTCGACCGGCTTTCTCCTGACCGAGTTCTACCGCTTCGTCGGCGACTCGCTGTTCCACGCCTGCACCGCGGGGATCGCCTGCTACTTCGTCGGGCTGGCGCTCGCGTTCCGGACGCTCGCGCGTCCGCTCGTCACGGTCGGCCTGGTCCTCACCGCAGTCGCCCACGGGGCGTTCGACAGCTTCGCGTTCAGCGGCGCCCTGTGGCCGTGCGTCGTGATCGAGGCGCTGATCGTCCTCTGCTTCCTGTCCTACGTCTATTCCGCCCGGGACATCGCGACCGCGCTCGGCGCGCGCCTGGTCGGGCCGCCGCCCGCTGTGGCACTGCAATCCGGCGCACCGGTTAGGGTGCGCGAACCGACGTAGACCTCGACCGGACGGATCTTTGACGAGCCACCCTGAGCCGCTTCGGCTGGCTGTGCCCATCGAGCAAGCGGGCCGCAACTGCCCCTACTGCCGCTTCGCGCTGAAGGCCGGCATTCCCGGCGTGGAGTGCGGCGCGTGCCATGCGGTCCATCACGCCGAGTGCTGGGACGAGAACCGCGGATGCGCCGTCGTCGGATGCGTGCTCGGGCCGTCCGCCCAGCCGGCGCCGCAGGCGGTGGCGGCCGCGACCGGATCCGCACCGTGGCCCGGCGGGCCTCCGGCGCCCGCGGTTCCGCCCGCTTCCCAGCAGCCGTGGGCCGCGCCGCCTCCCCCTCCCCCTCCACCTCCGCCTCCGGGTCTCCCGCTCGCCACGCCGTCCGCCGCCGAGTTCACCGACCGGCTCGCGACGTGGGCGCGGACCCCCGCCGCCGTCGCGGTCGGCACGGCGGCCCTCACGGCGGCCGGCATCATGCTCGGCGTCGGGCTGCTGGTCGCCGTCCTGACGCCGCAGAACTCGCTGCTCGGCGCGTACGGCCTCGGCATCTTCAAGGAGACGATGCGCGATGCGGTCGGCACGACGATGGCGCGCTACGGGGGCGACGGCTTCAAGTCCACGGTCCTGCCGGTCACCTTCGTCCTCGTGCCGGTGCTCGCGGTCGCGTTCGGCGTGCGCCGCAGCGTCGGCCGCCTCCCCGACGTCCCCGGCGCGCAGCGGTTGCTGCTCGCCATGGCCACCGGTGTGCCGCTCGCGTTCATGCTGCTGCTCCTGGCGGTGCTCGCCTCCGACGACGGCATCGGCTTCAGCGCCGGGACGGTCATCGCCTTCGCGCTCCTGTGGAGCGCCGTCGGCGGCGCGCTCGGCATCACCCGCGCCACCGGGTCCGGTCCATGGCTCGAGCTGACGGGTCGCGCGCCGGCCGGGGTCCGGCGGTGGCTCGGGCTCGTCGCCACGGCGCTCCGCCCGCTCGCGGTCCTCCTGGCCGTCAGCGCGGTCATCGGCGTCGCCTGCTGGGAGGCGCAGATCATCCGTGGGCAGACCAACGGCACCTACGGGCGCGCGACCGCCACCGCGGTCGCCGAGACGCCCTTCTTCGCCGGCCAGTACGCCATCCAGCTGACCGGCCTCGGCATGTTCGCGCAGTTTCAGCCCGGAGGCGGGGAGGGCGGGTTCGTGACGGCGATTCCGCCGAACGACACGGGCCGGGTGAGCGGCTTCATCGAGACCTACCGGATCACCGGCTACCACCGCGCGATCCCGTTCGCGCTGTACGTCTTCCTCCTCATCCTGCTGCCCGGCGCCGCGGTCCTGCTCGCGCTGTACTCCGGCTACGCCACCGCGCTGGCCGCGGGCGCCCGGACCGCGGGGATGCGCGCCGCGTTCGGGGCGAGCACGGGCGCCGTCTGGGCGCTGGCTCTGGTGCTGCTGCGCTGGATCGGCGGCGAGCGGGCGCTCGTCGGAGACAGCCTGTTCGTATCGGCGCTGCTCCTCGGGGCCGTTGCCGGAGCGCTCGGGGGGCTGCTGTCCGCCGTGCGCTCGCGCACCCCGCCGCAGGGCGCGCCGCCGACCTGAGCGCGGCCGTCAGACCGGCTGCGGCCGGGTCAGCAGCCGGATCAGGAGCGCGATCAACGCGGCGGCGAACACGGCGGCGATGAGCACGAACGCCGGCAGGCTCACGCCGAAGAACCCTTCGCCGTAGTGGCTGGCCAGCGAGAACTCGCGGTCGGCCGCGATCCGGTCGTGCAGATCGATCGTGTGGCCCGACGCCGCGAACGCCCAGCGCGCGGGGATCAGGGCGGCCAGGACCTTCATCGGCGCCGTCATCTCGTCGATGGCGACGATGGCGCCGCCGAAGAGCAGCTGCGGCACCAGGAGCAGCGGGATGACGCCGGTCGCCTGGTCCTCGCTCGCCGCGTACGCCGACACGACGAGGCCGAGCAGGACGGCCAGCCAGCTCGAGACGACGAGGATGAGCAGGAGCTGCGTCCCGGCGCCGGCTCCGTGGTGCAGGGGCCGCAGCAGCAGCACGATGACCGCGAACGCCGCCGTCTGGGCGGTCGCCAGCGCGAGGAGGACGACGAGCTTGGACGCGAGATAGGCCCGCACCTGGACGCCGATCGCCATCTCGCGCGCGACGATGCCGCGCTCCTTGACGATCTCGCGCGCCGCGTTGATCGAACCGAGCCACATGGCGACGGTGACCATCAGGAACAGCAGCTGCGCGCTCTTGGCCGTGAAGAGCTCGTCGGGCGGCCGATTGAACACGCCGGAGTTGAACAGCAGGGCCGTCAGCAGGCCGAGGATCGGGACCTGGATCAGCGCGCTGCGCAGGTGCTGGCGATCGCGGGAGAGCAGCGTCCGGTACCGCGACGCCAGCACGCGGGTCTGGTGCCCGAACGTGTGCTGCACCGCGCGCTTGGGCCGCGCCCCGCGCACCGGCGGCAGGAGGCGCGGCGCTTGCACGCTCGGCGCCCGCCTGGTGATCTGGGTGAGGTCGCCGCGGGCCAGCTCGACGTAGATCTCGTCGAAGTTGCGCACGCCGAACGCCTCGAGCGCGCCGGCGGGCGATCCGTCGAAGCACAGCACCCCGCCGCGTCCCATCACGAGGACGCGATCGCACAGCGACAGGCTCGAGGTCGCGTGCGTCACCAGCGCGACGGTCTGGCCGCCGTTGGCGAGCGACCGGAAGAGATCCATCATCCGCCGCTCCAGCCCCGGGTCGAGGCCGGTCGTCGGCTCGTCGAGGAAGAGCGCGCCGGGCTGGTGGAGGAGCTCGATGCCGACCGCCGCGCGCTTGCGCTGACCACCGGAGAGCCGCTCGACCAGCACGTCCGCGCGCTGACCGAGGTCCAGCTGCCCGAGGACCTCGTCGATCCGAGCGCGGCGCTCGGCCTCGGAGAGGTCGGCCGGGAGCCGGAGCCGCGCGGCGTAGTCGAGCGCCTCGCGGGCGGTGAGCTGGCCGTGCACCGTGTCGAACTGGGGCACGTAGCCGATCTCCGTGAGCCGCTCGAGCACGTCCTCGCCGCCGACCAGGATGCGCCCTCCCGTGGGCGGCGCGACGCCGGCGAGCGCCTTCAGGAGCGTGCTCTTGCCCGCGCCGGACTCGCCGACGACGGCGACGAGCTCGCCCGGCCGGAGCTGGACGTCGATCGGCTGGAGGATGCGGCCGCTGGGAACGTCGACGTACACCCCGGCCGCCACGATGGCGAGGCCCTGGGCCGGAGAGCGCTCGATGAGCTCCTCTCCGTCGAAGACGATGCGGAACGGGCCGATGGCGATCTGGTCGCCGGTGCTGAGCGCCGTGCGCTGAACCGGCACGCCGTTGACCCGCACGCCGGTCGCGCTGCCGCGGTCCTCGATCACCGCGCCGGTCGCGTCGGGCGTGATCACCGCGTGGACCCGCGACACCGTCGGGTGGTCGAGGACCAGATCGCTCTCGGGAGCGCGACCGATGGTCAGGACCTGCCGTCTGGACCGCACGCGACCGGCGTCGACCGGCGTGATCGGCGCGAGGGCCGGCCGGACGTCGCCGGCGGGGAGGTAGTGGAGGAGGTCCTCGCCGACCACGAGCGCGTCGCCCCGTGCCAGCGGCCGGCGCTCTCCGTCGACCAGCCGCTCGCCGTTGACGAACGTGCGGCCCCCCGAGGAGTCGATGACGACGTGCCCGCTGCCGGTCGGGGCGATCGTCGCGAGGACGTCGCCCGCGGCTCGCCGGCCGATCTGCAGGGCGCTCCCCTCGCCGCCGAGCGTCAGGCCGTCCCGCGGGATGGGGACGCGGCGGCCGTCGTGGAGGACCGCGCCAGAGCGCGCTTGGACGGCGGCGTCGTCGTCGCCGTCCGGACCGGCCGCGAGCGGCTCGGCGGCCAGATCGGAGAGGTCGATCCGCCCGCGGCCGTCGCGCGTCCGCCGAACGACGAGGTCGTCGTCGGCACCGCTTCGCTCGGAGTCGCGGTCCACCCGCGCATCGTAGGCGAGGTCGGCCAGTCGTGAAACTGTTCGATCACAACACTGGACGATTGATCGACTTGCAATTGGTAGGCCATCTGTAGGACGGTGCCCATGCCCGCTGCCCGGGCGTCCACCCGAGTCCGGAGCGACCCCTCCAGCCATGAATCCGCGCCTGCGCCGCCTTCAGTCCGACTACGACCTCGTCCGCGAGACCTTCTCGGGTCACCCGCACGTCTCCGTCGAGCCGTTGGGCACCGGACGGCCGCCCGAGAGCTACCGCGTGGAGTTCCGGGTCCAGGGCCTGTATCTCAACGGCGAGCAGCCCGACTACCGCGACCACCACATCGTGGAGATCATGCTGCCGCTCGGCTACCCGGCCGAGAAGCCCTACTGCGTGCCGCTCACGCCGGCGTTCCACCCCAACATCCGCGACTACTACTGCATCGCGGACTACTGGGCGGCCGGCACGACGCTCGTCGACGTGATCGTGAAGCTCGGCGACATGCTCCAGTGGCGCGTCTACAACCCGGCCAGCCCGCTCGACGCGATCGCCGCGCGCTGGGCGTCCGAGCAGGAGGCCGCCGGCCTGTTCCCGATCGGCAACGTCGACCTCGGCGTGCCGGATGTGGAGATCGCCCTCAAGCCCAAGCACGACGCGCTGTCGACGCTGGCGGACGCGGACGCCGCGGGCGCCGCGCCCGCGGACCAGGACTTCGTCGTCGCGCTCCGGCGCGGCTGAGAGAAGCGGGGAGAGCCGGCTCATGAGCACAGGCCGACGCATCGTCCTCAGCGACGACGACTTCAACGACGAGCCGGCGGCCGGGCAGTCCGCGTTGGCGTCGCCCGGCGCGACGCAGCCGCCGGCCGGCGTCGCCCCGCCGGCGCCGAACGGAGGCCAGTCGCTGCCGCCGGTCGCCCGCCGTGCGCCGCACCACGTCGGCGCCGGCCCGCAGGCCGGCCCGAGGCCGGGCGCGCCCCCCGCCGGGCCGGCCGGAGCCGCGCTCCCCGGACGCCGATGGGTGTACGACTCGCGGATCGGGCCGATCGTCGCCGCGGTCGCCGGGATCTTCGCCGCCTGGGCGGTGACCGAGCTCTTCAACGTCGACTCGCTGATGACGAAGGCGACCAGCAACGCCGGCGGCAACGCCGCGGCCGGCGTCTGGGTCGGCACGCTGGGCCTCGTCTTCGCGGCGATCGTCTTCGCCTTCGACCGGGCGGTCGAAGGCGCCTGGGAAGAAGCCGGCCGCCGCGCCGCGCGCATCGCGATCCCCGCCTTCGTGTCCGGCTTCGTCTCCGGCTTCCTCGCGCAGGTGGTCTACCGGGAGATGCTGTCCGACGTCTCGCTGTTCGACGACGGCGTGAGCGCCCGGATCTACCTCGCGCGCGCCGTGGGCTGGGCGATCTTCGGCCTCGGCGTGGGCGTCGTCTTCGGCATCGTGGACGGGTCGCGCCGCAAGGCGATCAACGGCTTGGTCGGCGGCGCCGTCGGCGGCGCCGCGGGCGGCCTGCTCTTCGAGTGGTCGAGCCGCTCCGTCGAGTCCGAGGGGCCCGCCCGCCTGATCGGCCTGCTCGGCGTCGGCATCTTCATCGCCGTGGCGATCCGCACCGTCGAGGCCGCGCGCCGCGACGCCTGGCTGCACGTGCTGGCCGGCGGCATGGCCGGCAAGGAGTTCATCCTCTGGCACGAGACGACCCGCATCGGCGCCTCGCCGGACAGCGAGATCTTCCTGCTCAAGGACCCGGCCGTCGCCAAGGAGCACGCGCGCATCGACGAGCAGGGGGCCCAGCGCACCCTGACCGCCGCGCCGGAGGCGACCGTCTACGTCAACCAGACCGCGGTGAGGCGCCACGTCCTGCGCAACGGCGACCAGATCCAGATCGGCAACACGGTCCTGGGCTACGCCGAGCGCGCCGCCGTCCCCGCGCCCGCCGGCGCGTACTGAGTCTCTCTCGACCCACCAACAGGAGCATCGAATCCAATGGACCTGACAGTCGTCGACGCGACCGGCAACAAGGCGGAGGAGGTCACCGTTCCCGAGAACGTGGCCGCCGGCCGCATCGTCGGGAAGCTCGTCACGCTGCTCGAGCTGCCCACCGTCGGCCCCGACGGCCAGCCGCTCTCGTACAAGTTCCACCACAAGCAGACCGGTCGTCAGGTCAACGACAACGAGTCGCTCTCCGACGCGGGCGTCAACAACAACGACGTTCTCCGCCTCGTCGCGGAGATCACCGCCGGCTGAGCCTTGTCCGACACCGCCGTCACCGACCGGACCGAGGTCGGGTTCGAGGACGAGAACGCCCGGTACCACCGCCAGAACCTGATCTCGTGGTGGGACCAGGACCGCTTGGCGAGCGCGTCGGTGCTCGTCGTCGGGGCGGGCGCGCTGGGCAACGAGCTCGTCAAGAACCTCGCCCTGATGGGCGTCGGCCGAGTGGTCATCGCCGACCTCGATCGCATCGAGAACTCGAACCTGGCGCGCTGCGTGTTCTTCCGCGAGACCGACGAGGGCGAGCTCAAGGCGGAGGTGCTCGCGCGGCGTGCCGCCGAGGTCAATCCCGGCGTCGAGTTCATCCCGGTCGTCGGCGACGTGCGCGTGTCGGCGGGACTGGGTCTCTTCAACGACGTCGACCTGGTGCTCGGCGGCCTCGACAACCGCGAGGCGCGGCTCTTCGTCAACCAGGCGTGCTGGAAGACCACGACGCCCTGGGTCGACGGCGCGATCGAGGGGCTCATGGGCGTCGTCCGCGTGTTCTGCCCGCCCGACACCGCGTGCTACGAGTGCACGATGAGCGAGCGCGACCACGAGCTGGTCGCGGCTCGGCGCACCTGCGCGCTGCTCACGCGCGACGACATGCTCGGCGGCAAGGTGCCGACGACGTCGACCAGCGCGAGCATCATCGCGGCCATGCAGGTCCAGGAGGCGGTCAAGCTCCTGCACCGGGACCGGCTCGGCGACCCGCACCTCGCCGGCGGCGGCTTCCAGTACGTCGGGACGTCGCACGAGTCCTACCCGGTCGTCTACGGGCGCCGCGAGGACTGCCTCAGCCACGACACGTACGACCTCGCGTCGGCCACCGTCGTCGCGCCCGACGTGACGTTCGGGGAGCTGCTCGGCCTCGCGCGGGACGCGCTCGGCGAGCGCGCCGTCCTCGACTTCGAGCACGAGATCGTCCTCGGCGCGGAGTGCCACTCGTGCGGGTCCAGCGAGCAGGTGGGCGAGCCGATCGAGAACCTCACGGCCGGTCGCGGCCTCTGCCCGAGCTGCGGCAACCAGTGGCGGCTGCAGCTGACCCATGGCGTCGAGCCCGGCGACGAGCTGCTGTCGCGGCGTCCCGCCGACCTCAAGCTCCCGCCGGGCGACGTCATCACCGGCCGCTCGGGGATGGACCGCGTGTTCTTCCTGCTCACCGGCGGCCGGCCGGCCTGGGAGCTGATCTGACCGTGCGCCGCCGACTCGCGCTTCCGGCGCTGGCCGTCCTGGCCGCGGCCGCGATGCCCACGGCCGACGCGGCCGCGCGGACCGCCCCCCGCGACGTGCTCGGCGCAAGCCGGAGCGCCGTCGCCGTGCGCGCGGGCGACGACCTCGTCACCGGGTTCCGGCTCGGCGACGACGGGCGCGTCGTGACCGCCGCGGCGAAGGGCCCGTTCCAGGTCACGGCGCGCACCGGCGAGAGCGCTTCCGCCAAGGCGGTGAGCACCTCCGGCGGCGTGACGGTCCTCGAGGTCGAGGGCACCGAGCTCAAGCCGCTCAAGCTGGCGCCCAAGGTCGCCAAGCGGGTCCGCGAGGCCTACGTGATCGGATCCCCCGTCGGCTACGGCGAGGCGGCGCGCAGGGTCCCGGTCGAGGGCCGCGGCGCGCGTCTGACGGTCCGGAGCGCCCTGCGCGACACCTACGCCGGCGCTCCGGTGGTCGACGCGAACGGCCGCGTCCTCGGCATGGTCGGCACGAAGGTCAAGCAGGGCCGGCAGCTCGTCGCCGCGGCGGCGCTGCGCCGCGCCGCGTCGGCCGGCGGTGTCGACGACGACTCCGGCCGGCCGCTGTGGCAGCTCGTCCTGCTCGGCGTCGTCCTGCTCGTGCTGGTCCTCGGGCTCATCACGCTCGCCGTCCGCCTGCGCGCCCGCAGGCGGGGCCGCGCGGGGGGCGTCGGCGGCGGCGTTCCCGCGCCGGTCGCCTTCGGCGACTTCGCCGCCACGCAGGCCGAGTCCCCGTTGGACCCGTCCGAGCAGCCGACGACGCACCAGCCCGTCGTGCGACGTCGCGAGCCCGCGCCCGACGACGACTTCGAGATCCTCTTCCGCGCGCCCAAGGGCGAGGACGGATGAGCCCGCGCGAACGGCGCCTGCGCAGCGACCTCGCGCAGCTGAGCGAGCTCGCCGAGCAGGGGCACCTGGCGTTCCGCACCGCGGGCGATCCTCCGGAGCAGTACGAGGTCATCTTCTTCGGCCCCGGTCTCGCGCGGGAGCCGGACGGGCAGCTCGCCGTCCGGCGCCTGCACCGGTGCGACCTCTACCTCCACCTCGAGTACCCGCGGCGCCCGCCGGTCGTGACGTGGAAGACGCCGATCTTCCACCCGAACCTGCTGCCGCCCGAGCGCAACGGCGGCGTGTGCGTCGGCAGCTGGAGCGCCGCCGAGAGCCTGGCCGACCTGTGCTCGCGCCTGCACGCGCTGGCGACGTATCGGTCGCTCAACCCCCATGACGCGCTCGACAAGGAGGCCGCTCAGTGGGCGTTGGATCACGACGTGACGCCAGGCGCCGACGTGCAGACGCTGGCGACCCTCCCGGTGGGCGAGCAGCCGGTGGTCGTCACGCAGGGAGGCGCCCGGTGAGGCGGCAGGAAGCGGCCCTGAAAGCCGCGGACATCGCCGGCCTGCGCCGCGTGAGCGCCGGCGTGGTCTACCCGCACGTCTTCGCCAACGCCGACCGCGAGGTCGGCGGGGTGCTCGTGGGCCGCGTGGCCGCCGAGGGGTCGCTGCCGATGGTCACCGGCGCCATCGAGGCGCTCAAGGCCGACGAGCAGCGGGCGACGCTCACGTTCACCCAGGACGCCTGGGAGCACGTGCACCGGACGCTCGACGAGACCTTCCCGGAGGGCACGCAGATCGTCGGCTGGTACCACAGCCACCCGGGCTTCGGGATCTTCCTCTCCGAGCACGACCTCTTCATCCACCGCAACTTCTTCAGCGGTGCATCGCAGATCGCCGTCGTGGTCGACCCGCTCGCCTGCACCGAGGGCGCGTTCGTGTGGCGCGACGGGCAGATCGAGCCGCTGTTCGAGCGGCCGACGCCGACCGGCTGGCAGGCGCAGGGCGTCGAGCCCCGCTCGCGGCCCGCGCGCACCACGGTCGTGTGGGACGCCGACGCGCCCCCGCAGGCCGGCTACCCGGTGCCGGCGCTCATCCTCGCCGCCCTGGTCGGGGTGCTCGTCGGGCTCGGCGGGTGGTCGCTGATCAACGGCGGATCGGACACCGTCACCACCCCCGACGCCCAGCGCACGCCGGCGGGCGCCCGAGGACCCGACCGGCAGTCCGGAGAGCGTGCCCGCGACCAGAAGCCGCGATCGAGAGCTCCGCGAGCCACGTCCACGCCGCCGCCATCCGGGGCTCAGCAGACCGACGGCACGGCTGCCGGAGCGGAGAGCCTGACCTCGGCGCAGCTGGATCCGACGAACCCGCTCAATGACGAGTGCGCTCGCACCACTCTTGGCCAGCCGCGGGAGGCGCGCGGTTACGTTATCGAGCGTACCGATCAGGTCAGCGCTGCCGGAGCGCCCATCTGCACGTTCAGGGCCAAGTCGGACTGACCTCGCCCGCGGAGACGATGACGACTCAGGTTCCCGACGGCCCGGAGCGCGGCGTCGCCACCCGGGCGGAGACCGGGCGGCCCTGCCCGTACTGCCGGTTCCCGCTCAAGGAAGGCGACGGGATGGTGCGCTGCGGCGCATGCTCGTCCGCGCACCACGCCGACTGCTGGGACGACAACGGCGACGGGTGCGCGATCGTCGCGTGCCCCGGCGGGCCGGCCGCCGGCCCGCGCCAGGCGGCGACGCGGGAGCCCGCGCTCCCGGCCGTCCCGGTGATCGAGCGCAAGGTCATCTCGGCGCAGCCCGCCGCGGTGCCACCGCACCCGGCCCCGCCCGCTCAGTCGACCCCCGCCGCCCCCGCTCCCCGCGCGCACCGCGGCCCGTGGATCCTCGCGGCGGCGATCGTCGTGGCGCTCGCGCTGGCGAGCGCGGCGCTTGCCGTGGTCCTCACGCAACGCTCCGGCGAGGGTGAGCGGGCGGCCGCGAAGGCCGGCGCGGCGAGCACCGCGGCGACGGCCGACGAACCGCCGGAGACCCTCGAGACGACCACCGAGGAGGCGCCGAGCGGCGGTGAGGCGGCGGACGGCGTCCCCACGCTCACCCGGCGCATCACCGCCAACGGCTGGGTCGCCGATATGCCGGGAACCGACGACGGCTGGAGGGTGTCCGCACCGGAGCGCCAGAACGGCGGCCGGCAGATCGTCCGCATGATCGAGGGCCCGGCCGGCGAGGTCATCACGGTGGTCCACACGCCCCACGCCGTCGCGCAGCCCGCCCAGGAGTACATCACCGGCGAGCTGGAGATGACGACGGCCGCCAAGCACACCCGGCTCGTCACGGTCGAGGACTTCCCGCGGCCCCCGTGCGAGTCCCGGACCTGCAGCGACATCCTGCTCAACGACGACTACGGCGGCATCGCGCTGCTCGTCAACGGCGAACGCGGCGACGCGAAGTTCGCGGTCGCCGACGCGATCGCCCGGACCGTGCGGCGCACGGACCAAGCCGGCGAGAACCCCCACACCCTCGCGCCGGCGCCCGGCTCGGACGAGAGCCTGTCCCCCGAGTCCTACAACGGCGAATGACCCTCGCGGTGAACGGAGCCAGCAAGCCATGACCATGCAGACGCCCGGCGGCCCCGTGCACGGGCTCGCGACGCAAGCGGAGACCGGACGCGCCTGTCCCTACTGCCGCTTCCCGCTCAAGGAGGGGACCGAGATGGTCCGGTGCGGCGTGTGCTCCGCACCGCACCACGCCGACTGCTGGACGGACAACGGCAACGGCTGCGCCGTCGTCGCGTGCCAGGGCGGTCCGACCGCCGACACGCGCGCCGCGGCGGCCGCGCCCACGCAGGTCACACCGGCGCCCCCGGCGCCCAACTGGGCCCCGCAGCACCAGCAGCAGCCGGTCGCGGCAGCGCCGCCACCGCCGCCCCAGCCGCCCCAGCCGGCGTGGGCGCAGCAGCAGCCCGCGCCCAGCTCGGGTGGCCGGACCGGCCCCTGGGTCCTCGCCGCGGCGGTGGTGCTGGCCATCGCTCTCGGCGGCGCGGCCCTCGCGGTCGTGTCGTCGCAGAAGGACGGCACCCCGACCACGACCGTCCAGACCGCCGCCCAGACCGAGTCGATCGACACCGACGGCGCCACGAGCTCCAGCGAGGACGGCGTCCAGCCCGACGACGCCACCGAGGACACCAGCGAGGACTTCCCCGAGGACACGAGCTCGGTGCCGGCCGAGGCGAGCAGCGCGCTTCCCGACGAGAGCGAGGCGCAGATGCAGGACGAGATCCAGACCATGCTGCGCGACTGGCACGAGTCGCTCACGGCGGGCGACTACCGGACGGCGTTCGACGCGATGACCCAGCGCAAGCAGGACAAGGCGCTGCGAACGAACGGCTACGACGCCTGGGCGAGCGGCCAGAAGAGCCTCGGCGACTACATCGACCCGTCGGGCCTGAAGGCGCGGATCGTGGAGGCGAACTCGCGCACAGGGGTCGTGACCGTGCGCGTCTCCAACATGGGCTACTCGAACCCCGAGTCGAGCTGCTCGACGTGGGGCGGCATCACCTGGGTGCGCTGGGAAGACGGCGAGTGGAAGTACGACCCGGGCTACAGCACGACGCCGCAGCGCACACGCGAGTGGCGGCCTCGCCAGTCGGAGCTCATGGGGATCGGATGCTGAGCGACGACGTCGAACGCGTCCGCCGTGATCCCGGCCCGGCGATCCTGACCGCCGCGGTCGGCGTGCTGATCGGTGTGCTCCTCGGGGCGGTCCTCATCGGCACGGGAGAGGCCGCCAAGCCGGCGTCCACGACCGTGCCGGCGTCGCGTTCGCCCGCCGGGAAGGGACCGAAGGAGACGAAGAAGCACGACGGCCCCAAGGGGACCGCCAAGGAAGCCGAGATGGCCCCCGCGTCGGCCGGCACGAACGGGACGCAGGAGCAACTCGGGCTCACGGGCGCACCTTCGCCGCAGCTCAAGAAGGCGCTCGAGGAAGCGGTGCTCACGGCGAAGCCCGTGGGCAGGCTGGAGCTTGCGGTATGGGCGAACGGGTGGTCAGACGCCGCGGTGGCGCCGCCCTCGGCGAAGACGGCGCAGTCGCGCATGTGGTCGATGAGCAAACCAGTCACGGCCGTCGCGCTGATGGAGGCATTGGATGGCCGTGCCCCTGAGGATCATGCGTTCGAAGCGATGCAAGGGGCGCTCATCCGGTCCGAGAACTGCCGACAGCGCCGCGTCGTCCTTGAGCTGCAGAAACACGCCGGCGGCGCAGACAAGGCGGCCGCACGGATCCGCTCGGTGCTCGAACGGGCGGGGGCGAGCCCGGACGTGAACATCCCCCTGAAGCCAGAGGGTCCGGAGGACGCGCAATGCGACGCGGTGCTGCGGGGCCTCGGGGCGGACCCCGCCAGCCCGGCTCTACAGCTCGGTACCGCGGAATGGACCGTCCGCGATGGGGCGGCCTTCGCTCGAGCGCTCGCGGCACGGGAATACGGCAAGGCGGGGGAAACGCCGCGGCGCCTCATGATGCGGCCCAAGGACCGAAGCCACGATCCCGGCGTGACCGATGCTGACTACAGCGTGTCGCCGGAGTGGGGAGCCCGACGGGAGTTCTCGCGATTCCCGGACCTCGCCTTCAAGGGCGGCTGGGGCGGTCGGAGACAGAAGAGGTATCTGGTCGGTCAGATCGTCTCGATGACGATTCACGGCGTGCCGGTCGGGGTGATGGGTGTGTTTCACCCGAACGTGCAGCCGACGGTCAGCGACGACCCAGGCGACACAAAGGGACCCGAGGAGATCGAGCGGGCGTTCGGGACCATCGCCCCGGTGCTCGATCGCACCATCCGCAAGTAGCTCACCCGCCGAAGAGCGCCCGCAGGAGCCCGCCGGCGCTGCGCGGGTTCACGCCGTGGCGCTCCTCGAAGCGCTCGGCGTCCCGGTCGTCGGCGAGCGCGAGGACGAGCTCCTCGCGCGAGGACCCGAGGTGGCAGGCCGCCTGGTCGATCACCTGCAACGAGAGGCGCTGGGCCTTGCCCGGCAACCCGTCGGCGGCCGGCGGCGCCGGCGCGCCGCACGGATCGGTGAGCGCGACCCGGTCGGGCTGCCAGTGGTGGTGCGCGTACGCGTAGGCGCCCGTGGCCAACGCGGTGGCGAGCACCCCGCCCACGAGCACGCGCGCTCCTCCGAAGCGGGGGACGAGCAGGACGGCGGCCAGCAGCGCGAACGCGGCGGCGATGAGGAACGCGAGGCGGAACGCCTTGTTCACCGCCCCGACCAGCACGTCGTCGGCCACACGGGTGAGGCGCCGGACCTCGGGGCGCTCGCCGGCCGCCGCGTTGCGCACGGCGACCTGCTCGGAGCTGCGCAGCGCCGCGCGCGGCTGCTCGTCGTCGACCGTCGACACGAGGAGGGTCGCCAGCGCGACCTTGCGCACCGGGTCGATCGCCGCATCGAGGACCAGCGCGGTCCCCTGGAGCTTGGCGTCGTCCACCGCGGCTTGCAGCTCATGGGCGACGACGGGGGCGAGCGCCGCCAGCACGAGCGTCATGCCCACGTGTCGGAACACCAGCAGGCGAGCGGCCTCGACGGTCGTGGACTCGGGCAGCAGGCCGCCGGCGAGGGCGCCGATGCTCATCCCCATGCCGAGCCCGGCGAGGACCTGCGGCCCGACCACCCACGCGAGGCTCGCGTTGGGGACGAAGGCCAGCGGCGCCGTCCCCGCGGCCACGAGGGCGGCGCCCGCGACCGCGAGCCGCGCGGGCCGCCCCGGGATGGACCCGCCCGCGATGGCGGCCAGGGGCAGCACGGTGACCGCGGCGGCGGCGGTCAGCGGCGAGGTCGCCCAGCCGGCGACCAGCAGGAGGATGAGGAGGAACAGCACGCCGGTCAGCGCCCCGGAGAGCGCCACGAGCGCGCTGCCCGCGGCGCGGCGAGAACCCGGGTCCTCGATGACCAGGCGCCGCGCGGGTGCGAGACGGACGGACGGCGCGCGAGCGAGCGCGACGGCGGCGACAACAGCGACGGGCACCTGAGCTCCGAAGATCGAGCGCCAGCCGAAGATCTCCGTCAGCACCCCGCCGAGCGCCGGCCCGGCGGCGAGCCCGAACGTCGCGATCGCCGTCCACAGCCGTCCCCCCGCCGGCTTGCCGCGCAGCTCGTCGAACGCCACCAGCATGACCGCCCCGCCGCCGATCGACTGCAGCAGCCGGCCCGCCACGAGCGGAGCGATCGACGGGCTCACCGCGCAGACCAGCGCGCCGATGCCGAAGAGCGCGCAGCCCCAGGTGCCGATGCCCGGCGGGAGCGTCGAGCGAGCCCTTCGCTGCAGCACCGCCACCGTCGCGGCGACGCCCCCGGTGTAGACGGCGATGACGCTCGCCACGCCGACGACCGTGGTGTCGAGGTCGACCAGCATCGGCGGCAGCGCCAGCACGGCGATCGCCGCGTCGGCAAGCGCCATGAACGCGGCGAGCGCCAGGGCTGCCGCGCGCAGCGTCATGGGGCCGGCCGGCCCAGCGGCGGGCGCTCCGTCGCGTTCTCCACGAACTTCACGACCTCGCCGCCGCTCCACCCGAACAGCCCCTCGCGGCCGGCGATGGGGTCGACGACATGGGCCACCTGGCCCGCCGAGGCGAAGAAGTTCTGATGGATGAACAGGTCGAAGCTCGACAGGAAGATCCCGTAGCCCGGATGGCTGTGGTACCAGCCGACGATCCGGTGCGGGCGATCGAGCGTCTCGATGTGGGCGAGGACGTCCGCCCAGTCCTCCTGGGTGAACGTGACGCTGGTTGCCGTGCGCCGCGCCGACGCCGCGGGGCGCGACTCGGCGATCCGCAGGCGGGCGTCCTCACCCACCCAGCCGAGCAGGAACCCGCCGACCTCCGCGTCGGGGCTGGCGAACACGTGGTCGTAGATCGCCTCGCGCACGCCGGCCCGCCAGACGGCCCCCGCGAGCTCCTCCGCCTGCTCAGCCACGGCCGCACCCCGCCGCCGGCCGCAGGCGTCCCAGGGCCACGCTCGAGACCACGGCGCGAGCGAGCCGGTCGACGGCGGCGACGCCGGACGAGAACCCGCCGTCGCCCGCCACGGCCATCATGCCGACCGCGACGCCGGCCCCGTCGCGGGTGCGCACGACACCGAACTGGCGGACGAGGTACCGGCCGGCGGGGTCCGGTCCCCAGCCGCCCTTGAACGACACGGAGGCCGAGGCGGGCGTCGGCGCGTGACCCAGGCCCCAGCGCTGCGAGGCGACGACGTGCGTCATGAGCTCGCCCACGCGGCGGTCGGCGGCACGCGGCGCGACGCACTGGCGCGCCAGCGCGGAGAAGAACCGGGTGCCCTCCGCGAGCGACCACGCCGTCTGGCCGAAGGTCGAGAACTCCGGGCGCACCCTGCGGCTGTTGATGGCGGTGACTCGGTCACCCGCATCGCGCAGCACCCCGGTGACGTAGCGGCTCGCCTGCTCGGTCCCGCCCTGGCGGGCGCTGATCTGATCGAAGAGCTCCTGAGCGGCCTCGTTGTCCGAAGCGGTGAGCGCCCGCGTGGCGAGCGAGTCGATCCCGTCCTCGACCTGCCCGCCGGCCAGGCGCAGCCGGGCCACGATGACGGGGACCTTCGCCGTGCTCCACGCCGGTCCGCTCTGCAGCGCGCCCGCGCCGACGCCGCGCTCCGCCCCGAGCGGCCTGACGAACACCCCGACGCGAGCGCCGTGGCCGGCGGCCTCGACGCGGCGGCGCAGCACCGCGGGGCGGATCCACGGCTTCGGCCGTCTCGGCGCCGACCGGTCGCTCCCCGCGTCGTCGCCGTCGTCGACGGCGGGCGGCTGGGGCGTTCCGGCGGGCGCCGCGGCGGGGGTCGCGGCAACCGAGGCCGGTGCCTCGGACCCTTCCGGGTCCGACGACAGCACGCCGATCAGGGCGCCGCCGGCCGACGCGCCGACCGCGAGAAGCGCCACGAGGTACAAGCGCATGTTCCGCACAACGCGCGACTCTAATGCCTCGTTGCACCGGTGGACGGATGATCGACTTGCAAGGAACCGGAGCTGGCGTGAGTATCCGTGTCCAGTGCCTCTGAACGTTGTACCCCGGCCTCGTCTGAAGACCGAGCGCGCGCCGTGACGCAGATGATGGTCAGCGCCGCGGGTGCCGGGCGCGCCTGTCCGTACTGCCGCTTCGCGCTGAAGGAGGGCATGCTCGTCGAGCAGTGCGACAGCTGTCACGCCCTGCACCACGAGGACTGCTGGGCGGACAACCGCGGCTGCGCCGTCGTCGGCTGCGGCGCCCAGGCCACCGTGGTCGCGTCGCCGACCGAGGCCGGCCCCCGGACCGCCGAGGCGTCGCCGCCGCCGCCGCCGCCGACCGGGGCGGCGGGCGGGCGCCCGGACCGCAACGGCCGGGGCATGTTCATCGGGATCGCCTGCGGGCTGCTCATCGCCGCAGCCGGCGTGGGCGGCTACGTGCTGGCGACCGGAGGCGACGACGCGAACCCGTCTTCGGCGTCCGCGACGCGTGCCGCCGCGACGACGACGCCGGCCGCCACGCCGACCGAAGACGTCACGGAGACCGCTCCCTCCGAGCCGACCCGGGACGAGATCGAGTCCACCGTGGTCTCGGAGATCCAGGACATCATCGAGTTCTCACGCCGCGGCCGCACCGCCGTCCAGGAGGGCCGCTACGAGGCGGCGATCCGCAACCGCGAGAGAGTCCTCGCTCGCCTCGACGCGCTGGAGACCGCGCCTGGCCGCCTCGGTCGTGCGCAGCGCAAGCTGCGCCAGGCGATGAAGGCGTCGCTCGCCTCCGACCGGAACTACGCGGCGCAGATCGACGCTTCGGGCTTCGACGCGCTCGCCACGCAGCGCAAGCACGAGTTCGTCGAGCTGTGGAACCCGGTCGCCGCTCGCCACAGCGCCACCACCTACACCGACGGGGAGTTCTGACGGCCGTGTCCGGCCCGCCGCACGCCCAGGCCGCGGTCGGGCGCGCCTGCCCGTACTGCCGCTTCACGCTCAAGCAGGACATCCCCGTGACGCAGTGCCCCGCCTGCTCGAGCGTCCACCACGCGGATTGCTGGGACGAGAACGGCGGCTGTGCGGTCGTCGCCTGCACGAACGGCCCGAAGGCGGGCGTCGCTCCGGCGGCTCCGGCCCCCGTCGCTCCCGCGCCGCCTTCCCCGCCGGCCGGCGAGCAGCCGCCGCCGCCGCCCGGGTGGCACCCGCCGCCGCAGCCTCCGCCCCAGCCGCCGGCGCGCCGCGGCTTCGACACCACCAAGCTGCTCATCGCCGGTCTGCTGCTGCTCGCGCTCGCGGTCGGCGGCGCCGGTGCCGCCGTCGCGCTCTCGGGCGGCGGCGACGACGCGGCCCCGGCCGCCCAGCGCACCGTCGTCGTGACCGAACAGGCCGAGGAGGCGGCGGCCGAGGCCACGCCCACGCCGGCCGCCACGGCGCAGGCGAGCGCCGACGACAACGACACGGACACGGAGACGGGCGACGACGTCGACGACGCCTCCCCCTCGGCGGCCGAGGACCTCCAGCCGGTGATCGAGGCGTACCTCGCCGCGATCCAGCAGGGCGACTACGACACCGCCTGGGACCTGCTCAGCCCGTCGTACAAGGCCTGGAAGGCCGACAACGGCGGCCGCGCGGGCTGGGAGCGCCACGAGTCCGACAACGAGGCGTGGCTGGCGCCCGACGACGTCGCGGTGACCCTGCTCGAGTACGACCCGGGGCCGAAGATCGCGACGATCCGGATCACCGGCCCGACGTACGACAAGCCGGGCGAGCCGGCGTGCTCCTACGAGGGCGTCACCTGGATGCGCAAGTTCGGAGATCGGTGGCTCTACGACCAGGGCTACATGCAACGCCCCGAGCGCCGCGCCGAGTGGCGACCGCAGCGCGAATCCACGTTCGGCTACGCATGCACCAACGGCTACTGACCGTTCGGCTTGACGCGGCCGGGCCAGTGTGGTCGGGTGGCGCACCGGACATCGATGTAAAGGGGCGGGCGCGCACATGACGACTGGAAGGCAGGGCAGCCAAGCACGGCTCGTCGTCGACTTCCCCGCGCCGCAGGGCGAGCCGGGCATCGGCGAGACGCTCGGGGGCTGCCGGCTCGACGCGGTCCTGGGACGCGGCGGTATGGGCATCACCTACCGCGCCTTCCAGCAGAACCTCCACCGGGTCGTCGCCGTCAAGGTCGTCCGCCCCGAGCGCGCAGCGCAGGCGGAGTTCCGCGCGCGCTTCCGGGACGAGGTCCGCCTCGCGGCGTCGGTCAACCACCCTCACGCGGTGACGGTCTACTTCGCCGACGAAGAGGACGGCCGGCTCTTCATGGTGATGCGCTACGTCGACGGCGCCGACCTCCGGGAGCTGCTCGGCCGACAGAGCCCGCTCGATCCTTCCGCTGCCGCTCGCGTGACCGATCAGGTCGGCGGCGCGCTGACCGCCGCCCACAAGCTCGGGCTCGTCCACCGGGACGTCAAGCCGGAGAACATCCTCATCGCCCGCGGCGCCGACGACGTGGACGCGCTGCTCACCGACTTCGGCATCGCCCGCGACATCACCGCGCCGCACCTGACCCAGGACGGCGGCTGGCTCGGCACGCCGCTGTACGCGGCGCCCGAGCAGGTCCAGGGCCGCCCGGTGCGGGCACCGGCGGACACCTACGCGCTCGGGTGCGTCCTGTTCGAGATGCTCACCGGCGCACCGCCGTACCAGAGCCGGGCCCCCGTCGACCTGGCGCAGCAGCACATCTCGGCGCCGATCCCGCGGCCGAGCGCCGGCAGGCCGGCGCTCGCGCCGTTCGACGCGGTCATCGAGCAGGCGATGGCCAAGGACCCGGACGACCGGTTCAGGTCCGCCGCCGAGCTCGGGCGCGCCGCCCTCGCGGCCGCCAACGGGCACAGCCGCACGCCGACCGGCGGCGCGTGGGGCACCGGGTCCACCGCGCGGCGCGCCATCGTGGTCGACGAGCCGGTCCAGCCGGCCGCCGCGGACGGCGGCTGGGTGGGCGGCACGACGGGCTACGCGCCCGCCTCGTCGAACGGGACGGTCCAGTCGACGGTGCTGCACGACCACCACGTGGCCTTGCCGGAGCCGCCGCCGCCGCCGCCCGTCGCGCCGCGAGGACGCAACCTCCTGTGGATCCCAGTCGCCGTGACGTTCCTGATCCTCGCCGTCGCCGGGGCGCTCTTCGTCCCCGGCCTCCTGCGCAAGGACGCCAAGCCGGCGGCGGGCCAGCAGTCGGGGCG
>DASVQH010000312.1:0-13842 GCA_036389195.1 Solirubrobacteraceae bacterium
GCACCGTGCCGGCGCCGGCCATCACCGCGTCGACGCGCCCGCGCAGCGCGTGGAACAGCTCCCGGTCGGCCTGGTTGCCGATCGCCCCGGCGCGGCCGCCGAGCGTCGCGCGGCCGTCCGCGGTCGCGACCATGTTGACCAGCACACGCGGCCGGTCGCCGCCCAGCGCGTCGGGGTCGGGGACCACCGTCGCCGCCGCCTCGGCGGCCGTGACCGTGCCGGGCGCGGGCGCCAGGCGCTGCAGGCGCACCGCGCTCACGCCTCGTGGCCCGCCTCGATGCGCCGGGCGCGGTGGAAGGTGAACTCCGGCTGGGGGACCTCGGCGCGGACGAAGATCGGCTCGAGCACGAAGCCGACATGATCGCCGAGATCGACCCGGTCGAGCACGCGGCCGGCGAAGCAGTTGCGGCACTCGTCGAGGATCGGCACGCCGTCGGGGCCGTCCTCCCACCCGACGCGCGCGAACTTGTCGACCTCGTCGCCCGTCTCGCCGCCGAACAGCTCGGCCAGCGCGTCGGCCGACGCGGGGACGAAGTGCACCCCGAGCGTGCGGGCGGTGCGGCCCAGGCGATAGGTCCGGTTGGACTTCGACAGGCAGACCAGCCAGCGCGGCGGATCGATGCTGCACTGGCTGGCGAACCCGATGAGGCAGCCCGCGGGCTCCCCGGCCCGCGAGCGCGCGGTCACGATGAACATCGGGTAGTCGAGGTCGCCGACCAGGCCGTTGAACTGCCGGCGGACTTCCGGGTCGCCGCGCGTCACGCGTCAGATCGTGCCAGGTCGGCGCGCTCGCCATCTTT
The DNA here is from genome assembly GCA_036389195.1 of Solirubrobacteraceae bacterium. Lineage (GTDB taxonomy): Bacteria > Actinomycetota > Thermoleophilia > Solirubrobacterales > Solirubrobacteraceae > JACCYI01. The sequence goes on from DASVQH010000312.1 coordinate 801, forward strand.
CAGCGCGGCTTGATCGAACGTTCGGAACCTTCCTCCGGACATCCACCGATCGGGAGGCCGTCATGGGTCCTGTCATGGCGCTGGTGCTGCTCGTCGTGATCGCAGGAGTGCTGGGGGCGATGGTGATGCCGGGGCGGGGCGGCCGCTCGCGCGGCGGGACCGGCGCCGGGTGGGACGGCGGCGGCTGCTGAGCCGACCGGGCGGGGGCGGGCTCGCGGTGCGTCACACTGTCCGCCATGACCGCCTCAGAGCTCGTCGAGCGGCTCCTCGCCGTCGAGGTCTCGGCGCTGTGCGACGCCGACAAGACTCTGCCGGTCGTCGATCCCGCCATCCGGGCCATCGTGCCCGACGTCCGCACCGCCGGCCCCGCGCTCACGGTGGTCGCCGAGGACGACCACCTGCCGGTCTTCAGCGCGCTGCTGGAGGCGGAGCCGGGCGACGTGCTGGTGGTCGCCACCAACGGCGGCACCGCCGCGGTGCTCGGGGAGCTGTTCGCGAGCGAGGCGCGCCGGCGCGGGCTCGCCGGCGTGGTCATCGACGGCCGCTGCCGCGACGTGCAGGGCCTGCGCCGCGTCGGGCTGCCGATCTTCGCCCGCGGGACGATCCCCCGCTCAGGCACGGTCGTCTCGCGCGCGCCGCTGGGGCAGCCGATCACCTGCGGCGGGGTCGCGGTCGCGCGCGGCGACCTCGTGTTCGCCGACGACGACGGCGTGGTCATCGCGCCGGCCGACCGGATCGCCGCCGCGCTGGAAGGCGCCGAGGCGATCGCCCGCGCCGAGGGCGCGATCCTGCAGCGCGTCGCGGCCGGCGAGGAGCTGCACGCGCTGACGAGCTACCGCGCGCACGTCGCCCGCCTCGACGCGGGCGAGGCCAGCGCGCTGACCTTCGAGGCGGAGGAGTGAGGGAGATGCTCGAGGAGGCCCGGGCGACGGGGTGGGCGGCCGCGTTCTCGCGCCAGGCGCGCAGCGGCGGCGACGCGGAGCTGACGGCGATCCTGGCCGGCGCCCCGCCCGGCGTGCTGTCGCTGAGCGGCGGCTTCCCGCACCCGGCGACGTTCCCCACTGCCGTGCTCGACGACATCGTCGCGCGCCTGCTGCGCGACGACCCCGGCGTCGCGCTGCAGTACTCGCCGTGCGAGGGGATCCCCAGCGTGCGCGACTACCTCGCCGAGCGCCAGGCGCAGCTGCAGGGCCGCCGGCCGGAGCCCGCAGAGCTGATCGTCACCAGCGGCGGCATGGAGTGCATCACGCTGGCCGGCCGCGCGCTGCTCGACCCGGGCGACGTCGTCGCGGTCGAGGCGCCGACCTACCTCGGCGCGCTGATGGCCTTCTCCGGCTTCGACGCGCAGCTCGCGCCGATCCCCATGGACGAGCACGGGCTGGTCGTCGACGCGCTCGCCGAGCAGCTCGCCGCCGGCCTGCGCCCCAAGCTGCTCTACGTCATCCCGGAGTACCAGAACCCCTCGGGCCGGACGCTGCCGCTCGAGCGCCGCCGGGCGCTCGTCGAGCTGTGCCGCCGGCACCGGATCCTGATCCTCGAGGACGTCGCGTACCGGGAGACCTCCTACGACGGGGGCAACCTGCCGACGCTGTGGTCGCTGGCGCCCGACACCGTGGTCCAGGCGGGGACGTTCTCGAAGGTCTTCTTCCCCGGCGTGCGCCTCGGGTGGGCGGCCGGGCCGCCCGACGTCATCGCGCAGATGGCGTCAGCCAAGCAGACGACCGACCAGTGCGCGGGCGGCCTCGGCCAGCGGCTCGTCGAGGAGTACGGGCGCGCCGGCCACTTCGAGCGCGAGATCCCGAAGGCGCGGGCGCTCTACGCGTCGCACTGGCGCGCGGTGTCCGCGGCGCTGGAGCGCCACATGCCCGCGGGCACCGAGTGGAGCGTGCCGACCGGCGGGATGTTCACCTGGCTGACGCTGCCCGAGCCCGTCGACACCGTCGCCATGCGCCCCGCGGCGATCGCCGCCGGCGTCACCTACGTGCCCGGCCGGCCGTTCTACCCGGGCGGCGACGGCGGGCGCAACGAGCTGCGGCTGTCGTTCAGCCTCCTCGGCGAGGACGACCTCGCGGTCGCGGTGCAGCGGCTGGCGGGCGCGATCGCCGCGTGCCTCTGAGCCGCCGCGCGCTCGCCGCTGCGTTGCTGGTGCTGGCCGGCTGCGGCGGGGGCGAAGGGCGCGGCGCCGCCACGCCCGCCCCGGCGCGATCGGCCGCGCTGGTCGACGCGTCCAAGCCGCCGCCGCTCGTCAACGCCTTCGAGCGCGACGCGCGCAGCGGCGAGTACCTCCTGACGACGAACCGGGGCTTCTTCCGCATCGATCCCCGGACGGACCGCGTGCGGCGGATCGAGGCGACGATCACCGCCGGCAGCGTCACCGCGGGCCTCGGCAGCTTCCTCGAGGTCAGCGCGACCCGCAAGCCCGGCGTCCTGCTCGGCTCCGGGCACCCGAACCGCGCCGACATCCCCGAGTACCTCGGGCTCATCCGCTCCGAGGACGGCGGGCGGACCTGGACGACGGTGTCGCGGCTCGGCGAGGCCGACCTGCACGAGATCGCCGAGCGCGACGGCCGCATCTACGCGGTCGACGCCGTGTATGGCGCGCTCCTTATCTCGGCCGACGGCGGGCGGACGTTCCGCGAGCACCCGCTGCCGCAGGGCCTCGTCACGTCGATGGTCCTCGACCCCGCCGACCCGCGGCGCATCCTGATCTCGATCGACGACCAGGTCCACCGGTCGCTCGACGAGGGCCGCCGCTGGCGCCCCGTCCTGACCGCGCAGGCGCCGCGGCTGGTCTGGCCGGCCGCGGGCCCCCTGCTGCGCGCCGACGCGGACGGCCGCGTGCTGCGCTCAGGCGACGCCGGGAGCACCTGGCAGGCGGTCGGCCGGATCGACGGACCGGACCCCCAGGCGCTGCTCGCTCGCGACGAGCGCCGCCTCGCCGCCGCGCTGGCCGACGGGACGATCGTGGAGTCGGCCGACGGCGGCGCGAGCTGGGCGGTGGCGTTCAAGCCCTCGTGACGGATGTCACACCGCGGACCGCCGACATCGGTTTCGATTCGCAACCATGGACCGTCGCCCGCTCGCGCTCGTCGCCGTCTGCGGCGGCGCCTTCCTCGCCTTCGTCGACACGACGATCGTCAACACCAGCTTCCCGGACATCCGGCGCGGGTTCCCCACCGCGACGCCGGCCGAGCTGAGCTGGATCCTCGACGCCTACTTCATCGTCCTCGCGGCGCTGCTGGTTCCGGCCGGCGGGGTCGCCGACCGCTTCGGCCGCCGCCGTGTGTTCCTCGGCGGGGTGGCGCTGTTCGTGGGGACCAGCGTGCTGTGCGCGGTGGCGCCCACCTGGCAGGCGCTCGTCGCCGCGCGCGTGCTCCAGGGCGTCGGCGCCGCGGTCATCGTCCCCGCGTCGCTGGCGCTGCTGCTGCCGCTGTTCCCGGTCGAGCGGCGGGCGGCGGGCGTCGGGATCTGGGGTGCCGCGGCGGCGCTGGCGGCGGCGATCGGCCCGCCGCTCGGCGGGGTGCTCGTGGAGGTCGCCGACTGGCGCTGGATCTTCATCGTCAACCTCCCGCTGGGCGCCCTCGTCTGGCTCGCCGGCAGGCGGTCGCTGGGCGAGAGCCGCGACCCGGCCGCCACCGGGCTGCCCGACCTGCCCGGCGCCGTGCTGGTCGCGCTGTCGCTCGGGCTCCTCGCGCTGGCCCTCGTCGAGGGGAACGGCTGGGGCTGGACGAGCGCGCGCACGCTCGCCGCGTTCGTGGCGGCGCTGCTCCTGCTGGGCGTGGTGGCGCGGCGCTCGCTGCGCCATCCGCGGCCGATCGTCGATCCGGCGCTGCTGCGGATCGCGTCGTTCCGGCAGGGCACGCTCGGCACGCTGGTCTTCGCCGCCGCCTTCTTCTCGATGATCCTCGGCAACATCCTCTTCCTGACCGGCGTGTGGGGCTACAGCGTGCTCGACGCCGGCCTCGCCGTCGCGCCCGGGCCGCTCGCGTCGGCGGTCGTCGCCGGCCCGGCGGGGAGCCTCGCCGACCGGCTCGGCCACCGCGCGGTGATCGTCCCCGGCGTCCTCTTCTACGCGCTCGGGCTCCTGGTGCTGCGGGGCGCCGGCCTCGTCCCCGACTACGCCGGCACGTGGCTCCCCGGTCAGCTGCTCATCGGCGTCGGCATCGGGCTCGCCTTCCCGACGCTCGGCGCGGCCGCCGCGGCCGACATCCCGCCCGAGCGCTTCGCCGCCGCCAGCGCCGTCACCAGCGCCGGCCGGCAGCTCGGCGCGGTGCTCGGCACGGCGCTGCTCATCGCGATCGTGGGCGACCCGCACAGCGTCGCCGCGGCCGCCCGCGCCGCCGATGACGCGTATCTGTTCGGAATCGGGACAGCGCTGCTGTCGGGGGTGGTCGCGCTGCGGCTGGGCCGCCCGCGTCTAGGCTTGGCCCCATCCGCCGCTGCCACCTCGACTTCCTGATCGCCTGGCTCGACGCGCTGCGCCGCGCCGACGCAGACGCGCTGGCCGCGCTGACCGCTCCCGACGCCACGTGGCAGGGCATCCGGCCCGAGTGGGTCTGCCACGGCCGCGCCGAGGTGCTCGCGATGTTCCTGGCGCGCCGCGAGGCGCTCGCCGACCTCGCGGAGATCGAGCTCCTGGCCGACGACCGCCGCGCGGTCCTGCACCTGCGGGCGCCCAGCCTGCGTGCCGTGGACGAGCGCTTCCACCCCGGCGGCGTGTACATCGCGTTCGCGCTCGCCGAGGACGGCCGCGTCGCGCGCGTCGAGGACCACGCGCGCCGTCGCGACGCCCTCCCGCTCGACCCCGCTTCGACGCCTGAAGGCGTGGCCGAGGCGCCGGTGGTCGACGGCGTCCCGCAGGGGCCGGGCTGGTTCGTCGTCAACGCCGCCGAGGCGCGCTGGCTCGACGGGCGCTTCGGCGCGTACACGGCGTTCGAGGGCGAGGAGCGCTTCGAGCAGATCGGCGTCAACATCGGCGTCCTGGCTCCAGGCCAGCCGGCGTGCTTCTACCACCGGGAGGACGAGCAGGAGGACTTCCTCGTCCTGCGCGGCGAGGCGCTGCTGCTCGTCGAGGGGGAGGAGCGGCGCCTGCGCCAGTGGGACTTCGTCCACTGCCCGCCGTGGACCAACCACGTCTTCGTCGGCGCCGGCGACGGGCCGTGCGCCCTGTTCGCCCTGGGCGGGCGCACGCACGACGGCGTGGTCTACCCGGTGTCGGAGCTCGCGCTGCGCCACCGGGCCGGCGTGGAGGAGGAGACGACGCGGCCCGCCGAGGCCTACGCGGCCATCCCGCCCGACCGGCCCGCGGCGTTCGACCCCGTCTGGCTGGGCTGAGGCTAGGCGGCCGGCGCGGTCTCGACGTGCGCCTCGGGCAGCACGCGCGCCAGCGGGCGCGGCAGCCACCAGTTCCACTTGCCCAGCAGCTCCATCGCCGCGGGGACGAGCGCGAGGCGGACGATCGTCGCGTCGACGGCGATCGCCACCGCGTTGCCGAGGCCGATCTGCTGGATCGACGGCAGGCCGGTCCCGACGAAGATCAGGAACACCGCCACCATGATCAGCGCGGCGCTGGAGATCGTGCGCGCGCTGGTGGCCAGCCCCTCGGCGACCGCCCGACGGGTGTCGCCCGTGCGGGTGTAGCGCTCGCGGATGCGGCTGAGCAGGAAGACCTCGTAGTCCATCGAGAGGCCGAAGACGACCGCGAGGACGAGCGGCGGCGTGATCGCGTCGATCTCGTCGAAGGCCAGCGTCAGCACGCCGTAGGCCGCGCCGACCGACAGCAGGTTCATGCACACCGCCTTCAGCGGCAGCACGACGCTGCGCAGGAGGACCATCAGCAGCAGGAACGAGAGGCCGAGCACGAAGACGACGATCTTCCACATCGACCCGGCGACCAGCCCCTTGAAGTCCTCCTGGGCGGCGGTCGTGCCGCCGACCGCGACGCCCAGGCGTGGGGCGGCGGCGGGCAGCCGGTCGCGCAGGCGGGCGAGCGCGCGCTTGGCGGCCGGCGACTCGCCGTCGGCGTCGAGGCGGGCGACGAGCAGCGCCGAGCCCCCGTCGCGGGCGAGCTGCGCGCGGGCGACGCCGGCCACGGCGGGATCGGCGGCCAGCGCGCCGCGCAGGTCGCGCAGGGCGGAGCGGTTGGCCGGGGCGCTCGCGTCGCCGCCGCGGAAAGTGGCGACCACCCGCACGGGCGCGCTCGCGCCCCGGCCCTGCACCGCCGCCGCGGCGGCGAAGCCCTGCCGCGTCTCGTCGTCGCGGTCGAGCTGGCGCAGCGCGCCGTTCGTGGTCTGCAGGGTCAGCGCGGGCGCCGCCAGCGCCAGCAGGATCGCCGACGCGGCCAGCAGCGCGACGACCGGCCGGCGCATGACGACGTCCGTCCAGCGCCCCCAGAAGCCGAGGCCGGTCGGCCGGCGGTGGCGGAAGCGGCGGAAGACGCGCCCGCGCGCCCAGGCGCGGTGCCCGAGCGCCCCGATGAGCGCGGGCAGCAGCGTCGCGCTGGCCAGGATCGCCACCGCGACCACGAGGATGGCGCCGACGGCCATCGAGCGGATCGCCGTCGCGTCGATCAGGAACAGCCCGGCCAGCGAGGCGATCACGGTGACGCCGGAGAAGACGACGGCGAGCCCGGAGGTCGCCATCGCCGTCGAGCGGGCGCGATCGACGGGCTGGCCGGCGGCGATCTCCTCCCGGTAGCGGGCGAGGACGAAGAGCGAGTAGTCGACCGCGACGCCGATCCCGATCATCGACGCCATGTTCGTCACGAAGACGCTCATGTCCATGGCCAGCGACAGCGCGTAGATCAGGGCCCCGGTGGTCAGCACGGAGGCGAACCCGAGCGCCAGCGGCAGCGCGGCGGCGGCGAGCGAGCCGAAGACCAGCAGCAGGATCACCGCGACGACCGGGAAGCCCGCGCGCTCGGCGGTCTCGACGTCGCGCTTGGCCACCTCCTGCATGCGCGCCCACAGCGCGCCCTGGCCGACGAGGTGGGTGCGGACGGCGCCGCCCGCGGCGGCCTCGTCGTCGAGGCCGAGGCGCTCGCGCAGGCCCATGGCGACGTCGATGGCGGCCTGGTCGTCGACGGCGACGTCGAACGGGACGATCAAGGTGGCGCCCCGGCCGGTGTCGCGCATCGCGCGGGCGCGGGCCGGCCGGGGCAGCGCGACGAGCGGTTCGGCGGCCGCCGCCGCGCCGGCGCGCCGCACCGCGGCACGCACGTCGGAGGGGGAGGCGTCCCGGCTCGGGACGATGACGGCGGCCAGCGTGGCGCCGCTCTGCTCGCGGAAGTCGCGGTCGACGGCGTCCTGCACGGCCACCGACTCCGAGCCGGGGACCTCGTAGCCGCCGCCGGTCAGGTGGTCGGACTGGCGCAGCGCGAACGGGACGGCCGCGGCGAGCGCGACCAGCCACAGCGCGAGGACCGCGCGACGGTAGTTCCGGACGAACCGGTCGAGTCTGACCATGAGCCCCTGCATCCCCGCGTCACAGGGAACCGCGAGCGCGCGCACGGCGTTGTGAATCGCGTCACAGAGCGGTGAGGCGGATCCGCGCGGCGCCGATGCGCAGCTCGTCGACCCGGGGCTCCGGGACGGCGACGGAGATGTCGACGAGCCCGCCGTCGCCGCGCGCGAACGCGATCGACTGGCCGTCGCCGAGGGGGATGGCGTCGCCGGCGGCGTCCGGCTCCGTGCCGAGCAGCGCCGCCCAGCGCCGCGCGGCGGCCGCCGGGTCGGGGACCGCGATCGTCACGCCGCGCACACGGCCCTGGGCAACGCGCCCGGCGCAGTCCGGCCCGCCCCAGCGCCACGACTCGGGCGGACGCGGCTCGTCGACGGAGAGGATCGTGCCGCCGGTGTCGGCGGGGTGCAGGTGCGACGCGCGGATGTCCGGGAGGTCGATCTGCCACACCGTGCGCACGCCGTGCTGCGCGGCGCGGGCGCGCGCCGCCGCGACGTCGTCGACCTGCACGAGCACCGTAGCCGCCGTCGCCGCGGCGCTCGAGGTGGCGGCCGGCCGCGGTGCCGGCGCGCGAGGGGGAGACGACCTCCAGGAAGTCGGTCCCGAGCGCCATCACCGCGTTGCGCAGGCCGAACTCCCCGACCCCCGGATCGGCGTAGGGCTCGCCGAGGCCCAACACCTCGCGCAGGCGGGCGACGGCGGGGTCGAGGTCGGCGGCGACGAGCACGCACTGGCGGAGGCGCACCTCGTCTACGGTAGGCGACCATGACGACGCTCGACCTCGACACCGGCAGCGAAGAGCTGCTCGCCCGCGTCGAGGACGGCGTGGCGACGGTGACCTTCAACCGCCCCGCTCGCCGCAACGCGCTGACGCCCGCCATGCTCGACGCGCTCGCCGGCGTGCTCGCGCGGCTGGAGGCCGACGACGACGTCGGCTGCGTCGTGCTGACCGGGACCGGCGGGGCGTTCTGCGCCGGCGGCGACGTCAAGGCGATGGCCGAGGGCGAGGGCGCCGACGTCCCGTTCCACGACCGCGTCGCCCGCCAGCGGCGCAACCACCGCGAGACCGCCGGGCGGCTGCACCGGATGCCCAAGCCGACCGTCGCCGCGCTGCCCGGGCCGGCCGCGGGCGCGGGGCTGTCGCTGGCCCTGGCGTGCGACCTGCGCTACGCCGCGAGCAACGCGTTCCTCACCACCGCGTTCGCCGACGTCGGCCTGGCCGGCGACTACGGCGGGACGTGGTTCCTGACCCAGCTCGTCGGCCCCGCCCTGGCCCGCGAGCTCTACTTCCTGCCGCGCCGGATCGACGCCGCCGAGGCGCTGGCGCTGCATCTGATCAACGGTGTGGAGGAGCCCGACGCGCTCGACGGCGCGGTCGCCGCCGTCGCACGACGGCTCGCCGCCGGTCCGCGCGTGGCGCTCGGGTACATGAAGGAGAACCTCAACCGCGCGCTCACCGCCGAGCTCGAGGACTGCCTCGACATCGAGGCCACCCACCACCTGAGCACGGGCGAGACCGCGGACCACGCGGAGGCCGCGCGCGCCTTCACCGAGAAGCGGCGCCCGGAGTTCCGGGGGCGATGAGCGCCGCGCGCGCCGAGCTGCACTTCCACATCCTGCCCGGCGTCGACGACGGGCCGCGGACGGTCGAGGAGAGCCTGGAGCTGGCGGCGATGGCGCGCGACGACGGGACCACGACGATCGTGGCGACGCCGCACGTCCACAGCATCTGGCTGCCCGAGCTGGCGGAGCGCGTGGACGCGCTGCGCGGCCACCTGGCGGAGGCCGGGCTGGCGCTCGAGCTGCGCTGCGGCGGGGAGCTGGCCTTCGACGACCTCCCCGAGCTGAGCGACGCGTCGCTCGAGCTCATCGCCCACGGCCCGCCGGGCGACCGCTGGGTCCTGCTGGAGGCGCCGCTGCGCCACACCGGCGCGCGCGCCGAGGACTTCACCGCCGCGGCGGGCGAGCTGCGCAGCCGCGGCTTCGGCGTGCTGATCGCGCATCCCGAGCGCTCCCCGGCGCTGATGGCCGGCGGGCTCGGTGTGGTGCGCGCGGAGCTGGAGGCGGGCTCGGTGCTGCTGCTCAACGCGACGTCGCTGCTCGGCCGCCACGGCAAGGACGCGCAGGAGCTCGCCCTGTCGCTCGCCACCTCCAGCCTGGCCGCCGCCGTGGCCTCCGACGCGCACCGCCCGACGCGCGGCCCCGTCCTCGGCCGAGCCCTGGCAGCGCTGCTGGAGGGCGGCGTCGAGGCGGCGGCCGCGCACGACATGGTCGACACGGCGCCGCGCGCGCTGCTCGAGGGCGGGCTGGCCGCGCGCCGCCTGCCGGTGGCCGGATGAGCCGCGAGCCGCGCTCCGCCGGAGCGGTCCGCGTGCTCAGCTGGCTCGCGCTGCTGATCACCGTCGCGTTCCTCGTGCTCTTCGCCGTCGGGGCCATCGACGCGCTCGCAGCGCACCACTGAACTGAGCGCTCAGCGGGCACACTGCGTGCCATGCGCTCGGTCCTCCTGGCCTTGACGGTGGCGGTCCTCGCGGGCGCCGCGCCCGCGACCGCGGCGGTCTGCCGGTACGAGGCGCCGAAGCCGCTGCGCAGCGCGCAGCAGCGGGCGGTCGACCGCGCCGTCGCCGCGCGCAAGGACCTCGGGTTCCGCCACGACCGGCGCTACGTGCGCCGGGTGAACGCCGACCGGGCCAGCCGCCGGCGCGGCAATCGCTTCTATCACTTCGCCATCACTCGCCGCGAGGCGGTCTACCTGCGCGGCCGCGCCCGCTTCCAGGACGCCCGCCGCACCCGCCGGCTCGACGCCTACGTGCGCCGCCACGCCGAGGCCTTCGGCGTGCTCTCGATCGAGGACGACTACCCCCGGGGCGCGTACATGCAGGTGCGGGTCACGCGCGATCTCGCCCGCCACCGCCGCGCGGTTCGCCGCCGCTTCGCGCTGCGCTTCCGGATCAAGCGCGTGGGGTTCAGCGAGCGCGAGCTGACCCGCATCCACGACCGGATCGACGCCGACGAGGAGGCGCTGCGGGCCGAGGGCATCGAGGTGCTGGGCGGCGGCGTCGCGACGGAGCGGGTCGAGGTCGCGGTGACGACGCCGCGGGACGACGCCAGCGCGTTCCTGCGGGCGCGCTACGGACCGGCCGTGCGCGTCCACGTGCTCGGGGCGACCCCGACCTACCTCGACTGCTTCGGCCCCGAGTCGTATCGCCTGGCGGCCGACGGCCGGACGCTCGAGCTGTCCTACACCGGCAGCGGCTCGCTGACGCCGCGCGAGCCCGAGGTGGTGGAGGAGGGCGAGGTGGTCGGGACCGGCATGGTCTTCGAGGTGCCGCGCATCGGTCTCGACGGCGACGCCGTCCGCCACACGCTGACCGTCACGCTGTCCGCGCCGCTCGGCGGCCGGACCGTGCGCAGCATCGTCACGGGGCGCCCGGTGCCGCGGCGCGGCGCCGGGCAGCGCGAGTCCGCCCCGAAGGACGTCGGGTGAGCGGGCTTCCCGGCGGCCGGGAGCGGCCCACCCTCTCGCGCCGCTGGCACGCCGTGCTCGTCTACTTCGGTCTGGTCGATTCGCCGCAGACGGTGGAGCAGGCCGACCGGGTGGCCGCCCTGGAAGCCGAGGTCGCCGATCTGCGCCGCCGGCTCGAAGCGCTCGAGCGCCGCGGCTAGACCGCGCGCCGCGGGGCGAGCAGCGTGTCGAGCTCGTGGCGCAGCCAGGCGTCGAGCCGGCCGCGGCGCTCGATCGCCCAGGTGATCAGCGCGCCGTTGTAGGTGGTCTGCACGGCGGCGGCAAGACGGGCGGTGTCCGTGGGCGCCAGCTCGCCGGCGGCGACGGCGGCGTCGAGCAGCGCGCGGATCGCAGTCCGCACGGCGGCGGCGTGCGCGTGGGCGAGCGCGTGGAACTCCGGGTCGCCCAGGTCGAACTGCAGGAACGCCAGGTGGTTGGCGAGGACCTCGGGGGACGCCAGGCCGGCGGCCATGTCGACGAGGCCCGCGGCGAGCGCGCGCAGCGGCGAGCGGTGGCGGGCCGCGGCGGCGCGCAGCGCGTCCCCGCCCGTCCCCGCGCCGCGGCCGGCCAGCGCCAGCAGCAGCCCGCGCTTGGAGCCGAAGCGCTGGACGAGCGTGGCGGGCGAGAGGCCGACCTCCGCCGCCACGGCGGCGAACGTCACAGCGGCCGGCCCCGCGCGGCCGATCAGGCGGCCTGCGGCGTCGAGCACGGCGTCGTCGTCGACGGTCTTGGGGCGCGGCACGGCGAGCAGCGTACTTGATAGATAACCAAACGAGCGTTTATATTGAGCGCCATGAGCGACGACCGCACACCAAAGGGGTCAGACCCCTCACTTCATTTGCTGAAGGAAGGGGTCAGACCCCTTGCTTCATCTGCTGAAGGAAGGGGTCAGACCCCTCTGGCCGGGCGTGTCGCCCTGGTGGCGGGCGGGACGCGCGGCGCCGGGCGCGGGATCGCGGTCGAGCTGGGGGCGGCGGGCGCGACGGTGTACGTCACCGGGCGCACGACGCGGGCGCAGCGCTCGCCGATGAACCGCCCCGAAACGATCGAGGAGACCGCCGAGCTGGTCGAGGCGGCGGGCGGGCGCGGGATCGCCGTCCAGGTCGATCACGCCGATCCGCGCCAGGTCGCGGCGCTGGTCGAGCGCGTCGAGCACGAGCAGTCCGGCCGCCTCGACGTCCTCGTCAACGACGTCTGGGGCGGCGACCCGCTCGCGCAGTGGTCCGTCCCGTTCTGGGAGCACTCGCTCGACGACGGCCTCAAGCTCCTGCACCAGGCGGTGGACACGCACGTGGTCACCAGCCACCACGCCGCGCCGCTGATGGTCGCGCGCGGCGCCGGGCTGATCGTCGAGGTCACCGACGGGGTGAGCGACGACTACCGCGGGAGCCTGTTCTACGACCTCGCCAAGGCGTCGGTCATCCGGCTCGCGCGCGCGCAGGCCGCCGACCTCGCGCCCCACGGCGTCACCGCGCTGGCCGTCACGCCCGGGTTCCTTCGCTCGGAGGCGATGCTCGACCACTTCGGGGTCACGGAGGCGACGTGGCGTGAGGGGGCGCGCAAGGATCCGCACTTCATCGCCTCCGAGACGCCGCGCTACCTCGGCCGCGCCGTCGCGGCGCTGGCCGCCGACCCCGCGGTGGCCCGCTATGCCGGCGCGGCGCTGTCGAGCTGGCAGCTCGCGCGCGAGTACGGCTTCACCGACGTCGACGGCACGCGCCCCGACTGGGGCGCGCACTTCGCGGCGCACGTGGCCGGGGGCTAAGGGCGGTGGCCCGTGGCGGCTCGGGGCTGTGCCCCGGCAGGTTCGCGGGTTGGGACGGCTTCACGGCGGCTCGTGAAGGCGACAGGGTTGTACGCCCTCAAGTCTCCTCTGGTCGGCGTTCCGAGCGCCGGAGGAGGATTGAGGGCGTGATAGCGCCCTGAACCCTCCTTTGGCTGCTCCGAGCTGCGCGGAAGGAGGATCGAGGGCGTTGCCGCGCCCGCCGCGCCGGACGGAGCTAGCGACTCTCGGCGTCGCCGGCGTCGCCGGCGTCGCCGGCGGCGCCCGCGTCGCCGGCGGGGCGCGGCGCGGCCGAC
>DASVQH010000313.1:0-7777 GCA_036389195.1 Solirubrobacteraceae bacterium
ACGTCGACTACGTCGCCAACGCACGCAGCGTCGGCTGGGACGCGCACACGGTCCGCGACACCGGCGCGCTGCGGGCGGCGCTGGCGGCGACGCGCGAGCGCCGGCGCCCGGCGGTGCTCGCGTGCCACGTCGAGCCGCACCGGGCGCTGCTCGGCGCGGGCGCGTTCTGGGACCTCGGGCTGCCGCAGGTCTCCGGCCTGCCGGCGGTCCGCTCCGCGGCCGCCGCGCACGCCGAGGCGGCCGGCGCCCAGCGCTTCCACGGGTGGGTGGCGCCGTGAGCGCGCGCGCCGCCTACGAGGCGATGGCCGACTTCTACGACGAGTTCACCGCAGGGCACCGCGACTCGCTGTGGTGCGACGCGCTGGAGACGATCGCCCGCGAGGCCGGGCTGCGCGGGCGGCGCCTGCTCGACGTCGGCTGCGGGACGGGCCGCAGCTTCCTGCCGATGCTCGCGCGCGGCTACGCGGTCACGGCCTGCGACGTGTCGCCGGCGATGCTCGCCGAGGCCCGGCGCAAGGCGGGCGGCCGGGCGACGCTGCTCGAGCACGACATGCGCGCGCTGCCGCGCGTGGGCGAGTTCGACCTCGTGTGGTCGCTCGGCGACGCGCTCAACTACCTCGGCACGACCGGCGAGCTGCGCGCGACCTTCGAGGGCGCGGCGCGCAACCTCGCGCCGGGCGGGCTGCTGCTGGTCGACGTCAACACGCTGGCCACGTTCCGGGCGGTGTACTCCGCGCTGCTGGTGCGGCCGGGCGACGAGCGGGTGCTGGTGCTCGACGGGCAGGGACGCGCCGACCTGGAGCCGGCCGGGCTGGCCGAGGTGTGGATCGACAAGCTCGCGGCGGGGCCGGGCGGGCGCTGGTCGCGCGTGCGGACCGTCCATCGCCACCGCCACCACCCCGAGCCCGTGATCCGCGACGCGCTCGCGGGCGCCGGGCTGCGTTGCGTGGCCGTGCACGGCTCGACGGCCGAGGGTGCGCTCGAGCCCGCGCTCGACGAGGGCCGTCACGTGAAGGCGGTCTACCTGGCCGCCGCATCCGTCCCCACCGCGCGCGCCGCGGCGCGCGCCCGATGAGAGCAGGAAGGAGGTGTGCGCAGATGACCATCGAGATCAACGATCGCCCCGTGGCGGCGGAGTCGTCCTACATCAAGGGCAACTGACGCCCGGTCCCGTGCCGCCCGCCCCCGCGGCGGGCGGCGCGGTCAGGCTGCGCCCGTCCATCGAGGTCTTCCCGGCGTCGACCGGGGAGGTCCACCTGATGCGCCCGGGCCTGGACCCCGACCTCGTCGTGCGGGCGCCCGACGACGCCGATCGCGCGGTCCTGGCGATCCTCGCCGAGCGCGCGGTGACGGCGCACGAGCTCTCCGCGGAGCTGCGGGCCCGCGGGCTGGCGGTCTCCGACGCCGCGGTCGCCGGCAAGCTCGCCGACCTCGGGCGCGCCGGCGCGACGGTGCCGGTCGACCGGGCGGTGCCGCCGCTCACGCCCGCGGAGGCCGAGCGCTTCGACCGCCAGCTTCCCTACTTCGCGGAGACCGGCGACCCGGCCGAAGCGCAGCGCGCGCTGCGCGCGGCGACCGCGGTGATCCTCGGCTGCGGCGGCCTGGGGACGTGGGCGCTCGGCGCGCTGGCGTGCGCCGGCGTCGGGCGCTTCGTCCTCATCGACGACGACGCGGTCGAGCTCTCGAACCTCAACCGCCAGGTCCTGTTCGGCGCCGACGTCCTGGGCGCCTCGAAGGCCGAGCTGGCCGCCGCCTGGGTCCGCCGCTTCGATCCGGCCGCGGACGTGGTGGCCGTCCGCCGCCGGGTGCGCTCGCCCGACGACCTCGCGCCGCTGGTGGCCGGCGCCGGCGTGCTCGTCCAGGCCGCCGACTGGCCCCCGTACGAGCTGGTGCGCTGGGTCGACGCGGCGTGCCGCGAGGCGGGCGTGCCGTACATCACCGCCGGACAGATCCCGCCCGTGCTGAAGATCGGCCCGACGTACGCGCCGGGCCGGACCGCCTGCTTCGCCTGCCACGAGCGCGGCCTGCGCCGCGACTTCCCGCTCTACGAGGAGCTGACGGCGTTCCGCCGCGACCATCCCGCGCCCGCCACGACGCTCGGCCCGGCGTCCGGCGTGGTCGGCACGCTGCTCGCGCTGGAGGTCATGCACCTGCTCACCGGGCGGCGCCCGACCGCCACCGAGGGGCGCGTCCTGCTGCTCGACATGCGCACCCTGGAGACCCGCTGGGAGGCCATCGAACGTGACATGGCTTGCCCCGCGTGTCACGATCTGTTCGGATGACACGCGTGGAGTCCGCCCGTCCGATGGACGTTCGCCTGGCCAAGGCGCTCTCGCATCCCCTGCGCCAGCGGCTCCTCGTGGCCCTCAGCGATCGCGTGGCGAGCCCGAGCGACCTCGCGCAGGAGCTCGGGGCGCGGCTCGGTGACGTGAGCTATCACACCCGTCAGCTGCACCTGCACGGCTGCCTGGACCTGGTGCGCACGGAGCGCCGGCGCGGCGCGATCAAGCACTTCTACACCGCGAGCATCCGGCTGGAGGTCGAGGACGACGAGTGGCGCGGCGTTCCCGCCGCGCAACGCGGCCGGATCGTCGACGAGCTCGTGGGCGACCTCTGGCGCGAGGTGGCGCGGGCCGGCCGGGAGGACCGGCTGAGCGAGGAGGACGTCCACATCAGCCGCACCTCGCTGCTCCTCGACGATCAGGGCCGCAAGGAGCTCGGCGAGGTCCTGCGCGGGGTCGTGGACCGCGCGCAGGCGCTCCAGGCCGAGAGCGCGGACCGCGGGGCCGAGGGCGCGCGCGGCGCGGAGCTGGGGATCCTCCTGTTCGGCGCGGCGGGGTCCGACCCCGTCCGCTCCTCCCCGTAACGTTCCCTCAGACGTTCGAAAGACAAGGTGCCCCGGGCGACGCGGCAACGTCCCCGGGGCCGGCACAGGAGGCCGAACTCCCATGCACGATCACCCTAGCTCGGAGCGGTCCGCCGGCGCGGACCGGTTCGAGGAAGTCCAGCGGCGCCTGCTGCTCGAGCTGGTCGTCGACCCGCCGGAAGCCGGCGACCGGATCGCGGACCTCGCGGCACGGCTGCAGGAGACGCCCCGGGCGGTGACCGAGGCCGCCGCCGCGCTCGCCGCGACGGGGCTGGCCGTCGTCGATGACGACGTCGTCCGTGCCAGCGCCGCGGCGCTGCGGTTCGAGGCGCTGTGGCCGGTGTGCCTGTGACCGCCGGCGGCGGCCGCGCGTCACCTGGCGATCACTTAGCGGCGCGCGTCGCTGACGCCGGGTCAGCCCCACAGCGCCGGCACGGGTGACGCGGCCTCGGCGTCGTGCGCCTCGGCCTCGCGGACGCGCTCGGCGTGCGCTTCGCTGAGCGAGACGACGCGCTCGAGATAGCGGCGCACGACGGCGCGCTCGGCCTCGTCGAGGTCGGCGCTGAGCTGATCGAGGTCGGTGACGAGCGGCGCGAAGGCCGCGCCGGCGCGGCGGACCAGCGCCGGCGCGAGCCGCACGAGGTTGCTGCGACCGTCGGTCGGGTGCGCCTCGCGGACGACGTGGCCGGCCTCCTGCAGCCGCGCCACGAGGGCGCTGATGCCGCCGGAGGAGAGGCCGAGCAGGCCGCCGAGCTCGGAAGGGGAGAGCTGCCCGCGCTGGGCGAGGTGCGCGACGGCGAGCATCTCGGACTCCGTCAGCCCGAGCTGGCGGCTCAGCGCGCTGCGGTGGCGGGCGGCGGCCAGCTCGCGGCGGTTGAGCAGCCGCCGCAGGGTGGCGTCGGGGGCCGGAGGCGCGGGCATGTCGGTGTCGGAGTCGGAGTGCTGAAGGGCGCCGCCAAGATCAAGCGCACTTGAGCTACTGGCTCAGCGTAGCGCAGGCGGCCGACGGTCCGGGTGCACCCGCAGGACCGCGACGGCGCCCTCGATCCCCTTGACCCGCAGCGACCGGTGCTCCGCGTAGTCGAAGCCGCTGGGCGCGGCCGCGCGGACCTCGGGCGTCACGAGGACGGTGCCGGGGCCCGCGGCGCTGCAGAGCCGGGCGGCGAGGTTCACCGTGCGCCCGTACCAGTCGCCGGCGCTGCGCAGCGCCGGGCCGCGCGGGACGCCGGCGTGGACGGGCGGCAGGCCGGCCGGCGGCGCCGCCTGCTCGACGGCCAGCACCGCCTCGACCAGCGCGGCGGTGTCGTCGCTGACCAGCATCGCCCCGTCGCCGAGGACCTTGACGAGCTGCACCGGCGGCACCGCGACGCCGGCCACCAGCCGCTCGAAGCGCGCCGCGAGCGCGCCCAGCTCCTCGACGTCGACGCGCTCGGACAGCGCGGTGAAGCCGGCGAGGTCGGCGAAGGCGACCGCGACCTCGCGCCCGCCGGAGAGCCGCCCCGTGGCCCGCTCGACGTGCCCGACCGCCTCGCGGCGCACGACGTCGAGCAGGTGCAGCCGCACGACGCCGCCGACCAGCCGGTCGATGTCGGGGAGCAGCGCGCGGGTCAGGGCGGCGTAGCGCAGCGCGATGTCGCCCTCGACGTCCTCGGGCCCGATCAGCGCGCTGCTCAGCCCGTCGAGGAAGCCCTCGGCGATCCGCCGCGCCGCCTCGCCGAGCACGCGGCCGATCCCGTTGAGGTCGTCCTCGGAGAAGCCCGCCTGAAGCAGGCCGGCGAGCACGCGCAGGTTCTCGAGCTGCGTGTCGTCGTAGACGGGGGTCACCGGATCGGGCCGCGGCAGCCCGATCGCCGTGTGGTTGCGCAGCAGGAAGTCGGCGGAGAGGCCGGTCTCGCGCGCGGTGTCCATCAGCGAGTGGCGCTGGCGCTCGCCGAGCTGGCGCTCCACCGGCAGCAGCGCGAGCCGGCCGGCGGCGACGGCGACGCGGAGCTGCTCGAGCGAGCAGCCCTCGTCGGACAGGGTCCGCAGCAGCGCCAGCCGGGCGTCCCGCTCGCTGCCGTCGAGCCCGTCCAGGAGGCCCGCGCCCGCGAAGTCCGGCTCAGCGCTCATGTCCTCGCGAAGGATGCCGCGCGCGGCCGGCGGCTGGTGTGCGGGGCGGCACCTTCAGCGGGCTGCGGCCGCGCGGATCGCCGCGTCGAGCCGCTCGGCTTCAACCCGCGCGGCGTCGGCGAAGTCCCCGGCGGTCGCGCCGGCGTAGATGATCGCCCGCGAGGCGTTGATCAGGAACGCCGGGGTGCCCCCGTTGGCGGCGACCGCGGCCTCGAGGTCGCCGCCCTGGGCGCCGACGCCGGGGATCAGCAGCGGCATCTCCGGCCCGACGTCCTCGCGGACGCGCGCGAGCTCGTCGGGGTAGGTCGCGCCGACGACCAGGCCGCAGTTGCCGTTGGCGTCCCAGTCGCGCGCGACGGCACGGGCGACGTGGCGGTAGAGCGGCAGCCCGTCGACCTCGAGGTCCTGGAACTCGGCGGCGCCGGGGTTCGAGGTGCGGGCGAGGACGTAGATCGTTCGCTCGGTGCGGTCCAGGAACGGCTGCAGCGCCCGGCCGCCGAGGTAGGGGTGGACGGTCACCGCGTCGGCGCCTAGCTCGTCGAAGGCGGCCGTCACGTAGCCGAGGTTGGTCGATCCGATGTCGGCGCGCTTGGCGTCGAGGATCACCGGCGTCGCGGGCGCGGCGGCGCGGACGTGGGCGATCGTCGCGCGCAGCGCCTCGTGGCCGGCCGCGCCGAGCGCCTCGTAGAACGCGACGTTGGGCTTATAGGCGGCGGCTACGTGCGCGGTGGCGTCGACGATCGCGGCGTTGTAGGCGGCGACGCGCGCGGCGGGCGCCTCGCCGGCCGCGAACCCGTCGGGGATCCGCGTGGGGTCGGTGTCGAGGCCCACGCAGAGGTGGCGCCCGGCGTCGGCGTGCGCGGCGGAGAGCTCGGCGAAGGCGCGGGCGGCGGGCGGCATGGCGGCGATGCTAGCCGTGCGGCAGAATCGTCGACCCTATGGCCGCCGACCCGCCCCTCTCCTCGCTCCCCGACTTCTCCAACAGCGCCATCGCGCGCGATCAGCTCGCCGAGGCGGTCGCGCGCAGCGCGCTCGTGTTCGGCGAGTTCAAGCTGCGCTCGGGGATCGTGTCGGACCGCTACTTCGACAAGTACCAGTTCGAGGCGCGCCCCGAGCTGCTGGCGGCGCTCGGCGTCGCGCTGGCTGAGCTCGTGCCCTACGGCGTGCAGGTCCTCGCCGGCCTCGAGCTCGGCGGCGTCCCGCTCGCGTCCGCGGTGTCGCTGCACACGGGGATCCCGTGCGCGTTCGTGCGCAAGGCGGCCAAGGAGTACGGCACCCGCCGGATCGCCGAGGGCACCGACGTGGCCGGCCGCCGCGTCTGTGTAGTCGAGGACGTCATTACCACCGGCGGCCAGGTCGTCGCCTCCACCGAGGCGCTGCGCGAGGCGGGCGCCCAGGTCGACACCGTGGTCTGCGTGATCGACCGCAGCGACCCGGACGCCCCCGACAAGCTGGCCGAGGCGGGGCTGGAGCGGCTGCCGCTGTTCCGCGGCGCGGAGTTCGAGCGCTACCAGTAGCCGCCGGGCTCAGCCGGCGGCGGCGATCAGGTCCGGCAGCTCGGCCGGCGCCACCCGCCGCCCGGCCACGAACAGCTCGGCGACCATGGCCGGTGGGAACAGGCCGTGGCCGACCACGCCGGGGATCGCGTCGAGCCGGCGCGCGAGCGCCGCCGGATCGTCGAGGGGCACGGCCAGGTCGGCGATCCGCCCGCCGTCTGGCGACGGCGGGGCGCCGGCGCGCAGCGTGGCCGACCCGAGCTCCGCGAGCGTGGCCGCGAGCCCGAAGGCCAGCAGCTCCAGCGGGAGCGCGCGGCGCAGCCGGGGCACGAGCTTCTCCGCGGACACGAGGACGACGAAGCGCTCGGCTGCCGCGGCGACCACCTTCTCGCGCAGGAGCGCCCCGCCGCCGCCCTTGATCAGCCAGCCGTCCGGGTCGACCTCGTCGGCGCCGTCGATCGCGATGTCGAGGCGCTCGAGCGTCTCGAACGGCTCGACCGGGAGGCCGAGCGCCGCCGCCTGCGCCTCGGTCGCCGCCGACGTCGCCACGCAGCGGATGTCGCGCGGGGCGCGCCGCGCCAGCGCGGGCAGGAAGCGCTCGACGGTGGAGCCGGTGCCCAGGCCGACCCGCATCCCCGCCTCCACCAGCTCGGCCGCCGCCTCGCCGGCCGCCGCCTTCTCGCGGTCGCTCTGCGACTCGCCGCTCGCCATGACGGCGCGGATCGTACCCGCGCCGGGCCTCGGCTCAGCCGGACGCGCCGGGGATCGTGTAGCGCAGGAAGAGGTGGCTCTCGGCTTCCAGCACCCAGGCCAGCTCCATCCCCACCGGTGCGAACGCCGGCTCGCCGTCCACGATGGTCAGCGGCGACCGGCCGCCGGCGAGCGTCGGGGCGACCGAGAAGAACAGCTCGTCGACCAGGCCGGCGCCGAGCAGCGCGGCGTTGAGCCGCGGCCCGCCCTCGCAGAGCAGCGTCCGCACCCCGTGCTGCGCGCGCAGCGCGCGGAGGCCGGCGCGGAGGTCGACCGCCGACTCGCCCACTCGTACCAGCTCGACCCGCGCGCCGCCGTCTCCGGCGCCCAGCGGTCCGGCCGCCGGCGACGTCCGGGTCGTGAGCACGACGACCGTCGAGTCCGGGTCGCGCAGGAGCGGGACGTCGTCGGGCGGGAGGTCGAGCCGCGCGGAGCAGATCACCGCCAGCGGGTCGGGGGCGAGGCCGACCTGCTCGCGCCGCGCGCGCAGCTCCGGGGCACGGACGAGGCGCCCGTAGTGCTCGATGCGCACCGTGCCGGCGCCCGCCATCACCGC
>DASVQH010000314.1:0-12895 GCA_036389195.1 Solirubrobacteraceae bacterium
CGGTCGTCGAGCGGATCGCCAAGCCGGGCGCGCGGATCCGCTACACGACCGTCCAGAACTGGTCGCAGAACGTCTACAACCTCGTCACCAAGCGCGCGGTCGCCGAGACCGACGCGACGGTCGAGTGGGTCGACTGCAACCGCGGCTCCAAGCTGACCATGAAGTACCCGTCGGTCTACCTGACCGGCGAGCGCGCGCACGGCGAGGTGCTCTCGATCGCCTTCGCGGGCGCCGGCCAGCACCAGGACGCGGGCGCGAAGATCGTCCACGCGGCGCCGAACACGACGTCGAACATCTTCGCCAAGTCGATCTCCAAGGACGGCGGGCGCTCCTCCTACCGCGGCCTGCTCGAGGTCGCCAAGGGCGCCCACGGCTCGAAGTCCAAGGTCGTCTGCGACGCACTGCTGCTCGACGAGGCGTCGCGGTCGGACACCTACCCGACCATCCGCATCGGCGAGGACGACGTGGACGTCGGCCACGAGGCCTCCGTCTCCAAGATCGGCGAGGAGCAGCTCTTCTACCTGATGAGCCGCGGGCTCGACGAGGAGGAGGCCGGCAAGCTCATCGTCAACGGCTTCATCGAGCCGATCGTCAAGGAGCTGCCGATGGAGTACGCGGTCGAGATGAACCGCCTCATCGAGCTCCAGATGGAAGGCTCCATTGGCTGAGCTCGCGGAGTCCACCACGCGCGAGCCGGCCTGGCTCGCGCGTCGGCGCGAGCGGGCCGCGGAGCTGCGCGGCACCCTCGGCCTGCCGAGCCACAAGGGCAAGCCGGGCTGGGAGTTCACCGAGCTCGGCAACACGTTCAAGCTCGAGGCGTTCCCGGCCGTCCAGCCCGGCGAGGGCGACGCGGTCGCCGCCGCCGAGGTCGAGCACATGCTCGCGGTCCCCGACGACGCGATCGAGCTCGTCCAGGTCGACGGCCGCGCGGTCAACCAGCCCGACGCGGTCGACGACGGCCCCGTGATCCTGCCGCTGACGCTGGCGGTCGAGCGCCACCCGGAGCTGGTCGAGCCGCACCTCGGCGAGGTCGTCTCGCTCGAGGGCGCCGACGTCTTCGTGGCCGCCAACGACGCCGCCTGGACCGGCGGCGCGTTCGTCTACGTCCCGCGCGGGATCAAGGTCGACGCGCCGATCCTGCTGACCGCCATCACCCAGGCGGCCACCACCGCGCTGCACCGCCGCGTGCTGATCGTCCTCGACGAGGGCGCCGAGGCCGAGGTCTGGGAGCAGTACCTGAGCGGCGACGCCGAGTCGCAGTCGCTGCTCAACACGGTCGTGGAGATCCGGGTCGGCCAGAACGCCCGGCTGCGCTACGTGTGCGGGCAGGACCTCAACGAGAAGTCGTGGATCTTCGGCGCCCAGCGCGCCGAGGTGGAGCGCGACGGCTCGCTCGACTGGGTCGCGCTCGGCTTCGGCGGCGCCAACGGCCGTGTGCGCATGGAGACGGCGCTCAACGGCCCCGGCGCGCACGGGAAGGTGACCGGCGCCTACGCGCCGCACGCCCGCCAGCACGTCGACTTCGACACCACCCAGGAGCACGCGGCGCCCAACTGCGTCTCCGACCTCGCGTTCCGCGGGATCCTCGCCGACCGCTCGTCCGCCGTCTGGCGCGGCGTGATCAAGGTCGATCCGGGCGCCCAGCAGACCGACGGCTTCCAGGAGTGCCGCAACCTGCTGCTGTCCAAGCGCGCGCACGCCGACGCGATCCCGGGCCTGGAGATCCTCGCCAACGACGTCCGTTGCACCCACGCCGCGGCCGTCGCGCAGATCGACCAGGACCAGCTCTTCTACCTGCGCTCGCGCGGGCTGGGAGAGGGGCCGGCGCGCCGCCTGGTCATCGAGGGCTTCCTGGCCGAGCTGGTCGAGCGCTTCGAGGCTGGCCCGTTCCGGGACGCCATGAGCGCGACGATCGAGCGCCGGCTCGAGCGCGTCCTCGGCTGACCCACCCCGCCGCCGCGCCAGATTGCGCAAGATCGGTCGAATGGAGGCCGTTGGTTGAATAACCGGTCGTCTCGACGGGAGCACATCGAGTTCCCGACGGAAGGCTGGAGATGCGCGGCAGGCGAGGTCTGGTAGCACGGGCGGTTGGCGCGGGGCTGATGGCGGCGGTGCTCGCGGCGGGTGCCGCGTCGCCGGCCGGCGCAGTCGTGGACAACCGGTGCGGCAACACCGACGACATGGGGGCGACGGTCCAGAGCTGCGGGACGGACTTCGACGCCGCGGCCGGGACGGAGTTCAGCGGTGCGGTCGGGACCTACCAATTCGTCGGAGTGTTCGAGGAGCAGACGGCGACGATCGACTGGGGCGACGGGACGTCCTCGCCGGGGACGCTGCAGGCCAACACGGTCCTCGGCACGCACACCTACGCCTTCAGCGGCGTCCGCACCGTCTCGGTGACCGTCGGCGGCATCGGCATCGCCCAGGAACGCACGGTGTTCGCGACCGGACACGGGGTGGCCTCGGTCGGCCCGCCCGGCTGCAACGGCAAGGCCGCCACCATCTACCGCGGGTCGGGCTACGCCGGCACGGGCGGCGAGCCCGGGACGCCGATGGACGTGGAGGGGACGGCCGGCGACGACGTGATCGTCGGAGACAGCGGCAAGGATGTGTTGCGCGGGCAGGGCGGCGCGGACACGATCTGCGCCGGCGACGGCAACGACACGGTGTCTGACGGCAGCGGCGAGGACGCCGTCTTCGGGGAGGCGGGCAAGGACGTGCTGTACGCCGGCCGCGGCGCCGACGACCTCAACGGCGGCGGCGGGACCGACGTCGTCTCCTACCGGCTGCGGACCGAGGCGGTGACCGCACAGCTCGGCGGCGGCGGCGCGCTCAGCGGCGCGGCCGGGGAGGGCGATCTGATCGCCGCCGACGTCGAGAACCTCACCGGCGGGCCCAAGGACGACGTGCTGACCGGCGACGACCAACCGAACGTGATCAGCGGCCGCTCGGGTACGGACGAGGTCACCGGCGGGGCCGGCAACGACTTCCTCTTCGACGGCCCGGGCGAAGGCGACATCGTCATCGGCGGCGCGGACAACGACACGCTCGTCGCGGGCAGCGGTGCTGACGCGCTGTTCGGCGGCGCCGGCCGCGACGGGGTGACCTACGCCGGCCGGACGGCGGGAGTCTTCGCGGGCTTGAACTACGCCTTTTCGGACGGCGAGGACGGGATCGACGGGGACGTCGAGATCCTCTCTGGCGGTGAGGGGAACGACTACCTCGCCGGCAAGGGCGGCGACGACACGATCTACGGCCTCGGCGGCAGCGACCAGATCTCCGGCGCCTCCGGCCGCGACACGCTTCTCGACGGCCCTGGTGATGACCTGATCTACGGAGGTCCCGACGCGGACCGGCTGTATCCCGGGTCCGGCGCTGACGTGTTGAACGGCGGGGACGGCGTCGACATCGTCTCCTACGTCTTCCGCGACCAGCCGATCAGCGCGTTGATCGGGTTCGACCGCTTGAGTGGCGAGGAGTTCGAAAACGACACCGTCCGTTCCGACGTCGAGAACCTCGCCGGCGGCGCCGGGGACGACAATCTCGTCGGAAACGAAGGCGCCAACACGCTGTGGGGCAACGCGGGCAACGACAGCCTCATCGGCTCCGGCGGGGATGACTCGCTGTTCGGGGGGACGGGCATGGACAGGCTGCGCGATGGCCTCGGCGCCGACAGGCTGTTCGGCGAGGAAGACAACGACAGGCTGTTCACCGGCGGCGACGGCTCGATCGACCGGGCGTCCTGCGGCGCCGGGAGCGACACGGTGGTCGCGACCGACACCGTCCAGGTGACGCCGGATGGCGACACCGAAGCCGCCGACTGCGAACAGAAGCTGACGGAGGACGACGACTAGAACACGCCGTACTCGCGGACGAGCCGGGCCAGCGGCTGGCGCTCGAACAGGAGCGCCAGCAGGCCCGACTCGAGCTGGTCGCCGTAGCCGCGGGCGCGGCGGAAGAGCGGGTCGGTGAGGGCGGCGTCGCGGGTCAGCGAGCGGAGGTGCTCGCGCGCGGCCTCGTCGTCGACGAGGGCGAGGAACGCGTCGTAGGCCTGCAGCGCGCGGACGCCGGCGTCGACCGCGTCGTAGCGCAGGAACGCCGCCGCCACGCGGTCGCTCGGCGGAGCGGCGAAGGCGGCGGTGAGCGTGGCGTGCATCTCGGCGCGGCGCAGCTCGTGGCACTCCAGGACAGGCAGCAGCCCGCCGGCGAACAGGAGCTTGCGCGAGGTGCGCAGCTTGGCGTTGCGCAGCCCCCAGCCGTCCTCTCCGCGTTCGCGCGCCTTCGCCTCGAAGTCGACGCAGATCGTGCGCCAGTAGCGGATCAGGTCGTTGAGCAGGAAGCGCGGGACGCGCTGGTCGCGCACGCCGGCGTCGAGGTAGCTGCGCACGATCGCCGCGCGCGCGGCGGCGTGGGCCGCCTCGCCGGTGAGCGCGACCGACTCGAGCAGGAAGAGCATGCGCCGCGTGAGGTTCTCGTTCGTGTCGTGCCCGAGGCCGATCCGGTCCACGAGGTCGGCCTCGCGCACGCGCCCGCCGAACACGCCCTCCTGGCCCGGCGGCCGCGTCAGCACCTCGCGGACCTCCGCCGGCGCCGGCCACCCGTCGCCCAGGACCACGAAGTCGTCGTCGGAGCCGCTCGTGAGCTCGCGGCGCCCCCACGAGCCCATGAGGACGACGGCCGTGGACCCGTCTTCGGCCGGCGCCGCGGCGCCCAGCGCCGCCCGCCGCTCGCGCAGCGCCTCCTCCGTCCGCGCCCGCGCGGCCGCGAGGTGCGGGAACTCCGTGCCGCCGGCGGCGGCGAGCGCGGCGAGCGGGCCCGCGCTCAGGCGTGGCCCGGCAGCGGGGCCTCGAGGATCCACGGGACGTCGATGCAGCGGGCCAGCAGCGGGCAGAAGCGCTCCTCGTCGGCGTCGCGCAGCGCCACGTGGCAGCCGTCGCGGTCGATCGAGGAGACGTGGACCTCGCGCAGGCGACAGCCGAACCGGTCCAGCAGCTCGTGGCCGAGCGCCAGCGACGGATCGACGGAGTCAACGTGCGCCACGTCGAGGCAGAAGCCGGCCTCGGGCAGGGCCGCGAACACCGGCTCCAGCTCGTCGGCGCTGCGCCCCGTGGCCTTGCGGGCGTCCATGTTCTCGACCACCAGACGGTCGCCCAGCGCGGCGTAGCGCTCCGGCACCTCCATCACGTCGGGGTGCACGACGATCGCGTCCACCCACCACGGCAGGCCGGCGAGCGCGTCGACGAGCGCCGCCTCCGGACGCACGCGCCCCTTGACCGGCGCGTGCACGCTGATGTGGCGCTGCGGCAGGTCGGGATCGCCGTCCAGGAAGGCGACCAGGCCGTCGAGCTCCGCTTCGTCCAGTGCCGCCAGCTCGACCGCGAAGCTCGACGTCTCGCCCGCCAGAGCGGCCAATTCCGCCCAGCGACCGCGCGCGCCGGCGAAGATCCCGGTCGAGGCGCCGAGCGGGTGGTGCGAGATGACGGTTCCGCGGGTAGGGGCGAGGACGGTCACGGACGGCGACCGTACCAGCGGCCCCGGACGGCCAGACCGCCCCGACCGCACGCAGGATTCCTCGCCTATACCCTCCGCTCCCGTGTCAACCGCCCCCACCACCACCGACATCCAGCCGACCGCGAACGAGACGCTCGATCGCACGCTCACCGGCATCGTCACCGCCGCCCCGATCCTCGCGCTCGGCTTCGTCTGCTGGCAGCTGTGGGAGAAGGCGCTGCACTGGCACGACGTCGTGGTCTTCGTCGTCACGTACATCCCGTGCGCGCTGGGGATCACGGTCGGCTTCCACCGCCACCTGACCCATCGCGCGTTCAAGACCCACCGCTGGCTGCGCGGCACGCTCGCCGCCATGGGCTCGATGGCGGTCGAGGGCCCGGTCATCGCCTGGGTGGCCGACCACCGCAAGCACCACGCGTTCTCCGACCGCCACGGCGACCCTCACTCGCCCCACGTGGACGTCGAGCCCGGGCTGCGCGGCGCGCTGAAGGGCCTGTTCCACGCGCACGTGGGCTGGCTGTTCATCCACACCCAGCGCGGCAACAAGGAGCGCTACGCGCCCGACCTGCTCGCCGACCCGACGATCCGCTTCGTCAACCGGACCTTCCTGCTGTGGGTCCTCGTCGGCCTCGCGTTCCCCGCGCTGCTGGGCTTCCTGCTGTCCGGCTTCTCGTGGGTCGGCGCCCTCACCGGCCTGCTGTGGGGCGGCGCGGTCCGGATGCTCGTCCTGCACCACGTGACCTACTCGATCAACTCGATCTGCCACGTCTTCGGCCGGCGCAGGTTCCAGACCGAGGACGAGTCGCGCAACGTCGCCTGGCTCTCGCTGGCCTCGATGGGGGAGGCGTGGCACAACAACCACCACGCGTTCCCGACCTCGGCCGCCCACGGGATGGGCCGTTGGGAGGTCGACCCGTCGGCGTGGGTGATCCGTGGGCTCGAGAAGGCCGGCCTGGTCTGGGACGTCGTCCGCGTGACGCCGGAGCGCCAGGCGCGCAAGGCCGTCGCGGCCGCGTAAGCCTCCGGACGCGGCCTTCAAGCCCCGGGGCGGGCGACCGATGCATGGACAGGATGCGCTTCCGCCCGCTGCTTCTCGCTGCCCTGCTCGCCGCCGCCGCGCTGCCCGGCGCGGCCGGCGCGGTGCCCAGGCTGCCCGCCGTTCCCGCGCCGGTGGCCGGCAACCCCGCCGACCGGCTGACGACCGCGCCGATCGAGGACGCCGTCTACGACCCGGCGACGCACTGCGCGAAGAAGCCGAAGCCGGGCATGACGCGGCTCGTCGCCTGGCTCGACGCGAACGCCGAGGGCGTCAACTGGGGCACCTACCGCTGCGAGAAGTGGGGGAAGGGTTCCGCCTCACTGCACGCCGAGGGCCGTGCGGTCGACTGGCACCTCGACGCGCGCGACCGCGCCCAGCGCCGGGCGGGCCAAGCGCTGATCGAGCTCCTGCTCGCCCCCGACCGCGCGGGGAACCCGCAGGCGCTCGCGCGCCGCATGGGCGTCGAGGAGCTCATCTGGGACTGCGGCTACTGGAGCGCCGGCTCGCCCGCGTTCTCCGACTACGCCGTGTGCGTCGACAAGAAGGGCCGCCGGCGCAAGCGCGTGGACCCGACCGCCGGGCACCTGGACCACCTGCACATCGGGCTGAGCAAGGCCGGCGCGGCCGCGCGGACCTCGTTCTGGACGGCCAAGCGGTGACCGTCGCGCGGCTCGCCCGACATACTGGCCTCGTGCGCCGCGGGACCCTGCTGATCGTCGCCCTGTGCGCCGTCGTCGCCGGCGGCGCGTCGTGGCTCGCCCTCGGGGCCGCCGGTCAGGCCGACACACCCTCCGCGCCCGCCGGCCCCGCGAAGCAGCGGGCGGCGGCCACCGCGACCCCCGCCGCCACCGAGCAGCCCCCGATCCCCACGCCGCGGCCGAAGGTCGTGCAGCCCGTGGCCGGCCAGACGGTCGGCGACGAGCCCGTGGTCGCCGTCGACGAGGACGACAGCCACGACAAGGCGCCCACCGGCCCCGCCTCGGCGTCCACCCGCCACGGCGACGCGCCGACCGCCGTCAAGGACGCCGTCCACGACGCCACCGCGCTGCCCAACGGCATCGCGCTGCCGCCGCTGGAGGCGCCCACCGAGGTGCTGAAGATCATCGAGGCCGGCAACGTGATCGCCCGCTCGCCCTACAAGTGGGGCGGCGGCCACGGCAAGTGGCTCGACAACGGCTACGACTGCTCGGGCTCGGTCTCCTTCGCGCTGGCGGCGGCCGGGCTGCTCGACGCGCCGATGGCCTCCGGCCCGCTGATGAAGTGGGGCAAGCCGGGCCGCGGCAAGTGGGTGACGATCTACACCCACTCCGGCCACGTCTTCATGGAGGTCGCCGGGCTGCGGTTCGACACCTCGGGCGCGAAGGCCACCGGTTCGCGCTGGCAGAACGTGATGCGGGGCCACGAGGGGTTCGTGGCCAGACATCCGCCGGGCCTCTAGAGAAACCGGCCAACCTTCCGGTGCACCCGGCGTTCTGACTTGCATCGAACGCATCCGGGTCAACCAAGGAGGACGCATGAAGAAGCTGCTCACGCTGGGGGCCGTGGTCGCCGCGGCCGGGTTCCCGGGCGTCGCCGCGGCGCAGGACGAGCCGCCCACTCCCAAGCAGAACGCCGCTCAGGCCTGCAAGGCCGAGCAGAAGGCCATGGGCGAGGAGACCTTCGCCCAGACCTACGGCACCAACAAGAACAAGAAGAACGCCTTCGGCAAGTGCGTCTCGGCGCGCAAGAAGGAGGCCAAGAGCGAGGCCAAGTCGGCCAAGCAGGAGTGCAAGGCCGCCGCCAAGGCGATCGAGGACAAGGCGGAGCGCAAGGCCGCCCGCAAGGCCTGCGTGAAGCACGAGGTCAAGTCCGAGATGAAGGAGACCACCGAGGAGCGCACCTCCGCGGCGGACACCTGCAAGAAGGAGCAGGCGGCCGACAAGGAGGCCTTCGAGGCCAAGTACGGCACCAACGCCAACAAGCGCAACGCGTTCGGCAAGTGCGTCTCGGCCCAGGCCAAGCAGCAGGGCTCCGACGACGAGGACGAGTCCGGCGACGACGACTCCGGCGAGAAGCCGGAGAAGGCCGAGAAGCCCGAGAAGCCTTCGGAGACCGAGCAGCCCGAGGAGGGCGAGGACTCCTAGACGGGACCAGCGCCACCTGACCGCCGCCGGGTTCGCCCGGCGGCACCCAAGCGCTGCCCAGCGCACGCACGGCGGGAGGAGAGCCCCGCGGTGCGTGCCCGCCCGGTGAGCGCGGCGGTGGGAGGAGAGCCCCGCCGCCGCGCCCCGAGCCCTTCGGCCGGCCACCTCGTGGCCGGCCGTTGTCGTTCAGCGGGCCGCTCGCCGCCGCCGCCGTCGCCGCGCGACAAGCCCGCCGGCCAGGAGCAGCAGTCCGCCCGCCCCGGCGCCCGCGAGCGCCGTCTCGCGGCCGTCGCACTCCCCCTTCGCGTCGCACCCGGCCCGGCACGGCCGCGCGGACCGCGCGAACGCCGCCGGGTCGTCCCAGCGCTGCGGCTGGTGGGCCGGACCGCGCGGCGAGGACTGCTCGCCCGGCACGACCCCCGCGCGGCTGGCGCCCCAGCGGCCGGCGAACCGCATCCAGGCCGGGTCGGTCGCCGTCACCGGCTGCACCGCCGGGCGCAGGATCGCGCCGCGGCCGTCGCTCTCGTCGTTGGGATCCGGCCAGGTGCGGTCGCGCAGCCCCGCCCGGAAGTAGGACGCGTGCGACCCGTTGGCGACGTGGACGACCGGATGGCCGCCGCGCAGCTCGATCGCCGCCGCGCCGCAGCGCTCGGCGCCCGAGTGCTGCGCGTAGACGGCCTCCAGCGGCCGGCCGCGCCCGCCGACCCGGTACTGCACGAGCTCCCAGTCGCCCTCGTGGCGGCCGGTGCGGACGATCCCGCGGTCCTGCGGGTTGTCGGCGTAGAACAGCCAGTACTGGCGCCACGCGCCGCTGACGCGGCGGTAGGCCACCGGGCCGGCGGGGCCGCCGCGGCCGGCGGCGGCGACGCTCGTCGCGGGCGAGCGCTCCGCGGCGTCGTGGACCAGCACCGGGGCCGTCGGGTCGGCGCCGAAGGCGAGCGCGGCGGCGGCGAGGAGGGCGGCGGCGGGCACGTTGGGGTGAGCACCCTATGCGGCGGGTCGCCCACCGCTCCGATATCTGAGACCAGAGACGCCCTCCTGACACCGACCGCAGCGAGGACCGCTCCCGCGCGACGCCCGCCCGCTCCACCGACCCCCGCCTGAGGTCCGGAGCGAGCCCGCCGCGCGGGAGCGGCCCCCGGTCGGGGGTCCCGCGTCTCCTCGGGAGTTTGGACGGCCCGCGGCGTTGGTACGCACCCGCACATGCCACCTACACCGAAGGACATCCTCAGCAAGGCGATCGAGACCGGCACGAAGGTCGCCGCGGACGTCGCGGAGCGGGTGCGCGACCGCTTCGGGGGCGACGACGGCGACGAGTCGTCGCAGGGCACGAGCAGCCCGACCGCGACGCCCTCGACGCCGGCGCCCGCCACGCGCACGGGCGACGCGATCAAGTCCGGGACGGCGACCAGCCGCGCGAAGTCGCGCGCGAAGTCGACCGCCACGACGACCAAGCCGAAGGCGGCGAAGCCGAAGGCCGCGAAGGCGTCGGCGGAGCAGGCGCAGTCGAGCACCGGGCCGTCCGGCGCGTCGCAGGCGAAGGCGTCGGTCACGTCGCCCGCGACCAAGTCGTCGCGGACCAAGCCGCCCGCGGGGAAGGCCTCGCCCGCCTCGAAGCCGTCGGCCCCGAAGACGGCCTCGGCGTCGAAGTCCTCGGTGCCCAGGTCGTCAGCCACGACGACGTCCTCGGCGCCGAAGCCCCCGGCGCCCAAGTCGTCGGGCACGACGACGTCGTCCGCGCCGACGTCGCCGGCGTCGAAGCCGTCGGCCCCGAAGACGTCCTCCGCGTCGAAGTCGTCGGCCGCGAAGACGTCCTCCGCGTCGAAGTCGTCGGCGGCGAAGTCGCCCGCGGCCGCGTCGAAGCCGCCGGCCGCGACCTCCGCAGCGCCGAAGGCGCCGGCGTCGAAGCCGCCGGCCCCGAAGACGTCCTCCGCGTCGAAGTCGTCCGCGCCGAAGTCCGCCAAGGCCACGCAGCCGAAGACGACCACGCGGACCCGCGCGTCCGAGGCGGCCGCCGCGAGCGGCTCCGGCGTCGCCGACGCCGCCAAGGGCAAGGGCCCCGACGCGCCGCCCGCCTCCGAGCCGCCCGCCGGCACGGAGACGACGACCGCGAAGTCCTAGCCGCCGGCGAGCGACGCGCGCACCGCCGCGGCGGTGTGCGCGTCGGCCGGGTAGAACGCCTCGATCGCCAGCTCGGCCACCGTGACGTCGACCGCGGTGCCGAAGGTGGTGACCGTGCTGATGAACGCGAGGCCGCCCTCCAGCCGCAGCGGGACGGCGATGTCGCCCGCCGCCAGGTCGAGCGCCGCGGGCGGCGCGCCGCCCGGCAGCGCGGAGAGCTCGGCGTGCAGCGCGTCGAGCGCCGGATCGGCCGTCGCGACCGCCTGGCGCGCCAGGCGGTCCAGCAGGTGCGCCCGCCACTCGCCGAGGTTGGCGATGCGCCCGGCCAGCCCGTCGGGATGCAGGGCCAGCCGCAGCACGTTGACCGGCGGCTCGAGCAGCGCGGGCGCGACGCCCGCGGTGAGCAGCTCGACCGCCCGGTTGCCGGCCACCATGCCCCAGTGCCGGTCGACGACGAGCGCGGGATACGGCTCGTGCGCGGCCAGCACGCGGTCGATCGCCTCGCGGACCGGGCCGAGCTCGGGGGCGTCGAGCGGCCGCTCGACGTAGGCGGGCGCGTAGCCGGCGGCCACCAGCAGCGCGTTGCGATCGCGCAGCGGCACCTCGAGGTGCTCGGCGAGGTGCACGACCATCTCGGCGCTCGGCCGCGCGCGGCCCGTCTCCACGAAGCTCAGGTGGCGCGCCGAGACGCCCGCGTCGAGCGCGAGCGCGAACTGGCTGAGGTGCCGGCGCCGGCGCCAGTCGCGCAGCAGCGGGCCGACCCTCGTGCGTGGCGGCGCCATGCCGCGAGGATGCCACGCGAGCGCCCCGGCGGTCGTCACCGCGGCTCCCGCGGCAGGCCGGCGACCTGCAGCTCGGCGAGCCCGCCGACGGCGGCCGCCTGCAGCGCGATCCACACCGTCCCGGCCGTCTCGGGCGACCCCCAGCCGGCGGCCGCGGCGACCGCGGAGAGGAGCACCCAGCCGGCGTTGGCCGCGATCACGGCGCGGACCGCGCCGCGCGGGATGGCGTCCCGCGTCCCGACGAGCCAGACGGCGGCGGCGAAGAGAGCGAGGAAGGCGCCCGTCGCCCGCAGCTGCGCGACGGGGAGGCCGAAGAGGTCGCTGAGCGGCTCGGCGGCGGCGAGGTAGGCGGCGGCGTTGGCGCCGGTCACGGCGGCGTCGAGCTTGAGGGCGGTGCGCAGGAGGGAGCGCCCGGCGAGGGGGAGGCGCGTGGTGGCCTCGGCGGTGAGTTCGGTCATGGCGACGAGATTGGCCGACCCGGCGCCCGGGTTCTACGACCTCCGAGGTAATGGCCGCGGGTCGTCGTCGCCGTGGCACACTGCGTCGCCGAGTGGGAGCCGAGGACGAACCCGACTGGGCGTCGATCGCCCGCCACGGCCGCGCGATCGCCACGGTCTGCGCCTTCCTCGAGGGCTCCGGGGCCGAGCGCGTCGCCGTGGTGCTGGACCCGGGCGGCGGCGCGGAGAGCGTCCTGCTGGAGAGCCTGCCGGGCGTGCCGGTCGAGGTGACGGCGGCCGGCGCGACCTACCTGGTCCCCGCGGAGGCGACGTCGTCGATCACCGCCTACGAGCTCGACGTGCCGCGTGCGCCGCCGGGCACCGCGATGGAGCTCGACCTCGACCAGCAGCGCGTCCTCGCGCCCGTCGGCGTGATCGCCGCGCTGGCCGACGCCGTCCTCGCGCTGGCCCGCGAGCTGGGCGGACGGACCGTCGCGTCCGCCGACTTCGCCACGAACGACCCCGAGCGCCCGCTCACCATCGCCGCGCGCGCCGGCGAGGGCGTCGTGCTGGCCGCGGGCGACCAGCAGTTCGAGCTGTAGCGCGACGGCCGCTTCAGGCGGCGACGAGGTCGCGCAGGTGCTCGTCGCGGCGCGCTCGCTCGAGGAGCGACGGGTCGAGCTCGGCCGCCTCGCGCAGCGCCGCGGCCGCCGCGTCGCGCTCGCCCAGCCGGGCCAGCAGGATCGCGTGGTGGTAGCGCACGCCGGGGTCGTGCGGGTGCTCCTCCAGGCCGCGCGCGAAGGCCTCGCGCGCCGGCCCCTCGTCGCCGCGGTCGAGCAGCGACAGCCCGCGGAACCACACCTCCCAGGGCGACGGCGCGTA
>DASVQH010000315.1:0-1774 GCA_036389195.1 Solirubrobacteraceae bacterium
GTCGGCCGCCTGGCCCCGTGGATCCCGTTCGCCATCCGCCTTCATCTCGCGGTGTCGCTGCTCGGCCTGCTCTCGATGGGCGTCTACCTCGCCCCGTCGATGGACCTGCAGCCCGACGTGGCCGGCATCGCGCTCGGCGCGACCATGGCCGTGGTGATCATCGGGATGGCCACGGGCTGGCACGCGCGCGCCGCGGCCCTCCTGCTCGTCGCCGCCGGCCCGCTGGGGATGCTCGAGTTCGGCGTCGCGCCCGTCCTGCAGCGGCTGGACGTGCTGGGGCTCGCGCTGTTCGTCGCCTTCACCGGCGCCGGGCGCTGGTCGGCCGACCACGAGTCCGGCCGCGCCGGCGAGCTGAGCCCGGCGGCCGCCGCGCGCGCCATCTGGGGGCTGCGGATGGGCGCGGGCGCGGCGCTGATCGTCGTCGCGTTCTCCGAGAAGCTCGCCAACCCGGCGATGGCGCTGTCGTTCCTGACCGAGCACCCGGACTTCAACGTCGCGCAGCTCGTCGGCATCGACCTGAGCAACCTGGAGTTCGTCCGCGCCGCCGGCGCCGTGGAGGTCCTGTTCGGGCTGCTGGTCATGTCGGGCGCCCTGTCGCAGGCCGCCGTGCTGATCGCCGGCGTCCCGTTCAACGCCACGCTGTGGTTCTTCGGCACCGACGAGCTGCTCGGGCACCTGCCGGTCTACGGCGCGATGCTGGCGCTCCTGGTCTTCGCCTCGGACCCCGTCCTGCGTCCGGCCGTCTCGGCGCTGTGGCCGTGGGGCCGCCCGGGTCAGCCGCGGGCCATCGCCGCCAGCACCGGCTCCAGCGCCGCCGCCTCCTCGACCACCGCGTCGGCGGCGCCGAGCTCCGCGCTCGCGTAGGGCCCGGTCGCGATGCCGACGACGGCGACGTCGTCGGCGCGCGCGCAGGCGATGTCGCGGGGCGTGTCGCCGATCACCACCGTGCGCTCCCGCGGCCAGCCACCGGCGCGCGCTCGCGCGATCGCGGGCAGCGCCTCGCGCGCCTCGGCGTCGGAGCCGAACGCGCCCTGCCCGGCGGCGAAGTGGTGGCCGATCCCCGCGCGGGCGAGCTTGAGCCGGGCGACCTGCTCGAAGTTGCAGGTCACGAGCGAGAAGCGGAACTCCTCCGTCCGGGCCGCGAGCGCGTCGAGCAGCGCGGGGATCCCCGGGGCGACCATGGCCGAGAGGTCCGGCGGGCAGAGGTCCTCGTAGAGCGCGCACGTCGCGGCCAGCACGTCCTCGGCGCGCCCGTCCACCGCCTCGGCGCCGATCCCGACCGCTTCGAGCAGCGAGCGGGCGATCGCGCGGTCGGTTCGCCCCGCGGCGTCGACGGGGACGCCGCGGACGTCGACGCCGCGGACGTCGCCGACCGCGCGGATCAGCGCGGCGGCGTGGGCCTCGGAGGCACGCCGCAGCAGCGTGCCGTCGATGTCCCAGAGCAGCAGGAGCGGCAGGCGGCTCAGCGGCTCAGCGCAGGAAGGAGACGTCGGCCGACAGGCGCCGCGCGAAGGCGGCGATCAGCCGCGCGCAGGCGTCGACGTCGTCGAGCTGGACCATCTCGACCGGCGAGTGCATGTAGCGCAGCGGCACGGAGACCACCCCGGTCGGGATGCCGGCGCGCGAGATGTGGAAGGCGTCGGCGTCGGTGCCCGTGTAGCGCGCCGAGGCGCTGACCGTGAACGGGATCCCCTCCGCCTCGCCGGCCTCGTGCAGAAGCTCGAACACCGCCGGGTCGAGCGTCGAGCCGCGGGTGAGGATGGGGCCCGAGCCG
>DASVQH010000316.1:0-3120 GCA_036389195.1 Solirubrobacteraceae bacterium
GTTCGGCGTCGGCAACTACGCCCACAGCGGCGCCGATGCCCCCGACGCGGACAAGAACCTCCCGATCGACGCGCGGACCGTCATCTTCACCCGCAAGGTCCCGCGCCACGGCAAGACGCTGACGAGCGCGATGACGCTCAAGCTCGGGGGCGAGAGCCTCGAGCTCCAGCGCTCCGGCGGCGGCCAGTCGATGAAGATCCAGGCCAAGAACTGCCACCAGGGCGGGCTCTTCCAGATGGAGGCCGAGCCGGGCACGACGTACGCGCACACGCTCGGCGCGCAGTTCCACTACACCGCGCAGCCCGCCGGCGAGACGCGGCTGTGCTTCACCAACGGACGCTTCAGCGGCTACGACAGCCCCGAGCTGGCGACCCTGACGTCGTTCACCGCCACGCAGGCGTTCTGGCGCGTCGCGTCCGGCGGCCGCATGGGGATGGTCATCGGCGAGGACGCGCTCGAGGGCGGCTGCCGCCCATAGCGCCGGATTCCGGTCGCGCCGCCGCCGCGCCCTGGCGCGGCGGCACGCGTGCCACGACCCCCGCGGCGGGGCTAAGATCCCCCCGCGATGAAGGAGCCGGAACACGTCCCCTCGGCACCGCCGCCCGAGGTGCTGACCGAGCCGGACCACTCCGGCGGCGTGGCGATGGAGCGGCCGGGAAGCGGGATCCGGTCGCAGATCTCCAACGCCATGGTCGGGCTCAAGAAGCGCTACTACGGCAAGGGCCCCGAGAAGGCCAAGACCTTCATCAACGACAACTACGTCTTCTGCGTGCTCGAGGGCGGCCTCACCCGCAACGAGGAGACCCTGCTGGCCGCCGGGCAGGCCACGTTGGTGCGCGAGTACCGCCTCCACTTCCAGGCCGTCATGGAGCGGACGACCACCGAGGCGCTCGAGGCGATCACCGGCCGCAAGGTCCTCGGCTACCACAGCCAGATCGTCTTCGACCCGGACCGCAGCTTCGAGATCTTCGTGCTCGACGCGCCGCCCGAAGCCGTCTGAGGCCGTCTGAGGCCGTCAGGACGGCGGGAGCCCGGGGTCCGGCGTGCCGGTGATCCGGGCGGCCGCTCCCACCCGTAGGCGTCGCGGTCGTCCGTCGTTGAGAGGCGTGGCCAGACGTCCCCCGATGCTCCCGTCCCGCCCCTACCACCGCGGGACGGGAGCCAACCGCGACCTGCGACGATCCGAGCCGCGATGGATCCGATCGTCGTCGAGCATCCCGTCCTGGCCGACCGGGTCCGCCTGCTGCGCGACCGGCGCACCGAGCACGGCGCCTTCCGGCGGGCGCTGCACGAGGCGTCGGCGATCGTGGCCATCGAGGCGACGCGCGACCTGCCCGCCGAGGACGTCGCAGTCGAGACGCCGCTGGAGCCCGCGCCGGCGCGGCGGCTGAGCGGCGACGTCGCCGTGGTCCCGGTGCTGCGCGCCGGGCTGGCCATGGTCGAGGGCTTCCTCAGCCTGCTCCCCGACGCGCGCGTGGGGCACCTGGGCATGCAGCGCGACGAGACCACGCTGATCCCGCGCGGGTACTTCGAGCGGCTGCCGGAGAACCTCGGCGACGCGCACGTGTACGTCCTCGACCCGATGCTGGCCACGGGTGGCAGCGCGGTGCACGCGCTCAACCGGCTCAAGGCCGTCGGCGCGCGCGAGGTGCGGCTGATCTGCGTGGTGTGCGCGCCCGAGGGCGTCCGCGCGGTGCAGGCCGAGCACCCCGACGTGCAGATCTGGACCGCCGCGCTGGACCGCTGCCTCGACGACAACGGCTACATCCGCCCCGGCCTCGGCGACGCGGGCGACCGTGTGTTCGGGACGCCGGCCGGCTAGGCCCGGCGCCGCAGCAGCCGCAGCACCTGGTGGACGGCGATCGCCGCGACGGTGCCCAGCGCGATCCCCGCGAACTCGTAGTCGCCCCACTTCAGCGTGTAGTTGCCGGCCCCGACGATGAGCGCGACAGCGGCGGTGGTGAGGTTGACCGGGTCGCGGAAGTCCACGCCGGCCTCGATCCAGATGCGCGCGCCGAGCACCGCGATCATCCCGAACAGCACGGTCACCGCCCCGCCGAGCACGCCGATCGGGATCGCGCCGATCACCGCGCCGAACTTGGGGATCAGCGCGAGCAGGATCGCGATCGCGCCGGCGATCACGTAGGCGAGCGTGGAGTAGACGCGCGTGAGGCCTATGACGCCGATGTTCTCCGCGTAGGTCGTGGTCCCCGAGCCGCCGAGGCCGCCGGCCAGCGCCGTCGCGGCGCCGTCGGCCATCAGCGAGCGACCGATCAGCGGATCGAGGTCGCGGGCCGTCATCGTCGCGACCGCCTTGACGTGGCCGGCGTTCTCGGCGATCAGCACCAGCAGCACCGCCGGGACGATCAGCAGGATCGCGCGGCCGTCGAAGACCGGCGTCGTCAGGTCCGGCCAGCCGAACCAGCCCGCCTTGTCGACGGCCGTCCAGTCGACCTCGCCGAGGATCGCCGCGAACGCGTAGCCGAGGACCACGCCGATGAACACCGAGAGCTGGGCGGCCAGCCCGCGCAGGGCGACGGTGGCGATGAGGATCGCGGCGAGCGTGAACAGCGCGACGCCCGCCTGCTGGGTGAACTCGTCCTTGGCCACCGGCGCGAGGTTGAGGCCGATCAGCGCGACGATGGCCCCGGTGACGACGGGCGGCAGCAGGAAGTCGACCACCCGGAAGCCCGCGCGGTCCACGATCAGGCCGACGACGAAGAGCGCGACCCCGGCGCAGAGGATCCCGCCGAGCGCGGCCGGCACGCCGCCCTCGGCCTTGGCGGCGATCACCGGGGCGATGAAGGCGAACGAGGAGCCGGTGTAGGACGGGACGCGGTTGCCCGTGACGAGGACGAACAGCAGCGTCCCGATCCCCGAGAACAGCAGCGTCGTGGCCACCGGGAAGCCGGTGAGGACCGGGACCAGGGCCGTCGCGCCGAACATCGCCAGGACGTGCTGGGCGCCGAGGCCGAGCATCGCCGGCATGCGCAGGCGCTCGTCGGGCGCGACCACGTCGGTGCCGCGGACCGACGTGCCGTCGCCGTGCAGCTTCCACACGCGGTCGAGGCTCGAGCCGGCCATCGGCGCGGACCCTATCCCGCCGCGCCGACGGCGAGC
>DASVQH010000317.1:0-2209 GCA_036389195.1 Solirubrobacteraceae bacterium
ACGAGCGCGAACGCCAGCAGGACCAGGGCGGTGGCCGTCGCGAACGGCGGTGCGGCCAGGCGGAGCCGCGGGGGGCGAAGGCGGGGCACGGGCGGGCGTTACCTACACTTGCCCGACGATGGCGGGAACCGTGGTCATGAAGTTCGGCGGCACCTCGGTCGCCGACGCCGAGCGGCTCAAGCGGGCCGCGGGGCGGATCGTGCGCGCCAAGGAGGCGGGCCACGACGTCGTCGCCGTGCTCTCGGCACGCGGCGCGACCACCGACGAGCTCGTCGCGATGGCCGAGGAGGTCTCCACCACGCCCGATCCGCGCGAGATGGACATGCTCCTCTCGACCGGCGAGCGGATCTCCTGCGCGCTGTGCGCGATGGCCATCAACGATCTCGGGCACCGTGCGATCTCGCTCACGGGCTCGCAGGCGGGCATCGTCACGGACACGTCGCACACCAAAGCACGGATCCTCGACGTCCGCGCCGATCGCATCCGCCGCGGGCTGGCCGAGGGCTCGATCGTCCTCGTGGCCGGATTCCAGGGCGTTTCGACGTCCTACGACGTGACGACGCTTGGCCGCGGCGGCTCGGACACCACCGCGGTCGCGCTGGCCGCGGCGCTCGGCGCCGAGGTCTGCGAGATCTACACCGACGTGTCCGGCGTCTACAGCGCCGATCCGCGGATCGTCCCCGACGCCCGCAAGCTGCCGGTCGTCTCCTTCGAGGAGATGCTCGAGATGGCGGCGTCGGGCGCGAAGGTGCTGCAGCTGCGCTCCGTCGAGTACGCGCGGACGCACGGGGTCCGCATCCACTGCCGGTCGAGCTTCACCGACGAGCCGGGCACCATGGTGCTCGGAGAGCAGGAGACCATGGAACACCCGCTGATCACCGCCGTCACCCACTCCAGCGACGAGGCGCGCGTCACGCTGCTCGGCGTGCCGGACGAGCCCGGCGTGGCCGGCCGGATCTTCACGGCGCTGGCCGAGGCCAACGTCAACGTCGACATGATCGTCCAGAACGAGCCCGTCGCCGAGGACGCCAAGGCGGAGATCTCCTTCACGGTGCCCCGGGGGGACCTGCGCACCGCTCACGCGACGCTGGAGCCGTTCATCGGCCCGGTGCTCGCCGGCGTCGCCGACGATCCCGAGATGGGGAAGGTGTCGATCGTCGGCGCGGGAATGAAGTCCCACCCCGGCGTCGCGGCCAAGGTCTTCGAGACGCTCGGCGCGGCCGGC
Organism: Solirubrobacteraceae bacterium; assembly: GCA_036389195.1. GTDB lineage: Bacteria > Actinomycetota > Thermoleophilia > Solirubrobacterales > Solirubrobacteraceae > JACCYI01. Next base: position 1,226 of record DASVQH010000317.1, read on the forward strand.
ATCAACATCGAGATGATCTCCACGTCGCCCATCAAGATCTCCTGCGTCATCCGCGGCGACCGGCTCACCCAGGCGGTCCGCGGGCTCCACGAGGCGTTCGACCTCGGGGCCGAGGACGTCAGGACCGAGGACCCGTTCGGGGTGAGGGCATGAGCCCCGCGGACGGGCTGAGGGTCGCCGTGGTCGGTGCCACCGGCGCGGTCGGCCGGGTCATGCTCGAGACGCTCGCCGCCCGGGCGTTCCCTGCCCGCGAGATCGTCCCCTTCGCCTCCGAGCGCTCCGCCGGCCGGACGCTCGACAACGGCATGGTCGTCCAGCCGCTCGCGCCCGAGACGATCGAGGGCTTCGACCTCGCGATCTTCTCGGCCGGCGGCGGGGTGTCGGGCGAGTGGGCCCCGCGCTTCGCCGCGGCCGGCGCCGTGGTGGTGGACAACTCGAGCCGCTGGCGGCGCGACCCCGAGGTGCCGCTCGTCGTCGCCGAGGTCAACCCGGAGGCGCTCGACGCCCATCGCGGCATCGTCGCCAACCCCAACTGCTCGACCATGCAGCTGCTCGTCGCGCTCAAGCCGATCTACGACGCCGCCGGGATCGAGCGGCTGGTCGTCTCGACCTACCAGTCGGTCTCCGGCACGGGCGTCGCGGCGGTCGACGAGCTGCGCGAGCAGGAGCGGGCGATCCTCGCCGGCAAGGAGGTGCCGGCCCCCACGATCTACCCCCACCCGATCGCCGACAACGTGATCGGCGCGGCCGGCAGCTTCCCCGACGGCGACGACTCGACCGACGAGGAGCGCAAGATGGTCTTCGAGACGCGCAAGATCCTCGGCGACGAGGGGATCGGCGTCTCGGTCACCTGCGCGCGCGTCCCGGTGCCCTACAGCCACTCCGAGTCGGTCAACGTCCAGACCCGCGAGCCGCTCGCCGCCGCCGAGTGCCGCGCGCTGCTCCAGGCCGCGCCCGGCGTGGTCGTCGTCGACGATCCCAGCC
>DASVQH010000318.1:0-25021 GCA_036389195.1 Solirubrobacteraceae bacterium
CGGCGTCTTCTCGCTCGCCTACTGGTGCTACCTCACGCTCGTCGGCCTCCAGGTCGTCCGCAACGCACCGGCGGCCGCCCACGGGCGCGCGCTCGCCGGCCTCTACAGCGCCATGTGGATCGGCGCGGCGGCGGGCGGCGCGCTCGCCGCGACGGGCGCTTCGTGGGCGGCGGTCCTCGCCGCCTGCGCGCTGTCCTGGGCGCTCGCCGCGGCCGTCGCGGCGCGCTGGTTCGAGGACTCCGGCAAGATCGGGCGCAGATGGCCGCGCCTGCACCCCGCGACGTCGAGCTGAGCGCGGTCGGCGAGGTCGTCGGCGCGCTCCGCGCCCGCATCCTCGACGGCGAGCTCGCACCCGGGCACCGGCTCGTCGAGCGGACGGTGGTCGAAGCGTGCGGCTGCGCGCGGCACACCGCGCGCATGGCCCTGCACGCGCTCGAGGACGAAGGCCTGGTCGTGGTCGAGCGCAACCGCGGCGCGCAGGTCGCCGCGCTCGACGCCGACCGCCTCCGCGGCCTCTTCGAGGTCCGCACGGCGCTGGAGCTCGAGTGCGCGCACCGCGCGCTGGAGCGCCACGACGGGCGCGTCCCGCGCTTGGTCCACGACGCGGTCGACCGGCTCGGCGAGACCTGCGCGCGGGCGAACCCGCCGTGGCGCACGATCGTCACCGCCCACGAAGGCGTCCACGAGGCGCTGGTCGCCGCCGGCGAGAGCCGCCGGATCGCCGGCGCCTACGCCCGCCTGGCCGGCGAGCTGCGCCTGTTCGTCGTCGCGCTGCGGCCGCTGTGGAGCCCGGCGACGATGGCGCAGCACCACCGCGACCTCCTGAAGGCGCTCGAGCGCGAGGGCCCGCCGGCGCTGCGCCGCCACATCGAGGAGGGTGCCGCGACCGTGCTGCGTGCGCTGCCGTAGGTTGACGCCATGACGACGCCACTCCGCGAGCGCGCCGCCTGGAGCGCGCTGGAAGCCCACTTCCGCGAGATCGAGCCCCGCCACCTGCGCGAGCTGTTCGCCGCAGACCCGGGCCGCGGCGAGCGCCTGACCCTCGAGGCGGCCGGCGTCTTCCTCGACTACTCGAAGAACCGCGTCACCGACGAGACGCTCGCGCTGCTGGTCGACCTCGCCGAGGAGTCCGGGCTCGCCGAGCGGATCGAGGCGATGTTCTCGGGCGAGAAGATCAACGTCACCGAGGATCGCGCCGTCCTGCACACGGCGCTGCGCGCGCCGCGCGACGCCCGGATCGAGGTCGACGGCCACGACGTCGTCCCCGACGTGCACGAGGTCCTCGACCGGATGGCGGACTTCGCCGACCGCGTCCGCTCCGGCGAGTGGACGGGGCACACCGGCCGCGCGATCCGCAACGTCGTCAACATCGGGATCGGCGGCTCGGACCTCGGGCCGGTGATGGCCTACGAGGCCCTGCGCCGCTACTCGCAGCGCGAGCTGACGTTCCGCTTCGTGTCCAACGTCGACGGCACGGACTTCGCCGAGGCGACCCGCGACCTCGACGCCGAGGAGACCCTGTTCATCGTCTCCTCGAAGACCTTCACGACCGTCGAGACGATGACCAACGCCCGCACCGCCCGCGCGTGGGCGCTGGAGACGCTGAAGGACGAGGCGGCGATCGCCCAGCACTTCGTCGCGGTGTCGACCAACGCCGAGGAGGTCTCCGCGTTCGGGATCGACACGACCAACATGTTCGGCTTCTGGGACTGGGTCGGCGGCCGCTACTCGATGGACTCGGCGATCGGCCTCTCGACCATGCTGGCGATCGGACCGGAGGGCTTCCGCGAGATGCTCGCCGGCTTCCACGCGATGGACGAGCACTTCCGCACCGCGCCCCTGCGCGAGAACCTGCCGGTCCTGATGGGCCTGCTGGGGCTCTGGTACACAGACTTCTTCGGCGCCCAGACGGTCGCGGTGCTGCCCTACGACCAGTACCTCAAGCGCTTCCCGGCGTACCTGCAGCAGCTCACGATGGAGTCCAACGGCAAGTCGGTGACGCTCGACGGCACGCGGGTGGACTACGAGACCGGGGCGATCTACTGGGGCGAGCCCGGCACGAACGGCCAGCACTCCTTCTACCAGCTGATCCACCAGGGCACGAAGCTCATCCCGGCCGACCTGATCGGCTTCGCGCAGACGCTCAACCCGCTCGGCGAGCACCACGACCTGCTGATGGCCAACGTGTTCGCCCAGGCCGAGGCGCTGGCGTTCGGCAAGACCGCCGACGAGGTCCGCGCCGAGGACTCCGAGGAGTGGCGGGTCCCGCACCGCACGTTCGAGGGCAACCGGCCGACGAACACCCTGCTGCTCGACCGCCTCACCCCGGCGGCGCTCGGCACGCTCGTCGCGCTGTACGAGCACATCGTCTTCACTCAGGGGACGATCTGGGGCATCAACCCGTTCGACCAGTGGGGGGTCGAGCTCGGCAAGGTGCTGGCCAAGCGGATCGCCGACGAGCTGACCAGCGAGACCGAGCCCGAGCTCGACCACGACTCCTCGACGAACGCGCTGATCCGGCGTTACCGCGAGGCACGGAGCTAGACCGGCCGCGCGTCCGCGCCACGTTGCGCGGACCTGACGCGCGCTCGCTCACCTGCCGGGCAGCAGCGAGCGCGATGGCGGGCGCACGGACGGTCAAGCAGGCGGGGCGCGACGCCGCGCCCGTCCTCGCGGTCCTCGCCCTGTGCCCGCTCGTCGCGGCGCTCGCGCCCGACGACCCCGCCGCGCCGCTGGCGCGGCTGCGGACGCTGATCTCCGCGCAGGACGCGCTCGGCCTGCCGCCGGAGACCGGGCTCGTCGCGTGGCTGGCGGGCCACCCGGCGCTCGACGCGGCGGCGCGGGCGTTCCACCTCTTCGTGCACCTGCCGGCCACCGTCGGCGTCATGGTGTGGGCGTGGCTGGAGCGGCGCGCGGCGTTCCCGCTCATCCGCGACACGTTCGTCGCCGCCCAGGCGCTCACGATGGCCGGCAACGCCCTCACCCCGGTGGCGCCGCGGTGGATGCTCGCGCCGGGCGCCGCCCCGCCCCACGGGTGGGTCTACGTCCTGCAGAGCCCGTACGCGGCGATGCCGAGCGGCCACATGGTCTTCGCGCTGATCGCCGGCGGCGCGGTCTTCGCGCTCACGCGCTCGCCGGCGCTCCGCGCCGCCGCGCTCGCCTATCCGGTGCTGGTCCTCTTCATCATCGCCGCGACCGCGAACCACCTGTGGCTGGACGCGATCGTCGGCGCGGTCGTGGCCGGCGTGGCGTACGCGGGCGCGGCGGCGCGGCAGCGCTGGGTGCGGCGCGTCCGCCGGGTCGGCGCCCCGATGCTGGTCCGCCAGGAACAGGGTTAATCCCCGGGTCGCCCCCGTTGGACCGGGGCCGCGCGCGGCGGAGACTCGGCGGCATGATCGCCTTCACCCTCCGCCTCATCGTCTCCGTCGCCACGCTGCTGCTCAGCGCGCTGGCCCTCACCGCGCCCGCGCAGGCCGACATGCTGCGCCAGACCCAGCCCGCCAAGATCACCGTGAGCGACCAGGGCGGCGGCGGGACGCCCGTCACCGCCGACCCGTATCCATCGACCATCGACGTCGCGGGTGCGATCGGCATGGTCACCGGCGTCACGGTCCGGCTCAACGACGTGAACCACACCCATCCCGACGACCTCGACCTGTTCCTCGTAGGGCCGAACGGACGCGCGGCGCTGATCATGTCGGACGCCGGCGGCCACACCGACCTGGTCGACACCGACATCACCCTCGACGAGGGGGCGGCCGCGCCGCTGCCGGACGGCGATCCGATCACCTCGGGCAGCTACCGCCCCGCCGACTACGCCGCCGACACGTTCCCGCCCGCGACGCTCTACGACCTGAGCTCCTCCAGCCCCGCACACGCCTTCGACGGGAGCACCCCCAACGGCAAGTGGACGCTCTACGTGCTCGACGACTCGGCCGGCGACGGCGGCGAGATCTCCGGCGGCTGGACGCTGACGCTGACGCTGGGCGAACGCGTCACCAGCCAGGGCCCCATCACCATCGCCGACTACTCCGCGCCCACGCCGGCGTCGCCGTACCCGTCCACCGTCACCGTCGACGACACCTACGGCGTGGTCAAGAAGGCCACCGTGACGCTGTACGGCTTCAAGCACGACGATCCGGGCGACGTCGACGTCCTGCTCGAGGGTCCCACCGGCGCGACGGCCACGCTCATGTCCGACGCGGGCGGCGCCAACGACGCCGGCGGGCTCGACCTCCGGTTCGACGACGACGCGACCGCAGCGCTGCCCGAATTCGACCCGCTGGCCAGCGGCAGCTACAAGCCGACGAACCAACAGGGCCCGGACGTCTTCCCCGCCCCGGCGCCGAAGCCGTTCGACACGACGCTCGACAACTTCGTCGGCCGCCAGGCCAACGGCGATTGGCGGCTGTGGGTGGTCGACGACGCGGGCGGCGCGAGCGGCAAGCTCGGCGGCTGGTCGCTCCAGCTCACCGTGCAGTCCGGTCTCCGGCTGGAGGAGTCCTCGGCGACGACGAACGAGAACGAGGGCGCGCACACGCTGGTCGTCGAGCGCCCTGAGGGCGGCGGTCCGGCCACGATCCACTACGAGCTGCCTGGCCCCGCGCACGCCAAGGACGTCAAGCCGGCCTCGGGCGACTTGACCTTCGCGCTGGGACAGAAGAGCAAGCCGCTGCCGATCACGCTCCTCGACGACTCGGGCGACGAGCCGGCGGAGTGGGCCGAGGTCCGGCTGAGCGCCAAGAGCGGCGATGCCTCGTCGGACCCCGACGGCACGCTCGACGACTTCAAGATCGAGGACGACGACGCCACGGATGTCCGCGCGGACTTCAACGGCGACGGCCGCAGCGACCAGGCGATCGGCGTCCCGGAGGAGGACCTCGCGGGCGGCACCGACGCTGGCGCCGTGCAGATCCTCTACGGCACGGACGACGGCCTGAGCGCCGCGAACGACCAGCGCTTCACCCAGGACGTCGCCGGGGTGCCGGACGTGGCCGAGCCGGGCGACGAGTTCGGCGCGGCGGTCGCCGCCAGCGATCTCAACGGCGACGGCTACGGCGACCTGGCGATCGGAGCCCCGGGCGAGGACGACGGCGGGATCACCGACATGGGCCGCGTGACGATCCTCTACGGCAGCGCGAACGGCCTGAAGACCGCCGGCGCGCTGATGCTCGGCCAAGGGTCGCCGGGCGTGCCGGACGGCAACGAGCCGGGCGACCGGTTCGGGGCCGCGCTCGCCGCGGGCAACCTCGGCCGCGGCGCCCGGGGCGACCTGGCCATCGGCGCGCCCGGCGAGGACGTCGGCGCGATCGACGGCGCGGGCGCGGTGACGACCCTCTACGGCACCGCGAGCGGGCTCGGCACCGCGGGCGCCGCGCTGTGGCACCAGAACGTCGCGGGCGTCGAGCAGGACGCCGAAGCGGGCGACGCGTTCGGCTCCGTGCTGGCGATCGCCGACCTCGGCCTCGGCGCCGAAGGCGACCTCGTCGTCGGCGTCCCGGCGGAGAACGCCGGCCGCGGCGTCGTCCAGGTGCTCTACGGGACCACGGCGGGTGGCGTCGCCGCCGCCGGCGACAAGCTCCTCAGCCAGAGCACGCCCGGCATGGGCGCCGTCGCCGAGGACGGCGACAGCTTCGGCGCCGCGCTGGCGGTGGGCGACCTCAACCGCGCCGAGAGCGCCCACGACGTGGCCATCGGCGCGCCCGGCGAGGACCTTCCCGGCGGCGCCGACGCCGGCGCCGTCCACCTCCTCCACGGCGACGACGCCGGCGGCGTCACGGCGGCTTCCGCGTGGAACCTCAACCAGGCCACCCCCCTGATCGGCACGGGCAACGGCCCGGGCGACCGGTTCGGCGCCGCGCTGGCGATCGGGGACTTCGGCGCGAACAGCCTCGTGCTGCGCAAGAACGACCAGCCGGCGCCGTCGCTGGTCGCCGCGAGCGAGCACCCCGGCGATCTCGCCATCGGCGTGCCGGGGGAGAGCTTCGGCGGTCTCGACGACGTCGGCGCGGTCCAGATCGTCTACGGCGACACCGCCCCGAACGGCGCGGAGGATCGCATCACGCGGTGGCACCAGGACGTCGCCGGGATCGCCGACACCAACGAGGCCGGCGACAAGTTCGGCTCGTCGCTGGCCGCAGGCCGGTACGAAGGCTCCTCGGGCGACGCCGGGCTCAGCGTCGGCGTTCCCGGGGAGAAGGCGGGCGGCGTGAGTGGGCCCGGGGGCATGGCGACGCTCTACGCGACCGACTCGTCCGGCCTCGGGGCGACGGGCTCTGAGCGCTGGAGCCAGGGCGTGGCGGGAGTGCAGGACGCCGCCGAGGCGGGCGACGCCTTCGGAAGCGTGCTCGCCCCCTGAGCGTTGCGGGCGAGGGGCGGGCGCCGCGGTGCGGGTGCCCGCCCTCAGGCCGTTCCGAGGGCCTCCGGCAGCTGGCTGCGCGACCGGACCGCCAGCTTGTCGTAGCACTTCGCCAGGTGCATCTCGACCGTCTTGACCGTCACGAACAGGTCTTCGGCGATCTCCCGGTTCGAGCTGCCGGCGGCCGCGCGGCGCGCGCCGCGCAGCTCGGCGGCGGTGAGGGCGTCGACGCCGCGCAAGGCGACGCGGCGCGGCCGGGCGCCGGCGGCCAGGCTCTCCTCGCGGGCCTGGGCGACGAGGGCGCCCGCGCCGCAGGCGGTGGCCAGCTCCTGGGCGCGCAGCGCCTCCGTCCTCGCGCCGGCGCGGTCGCCGGCCAGCCGGCGGGCACGTGCGAGATCGATCCGGGCGCGCGCCTCCTCCAGGCGGGCGGGGGAGCGCTCGAGCGTCGCGACGGCCTCCTGCAGCCCCGCCGCCCGCGCGGGCTCCGGCCCGACGAGCGCGACCGCCCGCTCGGCGATGCCGACGGCGCGCTGCGCGCCGAACCTCCGAGCGAGCTCGAGCTCTTCGGCGGCCAGCTCGGCCGCCTGCGCCCGTTCGCCGGCGCGAGCGAGCGCGATCGCGGCGTCCGAGCGCCACGAGACCGGCGAGGGGTTCAGCGCGCCCCACGAGCGGCCGACCCGCCCGCACTCCAGGAGGTCGGCGATGCCGGCGTCGACGTCGCCGCGCTGCACGCGCACCACGCCGCGGGCGTGCAGGACCAGGTGATAGGGCAGCGCGTCGGCGTCGGTGAAGTCGCTGAGCGTCGCCTCGTGGCGCGCGAGCTCGCCGTCCTCCGCGCCGCGCGCGATGGCCGCGAGCGCGCTCAGCGCCCGCGCGGCCTGGGTCAGCGGCCCGGGCCCGCGGGCCTCGCCCTCGATGTCGAGCGCCAGGGAGCAGTCGGCTTCGGCGTCGGCGACGCGGCCGCGGCGCCACGAGACGAGCGACTGCATCGCCGCGGCGCCCGTGCGGGCCAGGACGGACCCGCGGCGGCGGCCCTCGTCGATCATCCGGGCGTTGATGCGCGCCGCCGCGTCCAGCTCGTCGGCCCACATGGTCGCGACGCCGGCGATGAGCCAGCCGTAGCCCGGGCCGATCGGGTCGGCCGGGAGCAGGTCGCCGACCATCGCGCGCGCCGCCAGCTCGGACGCCTCGGCCGCCGTCTGGGACCCGTCGGCGCCGGCGTTGAAGGCCAGCGCGGCGAGCGTGAACGCCTCCAGCCGCGTGCGCGGCGGACCGCCCGGGTCGCGGAGCCCGGCCAGCAGCGGGCTCAGGCGCTTGCGCGCCGCGGTGCTCAGGTAGGCGAGCCCGAGCAGCTCGAGGCGGATCAGCTCTGCGAGCTCGCGCGGGACGTCGCCCGCGTCGACGTCCACCGCCTCGAGCACGTCCGCCGCCTCGACGGGACGGCCGCTGAACTTCAGGGCGACGGCGAGCTCGAGCGACGCGGTGGCGGCCCCGGCGGCGTCGGGAGCGAGCGCGACCGCCTCGCGCAGGTGCTCGACCGGCGACCCGATGCCCGCGCGCGCCTCCGAGCGCCCGAGGCCGCTGAGGAGCTCCCAGCGCCGGGCGGCCGGCGGCGGCTCGACCAGCGCCCGCGACAGGTAGGCGGCGGCGGTCGCCGGGGCGCCGAGGACGACGCTGCGCTCGGCGGCGCGGCGCAGCGTGGCCACGACCTCCGCGTCCCCGGCCGGCTCCACGTGCAGCAGGTGGCCGGCGAGGAGGACGGCGTCGGCCTCGCGGCGGCGCAGGGCCGAGGCCGCGCGCCGGTGCAGCGCCGCCCGCCGGCTCGGCGGCGTGCGCTGGAGCACCGCGGCGCGCACGAGCGGGTGGGTGAAGCACAGGCCGCCGCGGTCCTCGAGCACCCCGCCCGCCACGAGCGCGGCCTCGGCCGCCTCGATCGCCTCGGCGCGGACGCCGGAGACCTCCGCGACGAGCGGCGCCGACTCGCCGTCGCCGAGGACGGCGACCGCCTCGGCCAGCGCCCGCGCGCTCGCGGGCATGCCGGCGAACCGCTGATCGATGACGGCGGAGAGGCTGTCGGGCGCGAAGGACCCGATCTGCGCCGCGGTCGCGGCGGTCGGCGTGAGCCGCCGGGTGCGCACGTCGCGCAGGAGCTCTCCCAGCAGGAGCGGGTTGCCGCGCGTCGCGGCCAGGCAGGCGGCGTCGAACTCGCGCGCGCCGGCCGACCCGAGCGCGTCCCGGACCATCGCCTCGACGGAGGCGAGCCCCAGCGGCGCCGGCCGCAGGACCGCGGCCGCCGGGTCGAGGAGGAGCGACCGGACGAGCGCCCGGCCCGACTCGCTGGCCGGCCGCGTGGCCGCGACGAGCAGGATCGGCAGCGTGGCCACGCGCCGGGCCAAGAAGGACAGGAGCTCCAGCGAGGGGTCGTCGGCCCACTGGACGTCGTCCGCGACGAGGACCAGCGGGTCCTCGCGGGCGATCGACGCGACCAGCCAGAAGAGCCCGTTGAGCTGGGAGTAGCGGTCCGCCGCCTCCGCGCCCGGCCCGCCGAAGACCGGCAGCGCCATCCGCGCGGCGCCCTCGAACAGCTCCTCCTGCGGCTGGCCGGCGGGCCCCAGGACGGCCGCGTCGAGCAGCTGGCGGACGAGCCCGAACGGCGCGTGCTCCTCGAGCTCGGTCGCCCGCGCGCCGAGCACCCGCAGCTCGCGGACGCCGGCCAGCTCGTCGCCCAGCGCCCGCAGGAGGCGCGTCTTGCCCATGCCGGCCGCGGCCTCGATGACCACCAGCCCGCCACGGCCGTCGACGGCCGCCTCCGCCGCCGCCCGCAGCCGGGCCAGCTCCGGCTCGCGCTCGAGCAGCGTCGGGGCCTCGGCTTCGAGCACGCGGGGATTCTAAGGCGCTGCTCGAAAATCCACGGGCAAAGAGCAGGGTCGCCCCCGTTGCGGCGGGTTGCGACGGGCGGCAGTGTCGTCGCCATGAGCGATCCCGTCCGCATCTTCCTCCGCCTCCTCGGTGGCGTCCTCTTCGTCGCCGGCACCATCGCCATCGTGGCCATCGTGGTCATCGGCCCGACGGACGTCGGGAAGCTGATGGGCGAGAGCTGCAAGACGGCGACCGACAAGGTCGGCGAGGCGTCGCACTGCTACTGGCGCGATGCGCTGGGGATCCTCCGCGAGCTGCCCTGGATCGTCCTCGTCGGCGCCGTGCTGCTCGTCGGGATCCGGCCCGAGCGCGACCGGCCCGCCGGACGGGGGCCGCTGCGGTCGATCGGCGCCGCGCTCCTCGTGCTCACCGTCATCGTGACGATGGTCGGTGCGCCGGTCTACGCCCACGCGTGGACCGCGGTCCATCAGTACAAGGTCGCCAAGGAGATCCTGCAGACGCCGCGTCCGGAGATCGCCCGCCCCTAGGCGGCGGCGACGATCAGCTCGAGGGTTCCCCACGCGGTCCGCGCGCGCCCGACCCGGCGGACGTCGACGAACCCCGCGTCCGCGACGAAGGCGGCGAGCCGCCCGGCCGCGTGGTCGCGGGTGCCGTCGAACCCGTCCAGCAGCTGGAGGGCGAAGAACGCCGCGCGCAGGAGGGGCGTCGCCGGCTTCCCCCAGTCCGCGACGACCACCCGGCCGCCGGGACGCAGCACGCGCGCGACGTCTGCGAGCGCCCGCCGTTTCGCATCCGGGCCGAGGTGGTGGAGCACCAGCGACAGCACCGCCGCGTCGGCGCTCGCGTCCGGCAGCGGCAGGCTCCCGCCAGCCCCTCCTCCCAGCGCACGCGCTCGGCGCCGGGCTTCGCGCGCGCAAGGGCCAGGACCTCCGGGTCGCCATCGATGCCGACGACCTCGACGTCGGCCCGCGCGCCCGCCAGCGCGATGGCCAGCGTGCCGGTGCCCGTCCCGATGTCGGCGACGACGCCGCCGACTTGTACATCTTCGAGCGCGAGGTCACGCACGACCGGCCGCCAGAGCGACTCGCGCATCGTGAGCGCGAGCGTCCGGTCGTAGAGCCCGGTGAAGCCGAAGCGGCCCGACGCGCGCACGTAGCGCTCCGGCGACTCAGGGCGGCCCGCCACCATGCCACCGGAGTATGCACCGCGGAAGCGCGGGCGGTCAGTCACGACGGACGGCTTGCGTATCGGGCTCCGGCCCGCCGACGACGGATGGGGCGGAGGTCGCCCTCCGCCCCACCAGTCACGGCGTCCGCCGGTACGACAGTCGGTCAGGAGATGCGGCGGGCCCCCACGTGGACGTGGTTGTGGTGGTTCCCTCCCTCGTTGGTCTTCCAGATGCACTGCACCCGAACGCGGGCGCGACCGGTTGCGTCGATCGGATCCGGCAGCGTGAACGTGAACAGGCCGCCCCTCGTCGCCTTGGTCCGGGCAGTGTCCGCGGCCATCCCTGCGAGTTGCAGGCACGCGGTCATCAGGTCGTCGCCACGGCGGCCGTCGTTGACGCTTCCGTTGGCCGTCATGCCCAGGTCAGCCGCATCGCCGGTCCAGTGGTCGGAGAGGTTCCCGTTCACCGTGTACTTGGCGTGGTTGGAACCGGTGGTGACGACGAAGCCGCCCGCGAGGCCGGCCATGCGCCGGAGGTAGCCGTCGATGCTCGGCCTGAGCGTCGGAACCGCCGGGCGCATCGCGCCGGCCGCGAGTCCGTACGAGCCCAGAGGCGACCCGGTGTTCGTGGGGTCAGACGCCGGAGGCGTGTAGCGCACCCGGCCGTGGTAGCCGGACTGGCTCCCGAAGCTGAACACGCCGCCGTCGCCGCCGAGCATCCAGTAGCCGCCTCTGGGGTTGGGCGCCACGCCGACGACCGGGGCGTTCAGCTGACTCGCGGCCATGGAGCCGAGGAACCGCGCGTCGCCGAACGTGAAGATCCCGCCGTCGCCCGCCGCCAGCCAGTAGCCGTCGCCTGCGGTGCTCCGCGCCATGCCGACCACCGGCCGGTTGAGCGGTTGGCCGCCCATGCTCCCGCGGAACCGGGCGTCGCCGAAGGCGTAGACGCCGCCGTCGGCGCCGACGAGCCAGTAGCCGTCGCCCGTCGCGGTCGCCGCGATGCCGACGATCGGCTTGTTCGGGGTGATGCCCAGACCGGGAAGCGAGTTGTGGTACCCGGCGTCCCCGAAGCTGAAGACGCCGCCGTCGGCGCCGACCATCCAGTAGCCCCTGCCCGTCGGAGTGGCCGCGATCCCGACGATCGGCTGATCCGGGACCACGTGGATGCCTGGCAGCGAGCCGTAGAACCCCGCCTCGCCGTGATTGAAGAGGCCGCCGTCCGCGGCCACCAGCCAGTAGCCGTCGCCCTTCGGGGTACGGGCCATCCCCACGACCGGCTTCTGCAGCGGCGTGGAGCCTTCCGAGCCGTAGAACTTCGCGCTGCCGAAGCTGAAGACCCCACCGTCGGCGGCGGTGATCCAGTATCCGAGCCCGTCGGCTGTCGAGGTGATCGCGACGGGCGGCGCGACGCTGACCGGGTCCGCCGCGCGAGCGGCGGCCGTCACGTTGAGCAGGGACAACGCGACGAACGTGACGCTCAGCGGTCCTGCGAGCAGCAGTCGGCGGAGCGGCGGGAAGAACGACATGGTGGGACTCCTCCTTGCGGGTGACCGCTCGTTTGAAGCGGCGTTGACGAGGAGGAGGCTCGTCGAGCGCGATCGATCCGGCTAGGCACCCTACGGGGGTCGATGGGTCACCCTGGGCGGCCGGCGTTCGGTTGCATGCAGGCGGTCACCTTGTCCTTTCTCCATGCCGCCTAGACCGAGCTGGCGGTCGATCGGCGTCCGCGACGCCGTTCACGCGCCGCCTATCATCTCAAGCCTCGGAACTGCTCGCCACGAGGTTTCTTCTTGACGGCCCCCGATGCCAACCCGAACGCCCGAAGCGGGAGCGAGCTCGAGTCGGTGCTCGAGGCGGAGCGTGAAGGCGAGCCCTTCCTGACCCTCCGGGGTGAAGACGGCCATCTCCTCGTCGTGCGGCTGGCGGCGTTCCGGGAAGCGGTCAACGTCGGTCGCCTTGGCGGCAACGACATCGTCCTCAGCTGGGACGACCAGGTCTCCCGGACGCACGCGCGACTGGAATGGGTCGCGACCGGCTGGACGGTCGTCGACGACGGCCTGTCGACCAACGGCACGTTCGTGAACGAGCAGCGCGTCGCGGGGCGCGTGAGGTTGAACGACGGTGACACGCTGCGCATGGGCAGGACGCCGTTGGTCTTCCGGGCGCCTGAGCAACACGAGATAAGGCGGACCCTCCCCGCAAACGAGCTCGTGGCGACCGCGAAGCGGCTCACCGATACCCAGCGCCGCGTCGTGATCGCGCTCTGCCGGCCGTATCGCGAGCCAGGCGCATTCGCCAAGCCGGCGACGAACCAGGAGATCGCCGACGAGGTGTTCCTGTCGGTCGACGCCGTCAAGACCCACCTGCGGGCCCTCTTCGCGAAGCTGGGAGTCGGCGACCTGCCGCACAACCAGAAGCGGTTGCGCCTCGTCGAAGCCGCCTTTCAACTCGGCGTCGTCTCCGAGCGCGACCTCCGCTGACGCCGAGCGACTTCGCTCGCCGCGGCAGGCCTCTCCGGCGGGACGCAGCCGAGCGCAACGATGCGAAGCGGGAGTCAGTTGGGGCTGACGTATCGTCGCGTCGGCGACGCGAGCAGGAGCGCCAGCGCGGCGATGTTGGACGCCAAGATCCACGCGGGTGTCGCGTCGAACAACGACGACAGCACGACCGAGACCTCAAGCCCCAACAGGAGCAGCCACGCCAGCCGACTCCCGCGCCACAGGCTGAGCAGCACGATGCTCACCAGCGCGACGGTGAGGAGGACGATCAAGTTGCTCGCGGATGTCACGAGTGCCGCGATGAGCGAGACGACGACCAGGGCCGTGTAGGCGAGCAACGTCGGTGGCGGTCCAGCCATCGAACTCAGCCTAGGATCATCGACGACCGCCAGAGCGACCGCTGCGGCTCTGGCGGCTGCTGCTGCCTCGCCGACGACGCGTACGCGTTCTCAGTCGGTGAGCCGCCTCTGGCGTAGGTGCAGACGAGGAGGGCGATGGCGGTCAGGATCGTGAACACCGTCGCCTCGGACAAGCCCACCGGCGTGACGCTTCCGTCACTCCGCGGTCCCTCGCCGATGGCACTGGCTATCACCAGCGCATAAGGGAGACGTCCCAGAGCTGAGATAAGCGCACCGAACCCGAGGACCATTCGGCGCATTCAAGCCCTTGAGCGGTAGGCAAGCACGGCGAAGACGACGAACGCGGGGCCGGCCACGCTCATCAAGGGGCCAACGACGCGGCCTCAGCGCGGGTCAGGGTCGGACAGAACGGACGAACGGCTCGACGATCCGGGGCGTCGGCAGAACGATCCGGCCGATCTCATCAGCCGCCTTCGTCAGGCGCCGCGACCGCGAATCCGCCTCGCGAGCGCGAGCTTCCCACAGCTTGTAGTCCGCCCGCTGCCTCGAATGACGGAAGCCCCGAGCGACGGTGATGGCGACGGCGAGCGCAAGGAGCACAAGACCGACAGACCGCACGGGTCCGCTGGCGTTGAACTGCGACATGTCGGTCGACTCGTGGAACACGCTCGACACGTACAAAGCGGCGAAGCCGCCGAGGAGCAGGAAGGCGGGGAAGCCGTACTTGAGCTTCGGGGACGTCGGCTCGGTAAGATCCGTGGTCCCGCCGCCCTCTCTGACGCTTCGCGCGAGCTGCGGCGTGGCCCTGAGCTCCTGGACACCATTGAGTAGCGCAGCCACCGGGTCAGACCCGGGCGGGTGGAGCCGGTGGTCCACTTCGACGCCACTGAGCACACTGCGCAGGCGGTCGAGCAGCGGTTCGACCTCCAGTCGGTAAGCCTGCTCCGCCGCCTCGTCGACGTGGCGCATACCAAGCGCTCGTCCGTCGAGCGCAAGTCGCGGCTTCAGCACGAGCGCGCGTCGCAGGTGTTCAGGCTCTTGGGTGAGCCGAGACAGCGCGAACCACAGCTCTGGACAGTCTGGGAGGTCGCGGGTCGCGGCCTCGAGGATCGCGCGCGACTCTTTCTCATCCGCGGCCTTGTGCGCGGCGGCCGCTGCCTGAAGCGCCGCGCCGGCAGCGAGGCCGCCGTCGTCAGTCACCGAATAGCGGTAGGCCTTCTTGAAGAGCTCCACGGCAGAGCTCCACTGCTGCTTGAGCGTGGCGATCTGTCCCAGCGCGAGGAACGACACTGAGTCGTAGGGAAACGCGTCCAAGCCGCGCCAGAGGTCGCTCTCCGCTTCCTCCAGAAGTCCACGCTCGAGATTCTTCAGGCCCCAGCGCTGACGCTCGTTCGCGGCCGTAGCAGCCGGATTCGCCAAGATGCTCGTCATCTGCTCGAGGTAGTGCGACTGTCGAGACAGCTCCTGCGCCAGCGCTTCGACTCCGAGGTCGAGCGTCACGGCGAGATCGACGACTCGGCGGTCGAGGTCTGCGAATCCCGAGCGGAACGACCCGGTAACGCTCTCGAGCGAAAGTCCGATCCGTCGGGCTTCGAGCGCGAGGCTCGCCTGATAATCGAGCGAGCTCCGACGATACTCGTCTTCTGAGACGTTCCTCATTGGACCAAAATACCGACCGCGGTGGAGCCGAGCAAGGCCTCGTCGTTCGCACGCAGGCCCCGGGCGTCGTGCCGACTTGGCGGCACCATCGGGGGCACCGTTCAGCCGCCGTCCCGGCCGAGCGCCCGCGAAGGGCGTCCGGCCGGCGCGTGATCTGGCCTACTTGGTGGTGGGGACCGTCTTGGTGTAGGCCGACGGCTCGGGGGTGCTGGCGCCCGACGGGTTACGGACGGTGACGCGCGAGCGGATCCTGGCGCCCGCGTCGGCCGGCGCGACCAGATACGTCACGCAAACTTCGGGACACATTCGGGACATCGTTCGCCTCAACGCTCGTCCGACGTGTGCGAAGTCCCGCGTAAGCAGGCCTTCCTCAGTGCCCCCCCTAGGAATCGAACCTAGAACCTTCGGATTAAGAGTCCGCTGCTCTGACCAATTGAGCTAGAGGGGCGTGCGGGCGAGCAGTTTAGCCGGGCGCTCGCGCCCGTGGCGGTCAGCCTCCCGAGGGGGAAGGCGTGGCCGATGCCGCGGGCGTCGGGATCGGCGACGAGGCCGGGCTGGCCTGGGCGGCGGCCGATTCGAGCTGGCCCTTGAGCGCCTCGCGCTCGTCCTTCGGAGCGAGCTGGATCGCCTTGTCCTTGGCGAGGTCGCCCTTGCGCTTCTGGCCCGCGGCGTAGGCCAGCTGGGCGAGCTGGGCGTAGGTGTTGGCCTTCGGGTTGGCCTCGGCGACGATCTCCTGCGCGGCGGTCGCCTCCTCGGGCTTCTCCAGCGCGCCCGGGCCGTAGACCTGCACCATGATGCGCGCGACCTGCGACGCCTTGGCCGCCGGCGGATCGAGCTTCTGGTACGCCACCCAGGCGTCGGCGGCGCCTTGCAGCTTCGCCCTGCCCTTCGCGGTGTAGGCGTTGCGCGACGGGTCGAAGTTCTCGCCGATGCCCGCCTGCTGGTAGCGGGCGCGGGCGAGGTCGGCCCACGCCTGGGCGTCCTGCGGGTTGGCCCGCGTCCGCGCGGCCGCCTTGCGCTCGCGGTCGACGAAGCGCGACGTGCCGTCGTCGCCGCCCGAGCTGCTGCCGGTGATCGCGTCGACGAGCCCGCCGGAGACGTCGCCGCCGATGCCGAAGAGCACCAGGCCGCCGCCCATGAGGATCGCCAGGGAGACGTAGATCACCTTGATCGTGTTGCGCCGGCCGCGGCCGCGGAGGTCGAAGAGCATGTCGAAGTGGCTTCAGTCGTCGTCGGGATCGGGCGGCAGCAGCACGCCGTCGCCCTCCGCTGCTCCTGCCGCAGCTTCGGCGCGCGCCGCCCGGCGGTCGAGGACCGCCGCCACGAGGATAGAGCCCTCGTAGAGGAAGTACATCGGAACCATGATCATGAGCATGGTCACGGGATCCTGGCCGGGCAGGAGCATGGCCAGGACGGCGACGACGAGGATCGCGTAGCGGCGGTTCTTGCGCAGCGTCGCAACGCTCACGATGCCCATCCGCGTGATCGCGATCATCCCGATCGGGACCTGGAACGCGATCCCCATCGCGATCAGGACCGTGATGGCGAACTTGTAGTAGTCGCGGGCCTGCAACAAGATGTCGTACTGGTCGTCGTTGAAGTTCTGCAGGAAGTCGACGGCGCTCGGCAGCACGAAGAAGTACGCGAAGGTCACGCCGGCCGCGAAGAGGAACGGCACGGCGGTCATCAGCGGCAGCGCGACCCGCTTCTCGCGCGGGGAGAACGCCGGCAGGATGAACGCGTAGAGCTGGTAGAGGATCAGCGGCAGCGAGATCAGCAGCGCCGCGTAGGTCGCGAGCTTGATGGTCTGGGTGAACGGCTCGCCGACCCCCAGCGTCACCGGCTTGCGGGCCTGCTTGGGCGGGACGGCCGCGGCCATGTCGCGCGAGGCCTGGGCGAAGGCCTCGGCCTGGGCGCGCAGCGCGGGGTCCTTGGCGGAGCGCGCGGCCGCCGCGAAGTCCTCGGCGGAGACGGCGAAGCGCTTGACCTGCTGCTGGAACGTCGCCTGGAGCTCGAACGGGTCCTTGGAGTCCTTGCCCTTCTTGAAGGCGGTGTTCTCCAGCGGCACGTTGATGATGTGGAGGATCTCGCCGTTCTGCCACGCGCAGAAGCCGAAGGCGACGACGAGCGTCGCCACGCAGATGATCAGGCGCGTGCGGAGCTCGTCGAGGTGCTCGACGAGGGTCAGCCGGTCGTCGTGACCGATCGGCTTGCGGATGGCTGTCGCCATCGCGGGCGAGCGCCTAGCGGCGCTCGGGGACGGGCTCGACGTCGGGCGAGGCCGTGGCGGTGGTCGTGGTCGTGGTCGCCGTCGCCGTGCCGGCGGCCTCGTCGGGGCGCCCGAGCGCCGTCTGCGCGCGCGTGACCGAGGGCCCCTCGCCGTCGTCGTCCTCGTCGTCCTTGCCGCCGATCGAGTCCTTCAGCTCGCGGATGCCGCCGCCGAGCGACTTGGCGAGCGCGGGCAGGCGCTTCGGCCCGAAGATCACGAGCACGATGACCAGCACGATGATGAGCTCGGTAGGGCCGATTCCCATGGGTCTTGCACCTCCGGAGGTGGTCGTCTCAGCGTAGCGGTTCGTAATCGGCCAGGAAGGGGGTCAAGTCCGGCCGAAGCCGTGCCGATCAATGGCCCATCACGGGGAGATTCGAGATGAGCCAGAGCCCAGATCACAACCACTACGTCCGCCGCGTCGTCCTTCCGTCCGGCCGCGCCATCGAGGTCGTGTACTTCGATCCGCAGACGGCCGGCGCCGAGCCCGCCGCCGCGGCGGCGCCGGTCGCTCCGGAGACGCGCGAGGACCTGCACGTCTGCCCGGCCTGCGACGCCGGACTCGTCTATCCCGTCGAGTGGGAGGAGATCTCCGGGACCCACTGGCAGGTCGAGCTTCGCTGCCCGAACTGCGAGTGGTTCAACACCGGGACCTACGACCAGGACGTCGTCGACCGCTTCGACGACGAGCTCGATCGCGGGACCGCCGCGCTCGTCCGCGACCTCAAGCGCCTCACCCGGGCCAACATGGAAGAGGAGATCGACCGCTTCGTCAGCGCGCTCGACTCGGACGCCATCTGGCCGATGGACTTCTAGCGCCTAGGCGAACCGGTCGACGACGCCGTCGGCGACCAGCTCCAAAGCCCCCTGCTGCCCCTCGGGCAGCCCGCGGAGCGCCTGCTTGGCGTCCTCGACGATGGCCAGCGCCTCGGCGCGCGCGGTGTCCAGCGCGCCCGTGGCGGCGATCGCGTCGCAGACGGCCTCCGCGGCCTCCGGCGTCCGGATCGAGCGCAGATCGAGCCGGCCGAGCGCCGGATCGCGCTCGCGCGCGAGGATCAGCGGCAGCGTGACCGTGCCGTCGAGCAGATCGGTCCCGCGGTGCTTGCCGGTCCGCTCGGCCGGCCCGCTGACGTCGAGGACGTCATCCAGCAGCTGGAACGCCAGCCCGATGCGCCGCCCGAACGCCCCGAGCAGCTCGGCGGGCCCGTCGCCCTCCATCGCCCCCAGCGCGCCCGCGGCCTGGAACAGCCGCGCGGTCTTCAGATCGCAGCGTTGCTCGTAGCGGCCGCGGGAGATCCCGGCGTCCCACGCGTCGGCCCGCTGCAGCAGCTCGCCTTCGGCCAGCGCGCTCGAGGCGTCCGAGAGCACGCGGATCTCGTCCGCGCGCCCGTTGGCGGCCAGCTCGGCGAACGCCCGCGAGAAGAGCAGGTCGCCGGTGGCGATCGCCATCTCGCGCCCCGCCGACGCGACCACCGTCGGCCGGCCGCGGCGCAGCGCCGCGGCGTCGAGGACGTCGTCGTGGACCAACGTGGCGCTGTGGATCAGCTCGACGGCGACGCCGGCGCGCAGCAGCCCCGGCCCCGTGTCCGCCCCCGCGGCGAGGAAGGCCAGCAACGGCCGCAGGCGCTTGCCGCCGGCGGCGATCGTCGCGCCGGCGTGCTCGCCCAGCACCGGCCCGTGCGAGTCCGCCAGCGCCGCCAGCCGCTCCTCCAGCCGCTCCATCAGCGGCGGCACGTGCGCGCCGCCCGCCTCGATGACGGCGGCGACCGCCTCGGCGGAGGCCATCAGGGCTTGCGCCCCGAGTGCAGGGCGATGATCCCGCCCGCGGTCAGCACCCAGCGCACGTCCTCAAGCCCTGCCCGCACCAGCGCGCCGCCCAGCTCGCGCGGCGGCGGGAAGCGCTTGACCGAGTTCGGCAGGTACGTGTAGGCGTCCGGATCCCCGGCCAGCCGGCCGATCGCCGGCACCACACGGTCGAACCACACCGAGAAGAACGTCGACAGCGGCGGCCGCGTCGGCGTGGTGATCTCCAGGACGACCACGCGGCCGCCCGGGCGGACCACGCGCGCCATCTCGGCCAACCCGCGCTCCAGATCGCCGAAGTTGCGGGCGCCGAAGCCGACGGTCGCCGCCGCGAACGACGCGTCCTCGTAGGGCAGCGCCATCGCGTCGGCCCACTCCCAGCGCACGTCCCCCGACTTCCTGCGGGCGAACGAGAGCATCCCCTCCGAGAAGTCCGAGCCCACGACCTCGCCGTCCGACCCGACCCGCCGGGCCAGCTCGATCGCCAGGTCGCCCGTGCCGGTGGCGACGTCGAGCGCCCGGTCGCCCGGCCCGACCGCAGCCAGATCGGCCGCGCGCGAGCGCCAGTGGTGGTGCAGCCCGGCCGTCATCACCGAGTTCATGCGGTCGTAGAACCCGGCGATGCGGTCGAACATCGCGCGGACCTGACCCTCCTCGAGGGTCCCGGCGGCAGGTCCGCTCATACGCGCGCGGCTACTCGCCGTCGACGACCTGCTTCTCGCCCTTGAGCTGCGCGAGGAAGTCGACCAGCGCGGTCTTCTTGCCCTCGGGCAGGTCGCGGAACGAGGGCATCGGCGCCGTGGGGTTCTCCAGCGTGCGCCTGATCGCCGCCTTGGGCAGCTTGTCGGCGATGTCGGTCAGCTGCGGGCCTGGGCCGTCGTTGCCGTTCTCGCCGATCTTGTGGCAGGCCAGGCAGCCCGACTGGGCGGCCACGAGCTTGCCCTGCTCGTACTGCGGCGCGACCTTGATGTCGATCTCGTTGGGCGAGCCGGCCGCGGCGCCCATGTAGGTGAGGTAGCCGATCGCGAAGATCGTGAGGATGCCGGCGATCGTGGCGATCGGCCGGCGCTCCGGGCGCCGCTCGGGGCTGCGGTCGTAGAACGGCAGCAGGATCAGCAGGACGAGGCAGATCGTCGGCACGCCGATCGTCGCCACCGGCGTCAGGATCGACGGCTTGATGACGCGCAGCACCTCGAAGAGGAAGAAGAAGTACCACTCCGGGCGCGGCACGTAGGTCGTCGTCGTCGGGTCGGCCTTGGGGCCGAGCTCCGCGCCGAGGACCAGCGACATCAGGATGATCACGAGCATCACGATGCACGCCATCGCGCCGTCCTTGGCCACCGCGTAGGGGAAGAACGGCTTCCCCTGCGACTTCAGGATCGCGTACTCGCGGAGGTACTGCTCCTTCTCCCGCTGGTTCATCTCAGACGCGCTCTCGGTTGAACTCGGCCGGCTCGTTGGCCTTCAGCCACGGGGGCGCCGTGGTGCCGAGCTTGGCGACGAGGTAGAGGTGCGCGCCGATCATGGCGGCGATGCCGCCGGGCACGAGCAGCATGTGGATCGAGTAGAAGCGCGAGAGCGTCGTCTGCCCGAACTCCGCGCCGCCGCGCAGGAAGTCGGAGAGGAACGGGCCGGCGATCGGGCCGGTGCCGTTGATGTTCACGCCGACGATCGTCGCCCAGTAGGACCGCTGGTCGAACGGCAGCAGGTAGCCCGTGAACGACATCGTCATCGTCAGCACGAGCAGCACGACGCCGATGATCCAGTTCAGCTCGCGCGGGTACTTGTACGCGCCGAAGAAGAACGTCCTGCCCATGTGCAGGAACAGCAGGATCACCATCACCGACGAGCCCCACTTGTGCATGCCGCGCACGAACTCGCCGAGGAAGACCTCGTTGGTCAGGTGACGGATCGACTCGTACGCGCCGCCCGCCGCGTCCGGCGTGTAGAACATCGCCAGGAACACGCCCGTGGTGGCCTGCGAGAGGAACGCGAACATCGTCGCCGACCCCAGCGTGTAGAACCAGTTGGTGCCCTTGGGCACCTTGCGGAACATCAGCCACCGCAGGCCGCCCGAGACCGAGGTGCGCTCGTCGATCCAGTCGACGGTCGCGATCCCGGCCTCCTTGGCCTGATCGATCGGCCCGACGCGCTCGGCGGTGCCGGGGCGCTTGGGCTTCGGCTGCAGCGCCGAGGGAAGCGGGGGAGCGGGGAGCTTGAGCTTTGCCATGGCCCAGACCTAGTCCTTCTTGGGGGTCGAGAAGCGACCGGGATAGAGGTACTGCCCGATCCCGTCCAGGTCCTGGCCGGGATCGCGGTACGACGGGAACGACCTGAGGTCGCCGTTGACGGAGAAGCGCGGGCCGATCTCCAGCAGGCCGTTGCGCAGCCGCGTGTAGAAGCGGTCCAGCGGGCGGACCGGCGGGCCGCCGGTGACCTTGCCCTCGAAGTCGTAGACGCCGCCGTGGCACGGGCAGATGAAGCGCTGCGCGGCCTCGGTGTAGCGGACGGGGCAGCCCAGGTGCATGCAGCGGGTGGAGAGCGCCACGAAGTCGTTGCCGCCGACCCTCTTCGAGTCGAGGTCGGGGTTGTAGCGGCGGATGTAGACCGTGGTCTTGCCGACGTCGCCGACGCCGCCGACCGTGGTGACGACCTTGGGCGTGTACGTCGTGTTGCTGAAGTCCTCGGGCGCGCCGACCGCCTCCCAGCGCACCTTCGGGCGCTCGAAGAGGGCAGAGCCGGCGGCGAAGCCCAGGGCGGGCAGCGCGAACGCGCTGGCGGCGACCGCGCCGGCGGTGTGGGCGCCGAGCGTCATGAACCGGCGCCGGGTGACGGTCTCGCCCTCGAAGGCGCCCGGGATGTTCCGGTCGGCGGTGTACTTGCTCTGGGGCTGCTTGCGTTCGGCCATGGCTGAGGGTGCAGATGTTAGCTGGCGTCGAGGGTCCGGGCCCGCCAGATGGCGCTAGCGCGCGCGGTCTTCGGCGCCGCGCCAGGCGGCCTTGTCCGCCTCATGACCGGGGGTCGTCCCGGCGCCGACCGCGCGCGCGCCGGAGTCCCACGCCGCCTCGGCCATCGCGGGGCGGCCCTCGGCCTGCGCCTGGGCGCCGAGCGAGATGACGTCGGCCAGCTCGGCCACGGCGTCGAGGTCGCCGAGCTCGGCCAGCCGGGCGAGCCCGAGGGCGTAGAGCCGGTCGCCGGCCAGCAGGGCGAGGTCGGCGTCGGGGGTGTCGACCACCCGGGGGGCGCCGTAGTGGAGCTCGTAGCCCTCGCGGATGGCCTCGACGAGCAGCGCGTACTCGGCCTCGCGGCCTACCGCCCGCTCACCGCCGGCCGCGGCGGCCCCGTGGGGCGCCGGCGCCTCGCCCGGCTCCGCGGCGGTCGCGCCCAGCAGCCCGCCCATGGCCCGGACCTCGGCGGCCAGGCCGGCGAGCGCGCGCTCGCTCACGCGGCCGCTCCGGCCACCTCGCCGAACGCGGCGGCGGCCGCCTCCAGCGTGCGGGCGACGTGCTCCTCGGTGTGCGCGAGCGAGGGGAACCAGGCCTCGAACTGCGACGGCGGCGGGTAGACGCCGCGCGCGAGCAGCGCGCGGCACCAGGCGGCGTAGCCCTCGGTGTCGCACGCCTGGGCGCCGGCGTAGTCCGTCACCGGCGTTTCGGAGAAGAAGACCGTGAAGAGGCCGCACGTGTGGGCCACCTGCACCGGCACGCCGTGCTGGCGCGCCGCCGCGGCCAGCCCCTCGGCGAGGGCGCGCGTGGTGTCGGCGAGGCGCAGGTACGCCGGGTCGTCGAGCAGCTCGAGCGCCGTCCGGCCGGCGGCGACCGCCAGCGGGTTCCCCGACAGCGTGCCCGCCTGGTAGACGTCGCCGGCGGGGGCGATCCGCTCCATCAGCTCCACCGAGCCGCCGTAGGCCGCGGCGGGCAGGCCGCCGCCGATGACCTTCCCCATGACCGTCAGGTCGGGAAGCACGTCGGTGAGCTCCTGGGCGCCGCCCGCGCCGACCCGGAAGCCGGTGATGACCTCGTCGAAGACCAGCAGCGCGCCGGTCTGGCTCGCGCGCTCGCGCAGCAGCTCGAGGAAGCGCGAGGCCGGCGGGACCAGGCCCATGTTGGCCGGGAACGGCTCGGCCAGCACGGCGGCGAGCTCGTGCTCGGCGAACGCGCGCTCCACCGCCTCGAAGTCGTTCCAGGGCACGATGATGGTCGCCGCGGTGGCCGCCTCGGGCACGCCGGGCGAGGCGGGCTGGCCGGCGGTGGCCAGCCCCGAGCCGGCCTCGGCCAGCAGGCCGTCGAGGTGGCCGTGGTAGGCGCCGGCGAACTTCAGCAGCTTGGTCCGGCCGGTCGCCGCGCGCGCGAGGCGGATGGCGCTCATCGACGCCTCCGTGCCGCTGGAGGTCATCCGCAGCATGTCGACCGACGGGATGCGCGAGGCGACGAGCTCGGCCAGCTCGATCTCCCCCGCCGTGGCCGCGCCGAACGTCGTGCCGCGCGTGGCGGCCTCGGCGACCGCCTCGAGGATCGCCGGATGCGCATGGCCGTGGATCAGCGGACCCCAGGAGCACACGTAGTCGACGTAGGTGTTGCCGTCGACGTCGGTGAGCTCCGCGCCCGCGCCGCGCTCGATGAAGATCGGGTCGCGGCCGATCGAGCGCATCGCACGGACCGGGGAGTTCACCCCGCCGGGCAGCACCCGCAGCGCGCGCGCGTAGAGCTCGGCGGAGCGCGTGTCGGTGATCGACGTGCTCACCCGTTCTCGTGCTCCCACCGAGCGAAGTCGTCGAGGAAGTAGAGCATCCGGATCTTCTTGAACTCCGTGCTCGAGTACAGCGTCGAGCGCTCCTCGATCCCCGTGTCGGCGGCGATCGAGTCGAGGATCGCGTCGCACTCCTCCTTGGAGCGCCCGTGGGCCATCGTGAAGACGGAGTAGGGCCAGTCGGCGTAGGTCGGGCGCTGGTAGCAGTGCGAGATCCCGCGGAAGGCGGCCATCCGCTTGCCCACCTCGAGGATCCGGTCCTCGGGCACCGCCCACACGCCCATGCCGTTGGCGCTGAAGCCGGCGCGGCGGTGGAAGAGGATCGCGGCGACGCGGCGCAGCCCGCCGCGCTCCTTCAGCGAGCCCAGCCGGCGCAGGACCTCGTCCTGCGAGACGCCGAGGCGCTCGGCGGCGAGCGCGTAGGGCTCGGAGACGATCGGCATGTCGCCCTGCGTGGCCCGGATCACCGCGACGTCCTCGTCGGTCACCTCGATGGCGTCGAGCTCGAGCGGCTCCTTGGCCTCCGCGGCGGCCGCCAGCGCGTCCGTGCCCTTCTCCATCTCGAGGTCCATGCGGATCTTGAACAGCTTCAGCGTCGGCAGCTGACGGATCGACTCGGCGCCGGTCTTGGCCGCCATGACCTCCAGCGTGCCGTCGAGCCCGAGCTTCGAGTCCTTCTCGACCGCGAGCGTGAACCACAGGTTGAAGTCGTGGTTGCGCAGGTAGTTGTGCGTGACGCCCGGGTGCGTGTTGATGAACTTGGCGGCGCGGTGCGGGTACTCGGGGTCGACCTTCGCGGCGACCAGCATCGAGGAGTAGCCGAGGGCGCGCGTGTCGAAGATCGGCGTCACCTGGCGGATGATCCGGTGGTCGATGAGGTGCTGGACGCGCTTGAGGACCTCGTCCTCCCCGATCTCCGCGAGCTCGGCCACGCGCGCGAACGGGCGGCGCTCGAGCGGGAACTTGCCCTGCATGAGGTTGAGGAGCTTCTTGTCGGTCTCGTCGAGCGGGATCGCCGCGCCGTCCTTGCGGCTTCTGACCTTCGGCTGCGCTACTGAAGCCACTTGGCCACATCCTTCGCGTGGTAGGTGATGACGATGTCGGCACCCGCGCGGCGGATGCCGGTCAGCGCCTCCAGGACGGCGGCGCGCTCGTCGAGGAGGCCGGCGGCGGACGCGGCCTTGATCATCGCGTACTCCCCGCTCACGTTGTACGCGGCAACCGGCATCCGGGTCTCTTCCTTGACGCGCCGGATGACGTCGAGGTACGGCAGCGCCGG
>DASVQH010000319.1:0-11438 GCA_036389195.1 Solirubrobacteraceae bacterium
CCTTGCGCACATGGCGACACAGAGCGCGGGGGCCTTCTCGACCAAGCCGACCGAGGCGCTCGTCGCCGAGACCGAGGAGGAGGGCCACCAGCTCAAGCGCTCGGTCGGCCTCCTCGACCTCTCGGCGCTGGGCCTCGGCGCCATCATCGGGACCGGGATCTTCGTCATCATCGGCGAGGCGATCGGCGACGCCGGCCCGGGGATCATCCTCTCGTTCATCCTCGCCGGGGTCACCTGCGTCTTCTCGGCGCTGTCCTACGCGGAGCTGGCCTCGACGATCCCGGTCTCGGGCAGCGCCTACACGTACGCGTACGCGACGATGGGCGAGCTGGTCGCCTGGATCATCGGCTGGGACCTGATCCTCGAGTACGGCGTGTCGGTCGCCGCCGTCGCCGTCGGCTGGGGCCAGTACCTCAACGAGCTGCTCGACTCGGCGTTCGGGTTCACCCTGCCCGAGTCGATCTCCTCGCCGCCTGGCGAGGGCGGGACCGTCAACCTGCCGGCCGCCTTCCTCGTCCTCGTGATCACCGGCCTGCTGATCTACGGGATCAAGGAGAGCGCGCGGGCGAACACCGTCATGGTGTTCATCAAGGTCGGGATCCTGCTGCTGTTCATCGTGCTGGCGGCGACGGTGTTCGACTCCGGCAACCTGAAGCCGTTCACCCCCAACGGGTTCGACGGCGTGGTCACCGCCTCGTCGCTCATCTTCTTCGCCTACATCGGCTTCGACGCCGTCTCGACCTCCGGGGAGGAGGTCAAACGACCAGGCCGCGACCTGCCGATCGCCATCATCGGCTCGCTCACCGTCGCGACGATCCTCTACTGCCTGGTGGCCATCACCGCCGTCGGCGCGCTCCCGTTCGACAAGCTCAAGGGCGCCGAGGCGCCGCTGGCCAACGTGCTCGACGAGGGCGCCGGCTACTCGTGGGGCTCGACGCTGATCTCGATCGGCGCCCTGATCGCCATCACCTCGGTCGTGCTGACGATCCTCTACGGCCAGACGCGGATCATGTTCGCGATGTCGCGCGACGGGCTGGTGATGCCGCTGTTCTCGCGGGTCTCCGAGAAGCGGCGGACGCCGTGGATCACCACCGCGATCTTCGGCGGCCTGATCGCCGTGCTGGCCGCGGTCATCCCGCTCACCGAGATCGTCAAGCTCGTGAACATCGGCACGCTGTTCGCGTTCATCCTCGTGAACGTCGGCGTGATCGTCCTGCGCCGCACCCGCCCCAACCTGGACCGCGGCTTCAAGGTGCCGTTCGTGCCGGTCTTCCCGATCATCGGCAGCCTGCTGTGCATCTACCTGATGACGAAGCTCGACGGGGCGACCTGGGCCCGGTTCGCCGTCTGGCTGGCGCTCGGTCTGGTGATCTACTTCGCCTACGGCCGCACGCACTCGCGGCTGCGGCGCGGCGACATCAAGACGACGAGCTAGGCGGCGGCCGAACCGTCCCAGCGGCGCTCGAGCGCGTGCCGCGCGCCGATCGTCCACGCCTGGACGAAGTTCGAGAGCGGGACGACCTCCGGGCGCGGTGGCGCGCCGGCGACGGCGTAGAGCTCGGGCGCGTGCCCGAGGACGTCGAGCGCGGCGAGCACCCCAGTTCGCACGCGCTCGGCCTCGGCCTCCCGGCCCGCCGCGCGCAGCCCGCCCCAGCCGAGCCAGGAGTCGAACGGCCACACGGCGCCGCGGTGGTAGAACGCGGCGCCGTAGGCCCCGTGGCCCGCGGCGAGCGTCCGCAGCCCGAAGTCCGTCAGCACGTCGGGCTCGCACAGCCGTGCCGCGGCTGCCTCGCGCGGCCCGCCGGCCGGCAGCGCGTCGGCCCACAGCAGCCACCCG
Organism: Solirubrobacteraceae bacterium; assembly: GCA_036389195.1. Taxonomy (GTDB): domain Bacteria; phylum Actinomycetota; class Thermoleophilia; order Solirubrobacterales; family Solirubrobacteraceae; genus JACCYI01. The sequence continues at coordinate 1,838 of DASVQH010000319.1, forward strand.
AGCTGCGAGCCGGCGCCCGCCACGCGGGTTCCGTCGGGCTCGACGGCCATGGTCTCCGCGTCGAAGGCCTCGGCGATGCGCTCGCGCAGCCGGCGTGCGGCGGCGTCCCAGCGGGCCTCGCCGGAGAGCCGGCCGGCGGCCCGCAGCCCGGCCAGCGCGGCCGCCTGGACGTCGGCGTCGGCGAGCGGCGAGGCGGGGATCCGCCCGTCCGGATGGAGGATCCCCGAGCCCTGGCCCCGCGGGTCGGTGGGGTCGACGGCGTCGCGCCAGCCCTGCTGGGTGAGCCCGCCGCGCCGGCGGCCGGGGCCGTAGCGCACGAAGCCGCCGCCCCGCGCCAGCGCGCCCTCCAGCCACGCAGCGGCGGCCCGCCACGCGCCCTCGAGCTCGCCGGCCAGCGCGCGGTCGCCGAGGGCGGCGAGCACGACCAGGAACCACGGCGTCGAGTCCGCCGAGCCGTAGTAGCGGAACTCCTCGTCGGTGTCGGGCCAGCCCGCGTCGATCAGCGTCTGCGGCGGGCGCGCCCGCCACTCGTGCACGACCTTGCCCGGCTCCTCCTGGGTGTCGAGGTCCTCGCGCCTCCCCATCAGCGCGGCGTGCGCCCGCAGCGTCGCGCGCGCGACCTCCGGGCGCTCGCGCAGCACCTGCAGCGAGACGATCAGCGAGTCGCGCCCGAACAGCGCGTGGAAGCGCCCCGGGTCGCCCTCGCCCACCGGCGGCGTGGAGGCGTAGGGCCACCCCTCGGGGGCGAGCACGGCCTCCAGCGGCGGCGGCTCAGCCGGCAGCGATGACCACGCCCTCCCAGGGCGCGAGCGCCACCGTGCCGTCGATCCGCTCGCCGTCGCGCCCGCGCGAGGTCGAGATCGCCACCTCGCCGGCCGGCAGGCCGTCGAGCCGCGCGCCCTCGGCCGAGAAGTTGAGCGCGACGGCGATCCCGTCGCCGCGCCGCCACGCCCACGCGCCCGCCGGCGCGGGCAGCGTGCGGTACGTGCCGCCGGTCAGGTCGGGCGAGCGGCGCCGCAGCGCGATCAGGTCGCGCACGAGGTGGAGCACCGAGCCAGTGTCGGCGCGCTGTGCCTCCACGTTGCACGCCGCCGCGTCGCCGATCGGCAGCCACGGCACCGCGCCGGCCGTGGTGAAGCCGGCGCCCGGCTCGGCCGTCCACTGCATCGGCGTCCGGCAGCCGTCGCGGTTGCGCGAGCGGTCGCCGGTGCGCCGGCCCACCGGGTCGCGCTCGGCCGCCTCGGGGACCTCCCCGTCGGGCATCGCCAGCTCGTCGCCGTAGTAGAGGAACGGCGTGCCGCGCAGGGTCAGCAGCATCATCAGCGCGACGCGGGCGCGCGCCTCGTCGCCGCCGGCCCAGCGCGTCGTCAGCCGTCCGGCGTCGTGGTTGGAGCCCGTCCACACCGGCCAGGCCAGGTGCGGAAGCGAGGCCTCCATGTGCTCGACCACCGCGCGCATCGCCTCGGCCTCCAGCGGCAGGTGCACGAAGATGAAGTTGAAGGCCATGTTCAGCTCGTCCTCGCCCGTCCCGTAGTAGGGCAGGAGCTGGTCGAGGTCGAGCACGTAGGTCTCCCCCACGAGGATCGCCTTCTCCTCGCGGGCGTCGGCGAGCGCCCGCCAGCGGCGGAAGACGTCGTGGACCTCGGGGCGGTTCATCGAGAAGACCTGGCGCGTGCCGCGCTCGACGACCTTCGGGTGGTCGTCCGGGGTCGCCGCCGGGTCGTCGCGCAGCTCGCGGTCCTTGACGATCGCGTGGGCGACGTCGATCCGGAAGCCCGCCACGCCGCGGTCGAACCAGAAGCCGAGGATGTCGTCGAACGCCTCGCGGACGTCGTCGCTCCACCAGTTCAGATCGGGCTGGGACGGCAGGAAGTTGTGCAGGTAGTACTGCCCGGAGCGCTCGTCGAGCGTCCACGCCGAGCCGCCGAAGTTCGACAGCCAGTTGTTGGGCGGGCCGCCGCCGGGCGCCGGGTCGGCCCACACGTAGAAGTCGCGGTGCGGCGAGTCCGGGTCGCCGGCCGCCTCGACGAACCACTCGTGGCGGTCGCTCGTGTGGTTGGGGACGAGGTCGAGCAGGATGCGGATCCCGCGGGCGCGCGCGTCGGCGATCAGCGCGTCCATGTCCGCCAGCGTCCCGAAGTCGGGGTGCACGCCGCAGTAGTCCGCGACGTCGTAGCCCCAGTCGTCGTTCGGCGACGGCATGGTGGGGCTCAGCCAGACGCCGTCGATTCCCAGCCACTCGAGATGCTCCAGGCGCGAGCGGATGCCGGCCAGGTCGCCGTGGCCGTCGCCGTTCGCGTCCGCGAAGGACCGCGGGTAGATCTGGTAGAGGACGCCGTCGCGCCACCACGCTCCCTCGCTCATCGGCGGCAGCTTACGGCTCGCTCGTCGTGCGGCGGACGACGAGCTCGAGCCCGAGGCGGTGCTCCTGCTCGGCCGCGGGCTCGCCGGAGAGCGCCGCGAGCAGCAGCTCGGCGCCGAGCCGGCCGCTCTCGCGCAGCGGCTGGCGAACCGTGGTCAGCCCGACGTGAGCGGCCGTCTCGAGATCGTCGAAGCCGACCACCGACAGCCCGCCGGGCGCGCCGGCCGCCAGGCCGCGCTCGGCGGCCGCGTCGAGCGCGCCCAGCGCCTGGGTGTCCGACGCGGCGACGATCGCGGTCGGCGGGTCCTCGAGCGCGAGCAGCGCGGCGGCGTCGCGTCGCGCGTGGCGCGCGTCGTGCGGCCCGAGCCGGACGAGCTCGGGGACCGGCGGCGCACCTGCCGCGGCGAGCGCGAGCCGGTAGCCGCTCTCGCGGCGCTGGCTCGACACGAACCTCCCGGTGCGGTCGGGAAGGTCGCCGACGAACGCGATCCGGCGGTGCCCGAGGGCCAGCAGATGCTCCGCCGCCAGCCGCCCGCCCGCGACGTCGTCGATGACCACCCGGGGCAGCGCGCGGTGCTCGGCGTCGACCAGCACGACCGGCACGCCCGGGCGCCGCAGCCGCCGCACCTCGGCGTCGCTGGGGCGCAGCGAGACCACGAGCACCCCGTCCGACCGCTCGGCCGCGTGGGTCTCGGCGAGGTCGCGGCCGAGCCGCGCCGCGCCGACGTTGAAGAGCACGAGGTCGTAGCCCGAGGCCTCCAGTCCCTCGACGACGCCGCGCAGCCGCGCGACCGACGACGGGTGGGTGAAGAACGGGACGATCGCGCTGACCGTGTGCGTGCGGCCGGTGGACAGCGCCCGCGCGCGCAGGTTCGGGCGGTACTCGAGCTCGGCGATCACGCGATGGACGCGCTCGCGCGTCGGGGCGCTCACGCCCGGCGCGTCGTTGAGCACGCGGGAGACGGTGCCGACCGCCACGCCGGCACGAGCGGCGACCTCGCGGATGCCCGCTGGCATGTTGGCAAAGCTACTCCTGAAGGCGTACGCTTGGAACCGGTTCAGTCCCAGCTCCTTGAGGAGGAGTCCGTATGAGGGTCAAGCACCTGCTCGCGCTGTTCGGGGCCTGCGCGCTCCTCGCAGCCGGTTGCGGCAGCGACGATGGTGGCGGCGGAGGCGGCGGCGGCGGTGCGTCGGGCGACACGGGACAGACGAAGGGCGCCAAGGCGGTCGACCCGGCCGCGGCCGACAGCGCCAAGGGCGAAGCGACGTACTGCACCGGCAAGGACACCTCCGGCGACCTCATCCAGGGCGTCAAGGACTTCAACAAGGCCAACCCCGGCATCAAGATCAAGCTGCTCGAGTTCCCCGAGTCCGCCGACGAGCAGCGCAACCAGTTCATCCAGCGCCAGCGGGCCAAGTCCTCGGACTGCGACGGCTTCGAGTCCGACGTCGTCTGGACCGCGGAGTTCGCCTCCCAGAAGTGGCTGCAGGACATGACGAGCTTCGTCGAGAAGCGCAAGTCCGAGTTCGTCCCGTCGACGCTCTCCTCGGTCACCTACGAGAACAAGATCTGGGGCGTGCCGCGCGTGTCCGACGCCGGGCTCCTCTACTACCGCACCGACGAGGTCGACCAGGTGCCCGCCACCTGGCAGGAGGTCTACGCGAAGGCCAAGGAGGGCAAGGGCATCGTCTACCAGGGCGCGTCCTACGAGGGCCTGACCGTCAACTTCCTCGAGCTGGCGTTCGCCGCCGGCGGGTCGATCCTCTCCGAGGACGGCAAGAAGGCGACGATCGACTCGCCCGAGAACCTCAAGGCGCTGCAGTTCATGGTCGACGGGATCAAGGACGGCGCGGCGCCCAAGGCCGTGACGACCTACATGGAGGAAGAGGCCCGCCGGACCTTCGAGTCCGGCAAGGCGACCTTCGAGCGCCAGTGGCCGTACGCCTACGCGCTCGGCAACGCCAAGGGCTCCGGCGTCAAGGGCAAGTTCGCCGTCGCGCCGTACCCGCCGTTCGAGGGCGGCGGCAAGGCCGCGATCCTCGGCGGCCACAACATGGTCATGTCGACGTACTCGAAGAACCCCGGCGCGATGCTGAAGTTCATCGACTACATGACCTCCCCCGAGGTCATGAAGAGCAACGCCGTCAAGTACTCCAAGACGCCGGTGCTGACCGAGACCTACGCGGACCCGGACGTCAAGAAGGCGCTCCCGTTCGCCGATCAGCTCAAGCAGGCCGTCGAGCAGGCCAAGTCGCGGCCCGTCTCGCCCGTCTACTCGCAGATCTCGCAGGCGATCTACAAGAACGTCAACGCCGCGCTCTCAGGGGCGACCGACCCGCAGTCGGCGCTCAAGAAGGCGCAGAGCGACATCGACAAGGCCCTGGCCACCTTCTAGGTCATGGAAGCCGCCTCCGTACGGGCGGGCACACCGGCGCGGCGGCGCTCCCGGGGCATCCCGGAGCGCCGCCTCGCGGCGCTGATGGTCTCGCCGTCGCTGATCCTCATCGCGATCGTGGCGGCGTACCCCATCGCCTATGCGGTGTGGCTCTCCCTGCACGAGTACAGCGTGCGCGTCGCCGGCCTCTCGCGCTGGGCCGGCCTGCGCAACTACACCACCGCGCTGCAGAGCTCTGAGTTCTGGGACGCGGTCAAGACGACGTTCATCTTCACCGGCGCGTCGGTGTTCCTGGAGACCGTCATCGGGCTCGCGATGGCGCTGGCCATGCACTCGGCCTTCAAGGGCCAGGGCCTGCTGCGGACCGTCGTGCTCGTGCCGTGGGCCGTGCTCACGGTCGTCACGGCGATCATGTGGCAGACGATCTTCGAGCCGACGCTCGGCTTCGTGAACAGCCTGGCCGGCGCCGTGGGCCTGCCGAACGACACCGTCTGGCTGGGCGAGTCGCCCGAGGCGCTGATCGTGATGATCATCGCCGACGTGTGGAAGACCGCGCCGTTCATGGCGCTGCTCCTGCTCGCGGGCCTGCAGGTGATCCCCCACGAGATCTACGAGGCCGGCAAGGTCGACGGCGCGACGGCGTGGCAGCGCTTCACGCGGATCACGCTGCCGCTCCTGAAGCCCGCGCTGCTGGTCGCGCTGATCTTCCGGACGCTCGACGCGCTCCGGATATTCGACCTGCCGTTCGTGCTCACCAAGGGCGCGCACGGCACCACGACCCTGTCGCTCATCTCCTACGAGACGTTCCAGACGAACCGCATCCTCGGGTTGGGATCGGCGCTGGCGATCCTCACGTTCCTCATCGTGATGATCGTCTCGTTCATCTACATCCGGTTCGTGGGCGGCAACATCCGCGGCATGGCGGGAGACGAGTAGATGGGTGCTGCAGCAAGCGTCGGGACCGTCCCCGTCGACGACGCGCAGGCGACGACGAAGACGGCCCGCAAGCCCAAGGGCGAGAAGACGCCGTGGTGGATGTGGGTCGCCGTCGCGGCGATCGTGATCTTCTGCCTGTTCCCCTTCTACTGGCTGATCAACATCTCGCTGCGGACGGGCCCGGACCTCTCGAGCTCCTCGGTCGTCCCGCCCCACCCCACGCTGGACAACTACTCGTCGATCTTCCGCAACGGCGACTTCACGCACGCGCTGCTCAACAGCGCGATCGTGAGCCTGGTGACCACGGCGCTGTCGCTGGTCATCGGGTCGTTCTGCGCCTACGCGCTGGCCCGCCTGAAGATGCGGGGCAAGTTCCTGATCCTGGGTCTGGTGCTCTCGATCACCACGTTCCCGGGGATCGCGATCGCCGCCCCGATCTTCAAGCTGTGGACGGACCTCGGGCTGTTCAACACCCTGATCGGCCTGATCATCCCGTACCTCTGCTTCGCGCTTCCGCTGTCGATCTACATCCTCGTCTCGTTCTTCCGGGAGATCCCGAAGGACCTCGAGGAGGCGGCGCTGGTCGACGGGGCGACGAACTTCCAGGCGTTCACGAAGATCGTCCTGCCGCTGGCCGCCCCCGGCATGGCGACGACGGCGATCCTCACGTTCATCTTCGCCTGGAACGAGTTCCTGCTGGCGGTGACGCTGACGTCCTCGTCGCGGGCGCGGACCGTGCCGGCGTCGATCGCGTTCTTCACGGGGTCGACGGAGTTCGAGAAGCCGCTGGGCACGATCAGCGCGGCGTCGGTGGTCATCTCGATCCCGCTCGTCCTGCTGGTCCTGCTGTTCCAGAAGCGGATCGTGGCGGGCCTGACCGCGGGGGCGGTCAAGGGCTAGGCAGCAGCTTGTCCCCGCCTGTCGAGCCGATGACCTGGCCGGTGATCCACCGGCCGTCGTCGGACGCCAGGAAGGCGATGAGGCGGGCCGCGTCGTCGGGCTCGCCCCATCGCCCGAAGGGCATGCGCGCCTTCACGGCGGCGTGGATCTCCGGCGTCGCCCAGCCCGTGTCGGTCGGCCCGGGATCGACGGTGTTGACGGTGATGGCGCGCGGCGCGAGGACGCCGGCCAGGGTCAGCGTGAGCTGGTGCAGCGCGCCCTTGCCGGCCACGTAGGGCAGCTCGCGCGGCTGGACGTCGTGGTACTGGCCCGACGTCATGAGGATCACCCGGCCGCCGGGACGCCCGTCGTGCTGGGCGGCGAAGGCCTGGACGAGCAGCAGCGGCGCGCGCACGTTGACGGCGAGCGAGCGGTCGATGACCTCGGCGGTCATCTCGCCGAGCGCCTGCGGGGCGTCGAGCGCGTGGTTGACCACGAGGACGTCGACCGGGGCCGCCTCGGCCATCACCGCGTCGGGCGCGCGCGGATCGGTGAAGTCGGCCACGATGAGCCGCGCGCCGGGCGCGACGTCCGCGGCGATCCCGGGCTCGGGCCCGTGGGCGTGGAGGACGACGTCCGCCCCTGCCTGCGCCAGCCGCCGCGCGATCGCGAAGCCGATGCCGGCGCGGCGCGAGACCCCGGTGACGAGGGCGGTGCGGCCCGCGAGCGGGCCGCCGGCGCTCACAGCCCCAGCTCGCGCTTGTACTCGCGGCGGTAGCCGTCGCGCGCGGTGAGGACCTTGCCGACGTACTCCCGCGTCTCGCGGAACGGGATGTGGTCGGCCACCCGGAACTTCTCGCCGCGGGCGCGCGCGTCGGCGACCCAACGGTCGACCTGCCCTTCACCGCCGTTGTAGGCGGCCAGCGTGAGGATCTCGTTGCCGTCGTACTTGTCGAGCAGGTAGCGCAGGTAGAACGAGCCGTAGGCGATGTTGATCTGCGGCGTCGCGAGGTCGCCGTGCTCGAACTGCGTGCCGCCGGACTTGGTGGCGATGTAGTCCGCCGTGGACGGCAGGATCTGCATCAGGCCCTTCGCGCCGGCCGAGGACGTCTGGTCGCGGAAGCGCGACTCGACGTAGATCACGCCGGCGATGAGCGACGGATCGAGGCCCTTGTCGGCGGCCTGCTGGCGGATGATGTCCTCGTGGCGCAGCGGGAGCGCGATCTCCTGCACCGCCTTGTCGAGGAACGGCTGGATCGCCGCGAAGCCGATCAGGCCGACGACCGCGAGGCCCAGCAGCAGCGTGAAGCGCCGGCGCCAGTGGCGCCGCCGGGCGGCGCGCGCCCGCGCCTTCGCCCGCTCCTTGGCCCGCCGCGACTTCGCGGGCGCGGGGCGCGCTCGCAGCGAAGCGGTGCGGCTCTGAGTGCTCACGCCCTCCAGCTTAAAGGGCGAGTCCGACGGCCTCCCCCCGGAGGGGGTCAGACCCCTCACTTCACTGCGTAAAGCGAGGGGTCTGACCCCTCACTTCAGTTCGTGTAGTGAGGGGTCTGACCCCGCAGCGCTTCGAGGACCTCGGCTACGCGCGCTTCGAGCTCCTCCAGGGTCCCGCCGTTGCGGACCACGTGGGTCGCGCGCGCGGCCTTCTCGTCCTGGGTGAGCTGGCGCTTGGTGCGCTCGTCGACGGCCTGGTGGCCGCGGGCGCCGGCGCGCTGCGCGCGCACCGCCTCGTCGGCCACCACGGCGATGGTGGCGTCGAACGCCGCCTCCATCCCCGCCTCGAAGAGCAGCGGGACCTCGACGACGAGGGCGCGCGGGGGCGTCTCGCGGGCCAGCTCGGCTTCGCGCCATGCGGCCATGCGCTCCCCCACCCGCGGCCACAGCTGCCCTTCCAGCCAGCCGCGCTCCTCGGGGTCGCCGAACGCCTTGTCCGCCACGGCCGACCGGTCGATGGTCCCGCCGGGCGCCACGCCGGGCCCCCAGCGCGCGACCATCGCGTCGCGCACGTCGGGGTCGCCGTAGAGCTCGTGGACGACGGCGTCGGTCGACAGCGTCGCCGCGCCGAGGCGCTCCAGCGCGGCGAGCGCCTCGGATTTCCCCGCGCCGATGCCGCCCGTCAGCCCGACGAACGGCGGTGGCGCGGGTTCCGGTGTCGCGGTCAGGCCGGCGGGCTGTCCGGCGCGGCCGGCGCGTCGTCGGCGGCCGGCTCGGTCCCCTCGGCGGAGGCGTCGGGGGCCGCGGGGTCAGCCTCGGCAGCGGCGTCGTCGCCGTCGGCCTCGTCGCTGGCGGGCTCGCCCTCGGTCCCGGCGTCGGCGTCGTCACCGGCAGAGGCGAGCTCCTCCGGCGCGTGCTCGAGCACGTCGTCCTCCTCGACCGCGTTGGCGGTCTCGGTGGCCGGCGGGCCGTCGGACGCGAAGACGTCCTCGGACAGGCCGAGCTCGGGCATCTCATCGAGGTTGCCGGTCGAGCCGTCGCCCTCGGGGGTGAGCCCGATGTCGCGGCGCGGCAGCACCTGCCCCTCGACGCGTTTGATCGACAGCGAGAGCCGGCGGCGCTCGGAGTCGATCTCGAGGATGCGCACCTTCACGTCCTGGCCCGGCGCGACGATCTCGCGCGGGTTCTCGACGTGCTGCTGCGCGAGCTCTGAGATGTGCACCAGGCCCTCGACGCCCTCGAGGATCTCCACGAACGCGCCGAACGCGACGACCTTCGTGACCGTGCCCTCGAGCTCGTCGCCGACGTTGTAGGTGTCGACGACCCGCTGCCACGGGTCCTCCTGGGTCTGCTTGAGGCCCAGGGAGATCCGCTGGCGGTCGCGGTCGATGTCGAGCACCTTGACCTGCACGGTGTCGCCGATGTTGAGGATCTCCGACGGGTGGTTCACGTGCGACCACGAGAGCTCGGAGATGTGGATCAGGCCGTCGATGCCGTCGAGGTCCACGAACGCGCCGAAGTCGACGATGTTCGAGATCTGGCCCTCGATGATGAGGCCGGGCTGCAGCCGCTCCAGGATCGCCTGGCGCTGCTCCTT
>DASVQH010000320.1:0-6787 GCA_036389195.1 Solirubrobacteraceae bacterium
TCCGCGCTGAGGTCATCGGGTTCTCCTGTGCGTGTGACGGCGGCAGCGGCGGAAGGTGCGCTTGACCACGACCCGCCGTCCGGAGCGGGTGCGGCCGGTGATCTGCACCCGGGTGACGCGGCGGCGCAGCGGGATCCGCGCCACGAGGCGCCCGCCGCGGCGATGGACGCGGACCCGGCGCCCGGCGGCCGTGACGCGGACGGCGCGCAGCCCGCGGCGCAGGCGCACCCGGACGGCGCGCCGCCGGCGGCAGTGGCGGGCGGGCGCCACGTCGAACGGGTCGGTGCCGCAGCGGACGAAGTAGGGCAGGCTGGCCAGCGGGGCCCGCACCCGCGCCGATCCCGGGCCCGCGTACCGGGCGCCGGTCTCCCCGTGCTGCCAGCACCCGCGCGGGAAGTACACCGACCGCTCGCCCGCGCCCTTCTCGACGACGGGCGCCACCAGGACGTCATGGCCGAGCAGCCACTCCTGGTCCTGCCGGGCGCCCTCGGGGTCGCCGGGATCCTCGAGCCACAGCGGCCGGGCGATCGGCATCCCGGTGGCGGCCGCCTCGCGCCACAGCCGGGCGATCAGCGGGGCGGCGCGCTCGCGCAGCGCCTCGTAGCGGCGGTAGATCGCCAGCGTCTCGGCGTCGAAGGACCACGGCTGGCGCGTCCCCTCCCCGACCGAGTTGTGGAAGCGGAAGACGGGGCTCAGCACCGCCCACTGCACCCAGCGCAGCCACAGCTCCTTGGTGACCTTCCCGTAGGTGTCCAGGTAGCCGCCGACGTCCGTCGAGTAGCCGTAGGCCCCGCCGACGCCGCGGCTGAGCATGTCCGTCGTGAGGAAGCCGATCCCGTTGCCGCGCGAGAACTCCGCGTGCTCGTCGCCGGGGAAGTTCGCGCCCTCGTAGCGGGCCGAGCCCGGCGTGCCGGTGAAGCCCGAGCGGGTGAAGAAGAGGATGCGCCGGCCCGTCGCCCGCTCGTAGCGGTCGACCGCCTCGCGCGTGGCGCGGTGGTAGGCGATCGGGTAGGCGTTGTGCATCACCGCGCCCGTGGAGCCGTCGTGGAAGCGCATCCCGGTGAGCACCTGCTCGCCCCAGTCCTGCATGAAGCCGTCGGCGCCCAGGTCGAGCGCCCGCGCGATCCGGTCCTGCCACCAGCGCACCGCGGCCGGGTTCGTGAAGTCGACCAGGCTGAGCAGCCCGAACGGCGAGGTGTAGTAGTAGGGGCGCCCCGCGACGTCGCGCACGGAGTAGCCGCTCTCGATCGCCGCCGCGTCCGTGGTGGCGTTGAGAAACGGCGTGAAGTACAGGAGCGGGTGGATGCCCCGCCGCCGGAGCTCGGCCGTGTAGTGGCGCACCCGGTCGGGCGCCAGGTTGAACCAGCCCTCGATCCCGAACGCCGAGAAGCGGACCCCGGTCCGGTCGATCTGGGCGAGCTGCTCGTCGAGCTGGTGCTCGTAGGCGGCCGGGTCCGTGAGCGTCGCGGCGGTGAGGTTGAGCGAGGTCTGCGGCCGCAGCGCCCACTCGGGCGGCTCGGGGTGGCGCCCGCTCAGCGCGGTGAGCGCCTCGATCGCCCGCGCGCCGGCGCCGGGCGCCACCACGTACTCGATCCGCGGCGCGGCCACGGCCGCCTGCCAGGCGTCGGGCCGGTCGGACGCCATGCGCAGGCGCGACAGCTCGCTCTGCGCGAGCAGGAAGCCGTAGGGGCGCGAGGAGACGACCAGCGGCTGCACGTAGTAGGCGGCCGAGGGGCCGTTGGGGAACAGGTAGCGATCGCCGCCCGTCCCGGGTGCGGCTTCGAAGAGCGGGCCGAACGGCCCGGGCGAGTAGTTCTCCTCGTCGAGCCAGGAGAACAGCTCGTGGCCGCGCTGGTCGAGATGGTCGTGGCGGCCGCCGAACCCGTGGAACGCCTCGTCGCCGGCGGTGGCGAAGGCGTCGGCGACCCAGGCCACGCCGTCTTCGGGCGTCACGCGGGCGGCGATGCGGAACCGCGGCCCGTCGGGCGACACGCGCAGGACGATGCGCCGGGTCGGGTCGCTGGTGGACAGCTCGAGCTCGGCCGCGTCGCCGTCGAGCGCGCGCGCCGCCACCACGTCGCGCGCGGCGTGCTGGACCGTGCTCTGGGCACCGGTGAGCAGGTTGCCCTCCCACGCGCTGCCGGGGTCCTGCACCGGGACCTGCGCGCCGACCGCGAAGGTCAGCGGCGCGTAGAGCGCGGGCGGCGGGGCGTTGCGCGTGCCGCCCGGCTCTGGGCCGAAGCCGGCCGAGGCGAGCGGCGCCCGCGCGCCGCCGGGGACCTCGGCGAGCACCGTGTCCCCGTGCCGGTCCTCGATGCGCAGCGAGAACGGGGCGCGGTCGACGACCACGCGGCCGGCGTCGCCCTCCACGACGATCCGCGCCGGCCCGAGGTCGACGCGGGCGCGGGCGGCGGCGGGCAGCCCGAGCACGGCCAGCGCGCACACCAGCCCGAGCGCGAAGGCGCGCCTCATCGCAGCCGCACCAGCCGCCGGCCGCGGCGTCGCAGCGCGCGCTCGGCGTGGCCCGCCGCGTCGACGGCGCGCGCCCGCACGACGTAACGCCCGCGCGGCAGCCGCACGGGCCGGTTGAACGCCCACACCCCGGTGCCGCGGGCGGTCTGGGCGACGGCTCGCCGGCAGGCGCGCACCCGGCCGAGTCGGCCGCCGGCGCCGAGGAAGCGGCAGCGCCGGCCGCCTTCCCGGCGGGCGACGGTGACGCGGACCCGGGCCACGCCGGCGCAGCCGGCGTCGCGCGCGCGCCCGGACACGAGCAGCGAGCGGCGCCGCAGCCGCACGCGCGCGATGCGGGAGGTGGGCCGGCGGGCGTCGCGGCAGTCACGGGCGCCCGGCGCCGCGGCGGGCGGCGGCGGGGCGCCGGCGCGGTCGAGCTCGAAGCGCCGCATCACCCACGAGTAGGTGCTGCCCGGCGGGTCCTCGGCGCCCGAGGAGTTGTTGTAGTTGCCGGAGTACGACAGCCACATGGAGCGCCCGTCGGCGCTGATGAACTTGCTCGGCGCGTTCACGAAGTAGGCCTGGGTGCCGAAGCGCGGCAGCCAGTGCACCATCCGGTAGGGGCCGGTGAGCTCGCTCGCCTCCATGACGATCGTGTCGTAGGCCGCCGTGGTGTCGACGCCGTCCGACGGGCGGCTCATGAACATGAGGTAGCGGCGCAGCGGCGCGTCGTAGGTGATGGTCGCGCTGCCCAGGTGGCCCGGCCAGGAGAGCAGCGGGCGCAGATCCGCCAGCGCGCGGCTCCAGCCCGTCCCCGTCCAGTACTCGTAGGCCGACCGGTCGTTGATGGTCTCCGGCGAGGGCCGGGTGCGCACGAGGTAGACGTCGTCGCCGTTGACCCAGGTGTTCTGGCCCTTCGGGTCCGTCCCGCCGTGGCCGACCAGGTAGGCGTAGCCGTCGGGGCTGTGCTCCATGTTGCGGCCGAAGTCGACGACGTGCAGCGCGCCGAGCCGGATCCGCGCGCCGCCGGCGATGGACTCGCCGAACAGCGGGTCGTCGGCGGTGTGCGGCCCGCGCCGCCACGTGCGCCCGCCGTCGGTCGAGACGTGCCAGCCGACGAACGGGCCGAGCTCGCAGTAGTTGCCGCAGTCCGCGACGCCGTCCGGACCGAAGCGGTTGAGCAGGTAGGAGCCGTAGTACCAGACCCCGTCGAGGTTGAGCGAGGCGGAGGCGTACCGGCCGTCCCAGCCCTTGTGCTCGTCCTGGATCGTCGCGCAGCGCAGCGCGAGCCCGTCGGCGGTCTCGCCCGTGGCGACCGCCGTGCCCATGACCGTGGAGGTGGGAGCCAGCTCCGACAGCGGGCCGCCGCGCCGCCGGTCCGCCGGCGAGCCGCCGAAGGAGCCCATCCCGCCGCACGAGCCGTCCATGAACGGGCTGTAGAGCCGGCCGTCCGCGCCCCAGGACGGGTAGTAGGTGTCCGACGGGCCCTCGTAGTTGACCCACGGGCCGGTGAAGGTGATCCCCGAGAAGTCCGCGGAGGGCGCGAACGGGCTGCCGGGCGGCACCTCGTCGGGCCAGCGCAGCGGACCGGTGTCCCCCGTCGTGCGCCCGCCCTGACTCGGGCTGCCGCTGCCGCTGCCCGGCCCGACCTGCGCCGACGCCGGCGCGGCGAGGAGCAGGACCGCGGCGATCGTCGCTAGTGGTGCGCGCACGTGCGGTAGGTCCGGGTCGTCTTGACCACGCCGTGCCCGCGGATGCGGGCGCGGACCGTGAAGCGGAAGCGGCCCTTGGGCAGGCCGGTGAGGTCGAGCCGCAGGCGCCCGTGGCGGACCCGCACGCGGCGGAAGGGCCGCCCGTCGATCCGCACGCGGGCGTGGCGGGCGCGCCGCGCGCGGCGCCCCGGCAGGGTGATCCGGACCACCCGGCGGCTCGCGCACCGGCGGGCTGGCGCTGCGGGGGTCTGCCCGGGCGGGCCGGGCGCCACGCCGTCGTAGCCGCCGCCGTCGCCGATGTCCCCCGAGCGCAGGCGCAGGACCTGCGGCAGGTCCCAGTAGAGCCCCGGCACCATCGCCCGCGTCTCCACCAGGTCCGCCAGCGAGGCGCCCCGCAGCGCGAAGAGGTCGGGCAGCGTGCCGTCGAGGGCGTCGAGGTCGGGCTCGATCTCGTAGTCGACCATGCCGGGCTCAGGCTCGGACGGCAGCGCCGGCGCCGGCAGCGGCGCCGTCCCGCCGTCCGGCGTGACGGGCTCGGGCGTGAACTTCGTGAAGAACAGGTCCGGCCCGCGCAGCGCGGGCAGCAGGGCGAAGAGCTTGTACCGGTTGTGGGCGAAGCGCTGGGCCTCGTCGCTCACCGTCACCGACGCGCGGTGGAAGCGCAGCCGCACCGCCGGTCGCCCGCCCGGCCCGGGGGTCTTCGTGGTCACCTCGGCGCCGTCGGGCGTCGCCTGCATCGCGCCCTCGACGAGGATCTTCGGCAGCCCGGCCGCCCGTCCCAGGTCGTACTCGAAGCGCGAGGAGACGGGCATGGCGAGCGGGAAGTAGCCCTCCTCGCCCGTGCTGGCCAGTGCGACCTTGATGGCCACGGGCCCCTCGATCCAGCGGGAGTAGTCGTTGTAGGGCTGGCCCGGGAGGGCGCGCGGGACGTTGGGCTCCGTGAGGTAGAGCGCCACCTGCGGGCGGGCCGGCATGGCGTAGCCGCGCGGGATCAGCGCGCGGTAGACCGCCGGCGCGCGATCCCCCGCCCTGAGGTCGAGCACCGTGTAGATGGTCTTGGTCTCCATCGGGACCCGGTACTCGGTGCCGCCGGAGTCCGTCTCCCCGCTCTGGGCGTGCGCGGTCGGGGGCGCGGCGGCCGCCGTCAGGGCCAGCGCGGCGAGGATCAGGCTCCGGCCGATCATCGGCCACCTCCTTCGGGCAGGCCGTACGCGAGCAGGACGTTGCCGCGGATGCCGGTGAACGGGGCGTTCGAGGTCAGGTAGCCCGACTCGGTGTAGACCATCCCGTGGGCGATCGTGGGCCCGCCGTGGGAGATGGAGCCGCCGCTGCCCGCCTGGCCGTTGACGCCGAGGTAGCGCCGTACCGTGTCCTGCTCCCACAGCATCCGCCCGTCCTCGGCGGAGTAGGCGCGCAGCTTGCCGGCGCGGTCGCCGGTGAACACCAGTCCCGGGACGGCGCTGAGCGCGGCCGGGAACGCGCGCGTGCAGGCGCCGGGCTCGGCGGCCGCCGCGCCGCCGGTCGAGCAGGCGTCCTGCGGCACGGTCACCTTCCAGAGGACGGCGCCGGTCGCCGGGTCCAGGGCGGCCAGGACCGGCTCGGGAACGCCCTGGTTCGTCGCGGCGTAGATGCGCCGGCCGTCGTAGACGGTTCCCCACTGGATGCCGTTCTGGCCGCCCGCGCCGCCCGTGCCGGGCGCGTTGGAGAGCTGGGTGCGCCACAGGACCTCGCCCGTGTGGGCGTCCACGAGGTGGTAGACGCCGCTCTTCTGTCCCTGCCCGACGACGCGCCGGCCACCCGGCAGCGTGAAGAGGTTCGGGCTCGACCCGAAGTCGAAGTCCGGCCCGGGCTCGCGGCAGTTGCCGAAGGAGCCGAACAGGCACGCCGCGTTCCACCGGTCCCCCTTGGTGGCCTGCATCGACCACTTGGTCTCCCCCGTGTCGGCGTCGACGGCCACCATGGAGTCCGTCTCGCCGCCGAGCGTCCCCGCGTAGTTCGGGCCGGTCCCGAAGTAGACGGTGTCGGTCGCCGGATCGGCGACCGGCGTGCTCCACACCGAGCCGCCGTTGGGCGCGAACGAGCTCTCCCCCGTGCGCACCGGCGGCGGGATCGTGTAGTGCTTCCACAGCTGCTCGCCGGTCCTGGCGTCGAGCGCGACGACGCTCCCGCGCGCCTGGCAGCACGGGTAGTCCGGCGAGCCCGCGGCGAAGACCTCCTCGCTGGAGACGCCGATGTAGATGCGGCCGTCGTAGAGCAGCGGCGAGCCGGTGACGATCGCGTAGCGGTGCGTGTCGAGCTCCTTGGCCCAGCGCAGCTTGCCCGTCGCGGCGTCGAGCGCGTAGAGGAAGCCGTCGAAGTCGCCGAAGTAGACCGTGCCGTCCCTGACGACCGGCCCGTCGCGCAGCAGGTTGCGGCCCACCCCGCGCGGCGCGGTGACCGTCTTCGTGTCGAACTCCCACTTCTCCGCGCCCGTGCGCGCGTCCAGGGCGTAGAAGCGGCCGTTGCGCGCGCCGGCGTAGAGCGTGTCGCCGACCACGGCGGGCTGGCTCGAGGCCGCCATGTCGGTGTCGGGGAACGCGAACGCCCACTTGAGCTCGAGCGCGCCGACGCTCTGCGGCGTGATC
>DASVQH010000321.1:0-5573 GCA_036389195.1 Solirubrobacteraceae bacterium
CAAGGTCGACCAGAAGGCCGGCACGATCACCATGACCGTGCCCAAGGACAAGCTGCGCGCGCTGCGCGGCTCGCAGGGCCCGGGCGAGCGGCCGGCCGAGGTGCCGGCCGAGATCGGCGACCGGCTCTACGACGGCACGGCGTTCTCGCTGCTCGACACCTCGGTGGCGGGCTCGGCCGACCAGTCGTTCCTCTATCCGCTCGACAACACGCCGGCGATGGACTTCCTGGTCGGGGGCTCGCCGCAGTCGGGCGACGGCGGCGGCGGGCTGACCCCGCCCCCGGGCGGCACGAACCCGCCGGGCGGGGGCGTCGAGGTCCCCGGGTGCGCCGAGGGCGCGGGCTTCCGGCGGGTGGCGGCGAAGCGCCGCCAGGGCGGGCGCAAGCTGCGGCTGGTCTTCTCGCGGCGCGGGAAGTCCAAGGTCGAGGTCGACGTCTTCCAGCAGTCGCGCGGGCGCCGGGTGGTCGGCGAGCGCCTGGTGGCGCGCTTCCGCGGACGGCGCAGGTCGTTCGTGTGGAACGGCCGCGCGACGAGCGGGCGCAAGCGCGTGCGCGACGGCTACTACTTCGTCCGCTTCCGCACCCGCTCGCCCGAGGGCCGGCGCGACACGCGGCGGATCGTGCTGCGGCGCTCGAACGGGCGGTTCGCGGCCCGCAAGGGCTTCTACCGGCGGGCGACCTGCGACCTGGTTCCCTCGTTCAAGCTCTCGCGGCCGGTGTTCGGCGGCAGCGGGCGCCCGGCCAACCTGGGGATCTCGTTCCGGGTGGCCGCGCGAGCGCGCGTGACGGTGACGGTCCGGCGCGCCGGCAAGGTCGTGCAGCGGTTCAAGCGCACCTCCGTCGCGCCGAAGCGGACGATCCGCCTGCGGCTGAAGTCGAAGGGCCTCGGCCGCGGCGACTACCGGGTGCGGCTGGTCGCGACGGCGCCGGGCGCGAAGACGGTGCGCTCGACGCTGGTCTCGCGGCGCCTGTAGACCTCGGGGCGCGATGCCCGCGCCCCGCCCCACCGCCCGCCTCCTGCGCCGGCCGCTCCCGTGGCGGCTGGCGCCGGAGCGCGCCGCCCTGCTCGTCCGCGGCGACGCGCACCCGTTCGCGCTGATCGGCGACTGGGCGGGCGGCGGGGCGCTGATCGGCTCTGAGCCGGTCCGCGTGGCCGCGCCCGGCGAGGACCCGTTCGCGTTGCTGGAGGACCTGCCCGAGGTGGAGGGCGCGCCCGCTGGCGCTCGCGCTGTCGGAGGTGGCTGGTTCGGGCGGCTGGGGTTCCCGTTGGCGCCGCTCGTCGAGCCCGTCGGCGCGCCGCCGCCGCGGCCCGTGCCGCTCCCGGCCGCCGGGCTCGCCTACCACGACCATCTGCTGCGCCTCGACGCCGGCGGGCGCTGGTGGTTCGAGGCGCTGGTCACCCCGGAGCGGGAGGCGGCGATCGAGGCCCGCCACGCCGCGCTGCTCGCCCGCGCGGCCGAGGCACGGCCGTTCGCCACCGCGCCCTGGCGCGCGGTGCCCGGCCCGGCCGGGCACGCGACCGCGGTGGCGGCGCTGCGCGAGCGCATCCACGCGGGCGACCTGTTCCAGGCGAACCTGTGCCTGCGGCTGGAGTCGGCGCTCGGCGGCGACCTGCTCGACCTGTTCGCCGCCGGGGTCGCGGCGCTCGCGCCTGAGCGCGCCGCGTTCGTCGCCGGGCCGTGGGGCGCGGTGGCCAGCCTCTCGCCGGAGCTGTTCCTGGCCCGCGACGGGCGCAGCGTCCGCAGCGCGCCGATCAAGGGCACCCGCCCGCGCCCGGCCGACCCGGGCGCCGCCGCCGCCGAGCGCGCCGCGCTGGCCGCCTCGGAGAAGGACCGGGCGGAGAACGTGATGATCGTCGACCTCGTCCGCAACGACCTGGGCCGCGTCTGCGAGCCGGGGTCCGTGCAGGTCGACGCGCTCTGCGAGGTGCGGCCGCACGCCGGGGTCTGGCACCTGGTCTCCGAGGTGCGCGGGCGGCTGCGCGACGGCGCGGGCGACGCGGCGCTGCTGCGCGCGACGTTCCCGCCCGGCTCGGTCACCGGTGCGCCCAAGGTCGCGGCGCTGCGCGCGATCGCCGAGCTGGAGAGCACGGGGCGCGAGACCTACACCGGGGCGATCGGCTTCGCCGGCCCGCTCGCCGGGCTCGAGCTCAGCGTCGCCATCCGGACCTTCGAGTGCCGCGGCGACCGGGTCTGGCTCGGGGTCGGCGGCGGCGTGGTCGCCGACTCGGACCCCGACGCCGAGGCCCGCGAGTGCCTGACCAAGGCCGCGCCGCTGCTGGCGGCGATCGGCGCGCGCATGGCCGCGGCGCCCGCGCGGCCGGCCGCGGCGCCGCCCCCACGGCTCGGCCCCCGGCCGCTTCCCCGCCCCGATCCGGCGCGCGGCGTCTTCGAGACCGTGCTGGCCGCCGACGGGCGCCCGGCGGCCGCCGCGCAGCACCTCGAGCGCCTCGCGGCGAGCTGCCTGGCGCTCTACGGCGCGCCGCCCCCGCCGGAGATCGAAGGCCTCCTCCACGACGCCGCCGCCCGCTGCGGCCGCGGCCGCGTCCGCCTCACCGTCCGCCCGCAGCCGGACAGGTCCGCGCCGCTCGTCGCGGAGGTCCAGACCGGCCCGCTCCCCGCGTCGGGCCCTCCCCAGCGCCTGCGTCCCGTCACGCTGCCCGGCGGCTGGGGATCCCACAAGTGGCGCGACCGCCGCTGGCTCGACGCGCTGGCCGCCGACCTCGCGCCCGGCGAGCTGGCGCTGCTGGTGGACCTCGACGGCCTCGTGCTGGAGTCCACGCGCGCCAACGTGTTCATCCGCGAGGGTCCCGCGCTGCTCACGCCGCCCGCCGACGGCCGCATCCTCCCCGGCGTCACCCGCGCCCGGGTCCTCGCTCAGGCCGGCGCGAGCGAGGCGGAGATCCCGCTGCAACGGCTCCGCGAGGCCGACGAGGTCCTGCTCACGGGCGCGCTGCGCGGGGTCGAGCCGGCCGACGTCCGGCTGGTCGGGCGACGAACAACCTCAACAGCGCCGCCTCGAATGGGACGCGGTTGAGGTTGTTCTCCTAGAGCAGTGACAACCTCAACGCCGCCGCCCCGAGAGCGACGCGGTTGAGGTTGTTCGTCCTCTCACGCGCTGCAAGGCGCCATCTCCTTCACCCGAAGCAGTCCGGCGAAAGACTCGCGAACAGGGCGCTGCGCGGGGTCGAGCCGGCCGCCTGAGGTCGACGGACGTTCGACCATCGACGGGCAGGGCTCAAGCCCCGCCGCGAACCGCCGATACGACAGCAGCGGCGGGCGGGGACGGACGCACCTCTTCCCCAGGCTCCGCGTCCGTCCCACGCCGCTCCTCCGGCTTCACTCCGCGCCCTCCTGGCGCGGACCTGCACCGGGCGGCCGCATGGCCGGATCTCCGGCCGCCCGACCGGGTTAATCGGCAGGAGCGGCCAGATCCGGCACCTCGTGGGCGCGTTCTGGCGTAGGGTGCCGCCGGTGCGCGGCCCCGAGCGACAGCAATCCGTCTACCTGAGCGGCGTCAGCGGCGGGCGCCCCCGCCTCCCCACGGACGCCACGGAGCTCGAGGAGCGCGCCCGCTCCGCCATGTCCATCGAAGCCTTCGCCTACGTGGCCGGCGGCGCGGGGACCGGTCGGACGATCGCCGCCAACCGCGAGGGCTTCGACCGCTGGCGCATCGTTCCGCGGATGCTCCGCGACGTCTCGCAGCGCGACTCGAGCGTCGAGCTCCTCGGCCGGCGGCTGGCCTCGCCGTTCGTCCTCTCCCCCATCGGCGTCCTGGAGATGGCGCACGGCGACGCCGACCTCGCGGTGGCCCGCGCCGCCCGCCGCACCGGCGTGCCGATGACCTTCTCGAACCAGGCGTCGCGCCCCATGGAGGCGTGCGCGCGCGTCCTCGGGGACACCACCCGCTTCTTCCAGCTCTACTGGAGCACCTCCAACGAGCTCGTCGAGAGCTTCGCCCGGCGCGCGGAGAGCTGCGGCTGCGCGGCGATCGTCGTCACGCTCGACACGACGCTCCTGGGCTGGCGCACGCACGACCTCGACCTCGGCTACCTCCCCTTCCTGCGCGGCAAGGGCATCGCCCAGTACACCAGCGACCCGGTGTTCGACCGGATCATCAGCGGCGAGCTCGACCCCGGCGTCGAGGCCGACGCCCCGTCCGCGCCGGACCCCAAGCCGACGCCCGCGGCGCTGCGCACGCTCGTCGACATGACGCGGGCGTATCCCGACCGCTTCGACCGGGCTCTGACCTCCGGCAAGGCCCGCGCCGCGGTGCAGACCTTCGTGCGCATCTACTCGCGCACTTCGCTGACCTGGGACGACCTCGCCTTCCTGCGCGACCGCACCTCGCTGCCGATCGTCCTGAAGGGGATCCTGCATCCCGACGACGCCCGGCGCGCGGTCGACGAGGGGATCGACGGCGTCTGGGTGTCCAACCACGGGGGGCGCCAGGTCGACGGGGCGACGTCGACCATCGCCGCGCTGCCGGGGATCGCCGCCGCCGTGGCGGGGCGCGTGCCGATCGTCATGGACAGCGGCATCCGCACGGGCGCCGACGCGTTCAAGGCGCTCGCGCTCGGCGCCACCGCGGTCGGGCTCGGCCGGCCCTACTGCTACGCCCTGGCCGTCGCCGGCGAGGAGGGCGTCCGCGAGACGCTCGAGAACTTCCAGGCCGACTTCGACCTGACGATGGGCCTGGCCGGCTGCAAGTCGGTCGCCGAGATCGGGCCCGAGGCGCTCGTCGAGGCCTGAGCGGCGGCGCGGACGCTAGACCGGGCGGTAGCGCAGGCCGTCGAGGGCGACGGCCAGCAGGCGCTGGATGTCCGCCGGGTCGTCGGCCGGGATCTTGGCGATGCCGGCCACCATCTTCACGACCTCCTCGATCGTGACGTCCGACCGGACGACGCCCGCCTCCTGCGCGCGATGCAGGAGCGCGCCGCCCGCGGCATGCAGCGCCGTGCGGCATCCGGCGAAGACCGCCGCGTCGCATTCGGCGATCGCGAAGAGCTCGTCGCCGAGCGCCTGCTTGGTCGCGACGTAGCCCACGAAGCCCTGCAGCCAGCGCGTCAGCGCTTCCCACGGCTCCAGGCCGGCGAGCTCGTCCGCGCTGCGCGCGAGCGCCTCGACCCCGTCGACGTAGACCGCCTCGATGAGGGCCGCGCGCGTCGGGAAGTTGCGGTAGAGCGTCCCGATCCCCACGCCCGCGCGCCGCGCGATGTCCTCCAGCGACGCCGACCGGTCCGCGTCGGTGAACGCCTCCCGCGCGGCCGCCACGAGCTTCTCGTGGTTGCGCAGGGCGTCGGCGCGCTTGGGGCGCCGGTCGAGCTGGACGGAAGCGGCTGAGGACGTGGACACGGTGGGCGGCTTGACAAAGCGGAGGGGACCTCCGCTATAGTTCCTGGAACGGAACCGGAGGCTCCCTCCGAAACACGTGGAGGTTCCCTCCGGTTCAGTGTAGTCCGCTCCGCTTCGAAAGGCCACCCCTTGCTCCACCCCGTCACGAGCCCCGCCACCCAGACACGCGTCGCCGCCGGCGTCACGGCCGCCTACCTGCGCGACATGCGGCGGACGGCCG
>DASVQH010000322.1:0-26322 GCA_036389195.1 Solirubrobacteraceae bacterium
CGGTCGTCCCGAGCTGGGCGAGGAACAGCTTCTTGGTCAGCAGCAGCGGGCCGACCGGGAAGATCGCGGCCAGCGCCTTGTTTGTCTGGCGCAGCTGCTTGCGGAAGGTCTGGCAGCGCTCGCAGGTGCGCAGGTGGCGGCGGACCGGCGGCGTCGTGCGGGCGAGCCCCTCGGCGACCTCGCCGAGCTCCAGGCGCACCTCCTCGCAGGAGAGCATCCGTGCCTCGGCGGCCTCGGCCAGCGACACCCGCGCGCGCACCAGCAGCGACTTGACCGACGGGACCGTCGTCTCCATCGCCTCGGCGATCTGGTCGTAGGAGAGCGCGTCGATCTCGCGCAGCAGCAGCGCCGTGCGCTGCGTCTCCGGGAGGTCCTGGACGTCGGAGATCAGCTGGCGGAACTCCTCGCGCCGGTGGACCTTGTCCGCCGTGGTGATCCCGCCCTCGGAGAGATGGACGTCCATCGAGTCCACCCCGACCGCCTGCGTGCGCCGCAGGTGGTTGAGCGAGCGGTTGCGCGCGATCCGGTACAGCCACGGCCGCACGTTGATCTCGCGCTCGTCGGCGAGCATCGCGTTGAACGCGGCGGCGAAGACCTCCTGCAGGACGTCCTCGGCGTCCTCCTTGGAGGACAGCATGTGGCGGCAGAAAGCCAGCAGCCGCGACTGGTAGCGCGCGACCAGCGCCTCGAACGCGTGGTGGTTGCCCCGCCGGATCAGCGCGACCAGTCGCTCGTCGGACTGCAGGCGCAGCAGCGGCGAGCGACCGTGGATGCCGACGGCGCCGGCGTGGTTGAGGGCTGAGGCTTCCATGAAGGAGGGCGAACTGGTGCCGCTGAACAGCAACCCCGCAGGGGGGCGGAAGTTGCTCGCTTTCCAGGGTAGGAGCTT
Organism: Solirubrobacteraceae bacterium; assembly: GCA_036389195.1. Classification (GTDB taxonomy): domain Bacteria; phylum Actinomycetota; class Thermoleophilia; order Solirubrobacterales; family Solirubrobacteraceae; genus JACCYI01. Next base: position 890 of record DASVQH010000322.1, read on the forward strand.
GTGAGCCGCATCAGCGCTTGGGTCCGACGATCTCGTCCAGGCGGCGAACGGCGTGCTGCCGGGTGATCTCGATGTTGCGCTCGTTCGGGCGCGTCCAGGGGATCCCCAGCAGGTCCAGGTGCTCGCAGCAGATCGTCTTGATGTCGTCGGAGCGGTTCGTGAAGGCGTACCGCACGTAGCCGTACGCCCGGCCGCCGGCGCGCACGGTGGCGATGTAGCGGCTGCCGTCAGAGTGGATCAGGCCGCGGATCAGGGCCGCCGGCTCGGAGGCCACGATCGTCCGCTGCCACGGCACCAGGGCGATCGACCGGTCGTGTTTCCGGCCCGGACCGTGTCGTGGGAAGAGCAGGGACCACCGCTTCGAGTAGCACGTGATGTCGAAACAACGAGTCGTCGCTCGGTGCACGACGGCCACCCGATTCCGTGGCATCGCCGCCTGCACGGCTTCTTGCACCTCGGCGGCGATTCGCGGGTGCGCCGCGTCGAGCGTGACCCTGAGAAGCTGGACGCCACGGGGGTATTCACCTATCCAACCGTCGCCGAGATAGACGCCCAGAAGGTAGGCATAGACGTCGGGCGCAAGGTGGTCGAAGCTGCTTGGTCCGTGGATCCTCAGATGGTGGACGGCGTGACGGACGGCGCCCCGTCGCATTAGCCTGTGCCACGGAGCCCGGGTAGGCGAATGGCATAGCCACGCGGTCTTAAAAACCGCTGCTCGCAAGAGCGTGCGGGTTCGAATCCCGCCCCGGGTACTCGGAAGGACCATCACGCGGTGGCGACCGCGGGACTGCGTCGGGTGAGGGCGGTGGTCCTCTGGGCGCCCCCAAGTCTCCTTCGGTTCCGCGGAGGTGTTCCGAAGGAGGATCAGAGGCGCTAGAACGCACCGAAGCCTCCTTCAGACGGTTCCATGCGGCGCCGACGGAGGGTTGAGGGCGTAGTGAGAGACAACCGAACGGTTTTGACACAACCGTTCGGTTATGCGAGGCTGCGCGCATCGTGCCGACCGCCGCTCCCGTCCTCACCCCGCGCCGCCGCCAAATGGGCGGGTGCTGCGTCCCCCCGGTGCAGCCGGACCTCGGCGCCGCGCGGGCGGGGGAGCTGGCGGCGGTGGCCAAAGCGCTGGGCGACCCGACGCGGCTGCGGATCCTCGACGTCGTGCGCAAGACGGCGCCCGAGGCGGTCTGCCAGTGCGAGCTCGTGCCGCTGTTCGACATGAGCCAGGCCGGGCTGGCCAAGCACCTGCGCGTGCTGATCGACGCGGGCGTCCTGGCCTCCGAGCGCCGCGGGACGTGGACCTACTACTACGCGCGCCCCGGCGCGACCGAGGAGCTGACCGCATGGCTGAGCTGACGACCTCGTCCTGCTGCGCGCCCGAGGCGCAGGCGACCTGCTGCGAGCCGTCGGACAAGGCGGCGTGCTGCGGGACGGCCGCGGCCGGCGGGGCGTGCGGGTGCGCGGCGGGGGAGCGCGACGTCCGCGAGACCGTCCGCGCGAAGTACGCCGCCGCGGCGCGCACGGCCGGCGTGTCTGTGGCCCTGACCGACGAGTCCGGCGCGCAGGTGTTCGGCGACGCGCTCTACGACGCGGACGCGGCCGGCGACGCGGGCGGGGCCGTGAAGGCCTCGCTCGGGTGCGGCGTCCCCACGGCGGTCGCCGACCTGCACGCGGGGGAGACGGTGCTCGACCTGGGCTCCGGCGCGGGCGCCGACGTCCTGATCAGCGCGCGGCGCGTCGGGCCGGCCGGCCGGGCCATCGGGCTCGACATGACCGACGAGATGCTCGACCTCGCGCGCGCCAACGCCGCGCAGGCCGGCGTCGCCAACGCCGAGTTCGTCAAGGGCGACATCGAGGCCGTCCCGCTGCCCGACGCGTCCGTCGACGTGGTCATCTCCAACTGCGTGATCAACCTCTCGGGCGACAAGCCGCAGGTCATGCGCGAGGCGGCCCGCGTCCTGAAGGCCGGCGGGCGCTTCGCGGTGTCCGACGTGATCGCGGACCCGGGCATGGACGAGGCCACCCGCGCCGACATGGCGGCCTGGACCGGCTGCATCGCCGGCGCGCTCACCGAGGACGAGTTCCGCTCCGCGCTGGGCGCCGCCGGGCTGACCGACGTCGAGATCCGCCGCACCCATCAGGTGCACGCCCACGCGCACGCCGCGATCGTCCGCGCCCGCAAGCCCTGAGCGCACCGCCGCTGGCCCGCCGAGCACCCCGGCTCGGCCGCTGCTGTCTACGCGCCGATCCCCGCGTCGGCCGCCCACGCCGCGACGTCGCGGCGCTCGATCGCCGCCGCGATGAGGTCGGGGAACTGGTCGGGCGTGCACGCGAAGGCGGGGGCGCCGAGCGACGCGAAGAACGCCGCGTGGTCGTGGTCGAACGACGGGGCGCCGTCGTCGGAGAGGGCGAGCAGGACGACGACCTGGACCTCCGCGTCGATCAGCTCCTTGGCGATCCGCATCATCTGCACCGGGTCGCCGCCCTCGTAGAGGTCGGAGATCAGCACCAGCACCGTGTCCGCGGGCCGTCGGACCAGCCCCTGGCACGCCTGCAGCGCCTGCGCGATGTCCGTCCCGCCGCCGAGCTGCGCCCCGAACAGGACGTCGACGGGGTCGGCGAGCCGCTCGGTCATGTCGACCACCGCGGTGTCGAAGAGGATCAGCTGCGTGCGCAGCGTGCGGATCGAGGCCAGGACCGCCGCGAAGATCGAGGAGTAGACGACCGAGCTGGCCATCGAGCCGCTCTGGTCGACGCACAGGATCACATCGCGCTCGATCGCCCGCCGGCGCCGCGCGTGGCCGACGAGGCGCTCCGGGACGACCGTCCCCACCTCGGCGTCGTAGTTGCGCAGGTTGGCCCGGATGGTGGCCGGCCAGTCGACGTCGGCCGGCCGGCGGGGGCGGCTCGTCCGCGCGGCGCGATCGAGCGCGCCGCTGACGGCCTGGCGCGTGCGCTGGGCGAGACGCCGCTCGACCTGCTCGACCACCGCGCGCACGACGCGCCGGGCCGTGTCGCGGGTGTGCTCGGGGATCACACGGTTGAGCGAGACGAGCGTGGAGACGAGGTGGACGTCGGGTTCGACCTCGGCCAGCACCTCGGGCTCGAGCATGAGCTGGTGGAGCCCCAGCCGGTCCATCGCGTCGCGCTGCATGACCTGGACGACCGAGGTCGGGAAGTACTCGCGGATGTCGCCGAGCCAGCGGGCGACGCCGGGGGACGACGCGCCGAGGCCGCCGTGGCGGTCCGGGTCGTAGAGCGCGTCGAGCGCCCGGTCCATGGCCAGCGCGTCGCCGCGCAGCTCGACTCCGGTCCCGTCCGCCTCGGCGCCGCCGAGCACGAGGCGCCAGCGCGCCAGCCGCTCGGTCATCCCGCCACCCCCAGCAGCGTCCGCAGGACCGGCAGGACCAGCGCGGCGCGGTCGGCGTCGAGCTCGTCGTCATCGGGCGAGGCACCCGCGCCCGCCCCGGCCCCGGTCCCCGCCGCCGCCGCGCGCACCCGCGCGCCGATCTGCCGGCGCTCCGGCGGCGTGAACGTCGCGAACGTCCGCCGCAGGATCGCCAGGAACGCCGTGAAGTCCTCCTCGCGCGCCGCGGCCAGCCAGCGGTCGAGCAGCCCGAGCAGCTCGCGGTCGTGGATGACCGCCATGCCGCTGCCGCTGAGGAACCCCTCGATCCACGCGGCGGCCTGGAGCGCCGGCGTCCCCGGCGAGAGCGCGCGGTCCATCCGCAGCGCGGCGTCGCCCGCGCTCAGCACGCCGGCGTCGCGCAGGATCCGGCAGCAGCGCCCGGCGACCAGCGCGTGGGCGTCGGTCCGGTCGGCGGCGCGCGCGAGCGCACCCCGCCACGGCGCGACGAGCCCGGGGTCGTCGAGGGTCCCGAGCGCGGCGTCGACGTCGTCGATCAGCTCGGCGAGCGCCGCGGCGGCGGCGTCGTCGATCCCCGCCGCCGCCTGCGGCAGGCCGACGGCGATCCGCACCACGAGCTCCGCGACGATCCCCGCCAGCGCGCCGACGTCCGTGGCGCGCGCGGTCCCGTAGCGCGCGGCGCGCGCGAGCGCCGGGAGGCCGCCCATGAGCGCCGGGACGTCGGTGGAGCGCGCCGCGCGGGCCTCGAAGGCGTCGAGGACCTGCCGGACGGCGCCGGGGAGGTCGGCCAGCAGGCTCGCCTCCAGCAGCTCGGTGAGCGCGCCCAGGTCCGGGGCGCCCGCGGCCCGCTCGGCGACGTGGGCGGCCGCCGCCGCCTCCACCGTCGTCCCCGCGCCGCTGGCCTCGACGATCCGCACCGCGAACTCCGGCTGCCACTGCAGCCGCCACGCCTCGCGGAACGTGCCGCGCGCGCCGGTCACGCGCGACGGGCGCCCCCACGGGATGCCGATCAGCGCGAGCCGGTGCAGGAGGTGGCTGCGCTCGAGATCGAGCGGGCGGCGGACGTCGAGGTCGAGGTCCCGGTGGGCGGCTTCCGGCTTGAGGCGCAGCGACCGCTGGCGGCGCTCGAGGTCGCGCTGCAGCGGGACGGTCGGGACCGCGTCCGCCACCGCGCCGAGCTCCTGCCCAATCACCAGCTCCTCCTGCAGCAGCGCGAGCAGGCCCTCCGCGCCCTCGCCGAGGACCGCCCGCAGCGCGTCGCCGATCTCCGGCAGGCCGGGCAGCGGGCGGCCGCGCAGCGCGGCGAGCGCCTGCGCCGTGCGCCCCGCCTCGATGACGTGGGCGGTCGAGACGTCGGTGTCGTGCCGGCGCAGCACCGCCGCGACGCGGGCGAGCCAGCGGAGCACCGGCTCCTCGTCGACGACGAAGAGATGCTCGTACCAGCCGGGGGAGACCACCCCGGCGCCGTAGCCGCTGCGGAAGGCCAGCCGGTCGTAGGTCCACGGCACCCACGTCAGCTCCGCCTTGGGCGTGCCGCGCACGCCGGTCACGCGCCGCGCGCGGGAGACGTCGGCGAACGCCGGTGCGTGCCACGCGCCGCAGACCACCGCGACCCGCTCGAACCCGTCCTCCAGCGCCCGCCGGGCCTCGGCGCGCATGTGGTCCTCGCGCCTGCGCTCGTGCGGGTCCTCGACGTCGGCGCCCACCTGCTCGCGCAGCGCGGCCATCGCCTCCGTGATCGCGGCGAACGCCGCGAGGTCGTCGCCGCGGTGCTCGACCATGTCCTCCCACCAGCGCTCGGCGTCGTCGTAGCCGGCGCTCTCGGCCAGCAGGCCGAGCGGGTCGCGCACCACGGCCGGGCGCTCCTCGCCGTCGCCCGCGCCCTCGCCGTGGGCGATGACCTCCCCGGCGGGCAGGTCGATGAAGCGCACGTCGGCGCCGCGCGCGAGCGCCCAGCGCAGCGCCTGCCACTCGGGGGAGAAGACGGCGAACGGCCAGAAGACCGCGCGCCCGGGGTCGTCCTTGGCGTAGCCGAGCAGCGCGACCGGCGGGCGCATGCCGGCTTCGGCCGCGAGCCCGAGCACCGGCCCGGCGTCGCGCGGGCCTTCGATCAGCACGCAGCCGGGCTCCACGGCGCCGAGGCCGGCCAGCACGCTGCGCGCCGACCCCGGGCCGTGGTGGCGGATCCCGAAGACGTGCAGCTCGCTCACAGCAGCTCGTTGCTCGCCCGGTAGAGGTCGCGCCAGTCCTTGCGCTCCTTGACGACCGTCTCGAGGTACTCGCGCCACACCGCGCGGTCCTCCACCGGGTCCTGCACCACCGCGCCGAGGATCCCGCCGGCCACCTCGGGCGCCCCGACCGCGCCGTCGCCGAAGTGGGCGGCGAGCGACCAGCCGCTGGTCATCACGGAGATCGCCTCGGCGGTGGAGAGCGTGCCCGACGGGCTCTTGAGCTTCGTGTGGCCGTCCTCGGTGACGCCCTCGCGCAGCTCGCGGAAGATCGTCACCACGCGGCGGATCTGCTCCGCGGCCGGGGGCGTCGCCGGCAGCTCGAGCGCCGCGCCGAGGTCCTCGACCCGGCGCGAGACGATCGCCACCTCCTCGTCGACCGAGTCGGGCAGCGGCAGCACGACGGTGTTGAAGCGGCGGCGCAGGGCACTCGACAGGTCGTTGACGCCGCGGTCGCGGTTGTTGGCCGTCGCGATGACGTTGAAGCCCTTGCGCGCCTGGGTCTCCGTGCCCAGCTCGGGGACCGTCAGCGTCTTCTCCGAGAGGATGGTGATGAACGCGTCCTGGACCTCGGACGGGATGCGCGTGAGCTCCTCGACGCGCACGATCGCCCCCTCCCGCATCGCGTGCATGACCGGGCTGAGGACGAGCGCCTGCTCGCTCGGGCCCTCGGCCAGCAGCCGCGCGTAGTTCCAGCCGTAGCGGATCGCCTCCTCGGTGGTCCCCGAGGTGCCCTGGACGGTGCGCGTCGAGTCGCCGGAGATGGCCGCGGCGAGGTGCTCGGAGACCCAGGTCTTCGCGGTGCCCGGGACGCCGAGGAGCAGCAGCGCGCGGTCGGTGGCCAGCGTGGCGACGGCCACCTCGATGGTGCGCGCCTGGCCGACGTACTTCGGCGTGATCACCTCGCCGTCGGGCAGCGTGCCGCCGAGCAGGTAGGTCGTGACCGCCCAGGGCGAGAGCCGCCAGCTCGGCGGGCGGGGGCGATCGTCGGCGGCCGCGAGCGCCGCGAGCTCGTCGGCGTAGCGCTGCTCGGCGTGCGGGCGCAGGAGGGCGGCGGGCGGCTCGGTCATGGGGTCCCCTTGAGGGTCGAGAGCATGGCGCGGCGGAAGTCCAGGAGTCCGGCGGCGTCGCGGGCGTGGCGGGCGGCGGCGCTGGCCGGGTCGAGCCGCTCGAGCGCGGCGGCGGCGCGGGGCGCGAACGACGGGGCGCCGTGGCGCCCGGCGGCGCGCAGCCAGGCGGCCGGCGAGGGCTGGGCGAGCCCGGTCTTGAAGACGAGCGCGGTGAACGCCTCCGACCACGGCGGTGGCACATGGGGGAGGAGCGGCTCGGCGCCGGCGGCCTGGCGCGGCAGCCGCGCCGCGACGTGGGCCTCGGCCGCCTCGGGCGGCACGATCGCCAGCAGCGGCGCGAGCTGCTGCGCCGCCGCCTTGCCGCGATCGAGCAGCGCGCGCGCCCACGCGGCGTCGCGCTGCCGGGCGGCCGCTTCGGTCCAGGCCGCCGCGAGCGCGTCGCCCATGCGGTCGCGGACCTTCATCGCGACCACCTTCGCCGGCGGGCGGTCACAGGCCTCCGTCCACACGTCCAGCGGGGCGGCGGCGACGAGCTGGTGCAGGATCCACGCCGCGCGGCCGGTGCGCGCGGGGGCGCGGAGCGTCAGGCCGTCGCGGCGCGACGCGTCGTCGAGCTCGGGGCCGGGGAGCGCCACGGTGAGCTCCCGCCGGCCGCACTCGATCAGCGGCCGCAGCCGCGCGGCCATGCGCGCGGCGAGCGCCGAGCCGGGCAGCGCGGCGAGCAGTCCCGCCGCCGCCGCGCGGACGCTCTGCGCGCGGTCGTCGAGCGCGGCCTCCAGGAACGGCTCGTCGCCCGGCCCGAGGCCGGTGGCCAGGCCGGCGAGGAGCTGCTCGCGCTCGCGCGCGGCGTCCTGCCCCCAGGTCGAGGCCAGCAGCGCGCGCCCGCGTTCCGGATCGGCCGCACGGACCGTGGCCAGCAGGTGCCGGCGGACGTCGAGCGCGCCGGTCTCCCAGCGCTCCTGCTCGTCACCCGCGCGCGCCCACTCCCACTCGGCCCGGGCGCGCGCCAGCCAGCGGCCGCGCTCGCCGAGGACGGGCTCGATCAGCGGCGCGAGGTCGCGGTCGTTCGCGCCGAGCCGCAGCAGCCAGGGGAGGTCCTCCGGCCGGGCGCGCCGGCCCGAGTCCGCGAGCGCGCGCAACCACTCGGGGAGCAGGGCGCGGGGCCCGTCGATGATGCGGGCGAGGTGCTCGCCGGCCGCGGGCGGCGCGGCTGGAAGGGTCTCGGCGGGGGCGCGGTCGTCGGGGACGGCCAGCCGCCGCGGGCGCTCGCCGGCGCGCCGGTAGATCGCGAGCGCGGCGGCCTGGCGCAGCAGCTCGCCCTCGGGCGTCGCGGCGGGCTCGCCGTCGAGCAGCGCGGGCGGCGCGGGCGGCGGCTCGCGCCGCGCCGTCCCCAGCAGCGCCGCCGTCACGAGCTCCGGCCACGTCACAGGGCGAGGACCCCGTCCGGCCCGGACGCCGCGAGCGGCAGCAGGCCGCCGTCGTCCCACTCGCCGAACACGGTCAGCGGCGCGCCGCCCGACAGCGCCAGCAGCTCGAAGCCGCCGGCGAAGCGCCGGTGCAGGCCGAGCGCGTCCCCGTGCGCGTCGGCCAGCGCCCACGCCTCGTCGCGGCGCACGGGGACCCCGGCGACCGCGACGGGCAGCCGTTCGAGCCACGGGTTCGCGGCCAGCGCGCGGGCCCGCTCGGCGTAGAGCGCCTCGACGGAGGCGCCCTCCAGCTCGGCTGCGCCGGGCAGGTCCGTCTGCTCGGCGATCAGCGCGCGCAGCGGCAGCGCGCCCGGGTAGAACGCCACCTCGGCGTCGACCACCCGTCCGACCGGCGGCGCCGGCGGCAGCGACTGCGCGCCCGCGGCGAAGTCCAGCAGCAGCGCGTAGCGCCCGCCGGCCTCGCCGCGCAGCCACGTGCGGCGGGTGCGCAGGCGCTCGTCCTCCTCGGTCAGCTGCCCGGCGACGTGCCAGCGGTCGCGGGTGCGCGGCCCGGCCAGGACCTCCTCGGCCGGCGTCGTCCAGCCGACGAGCGTCCGCACCTCCGCGCGCAGCGGCGGCGGCAGCGCGTCGCGCCGGCGGTAGGCGCCGAGGAGCAGATGCAGCGCGCCCGCGCGAGCGAGCACGCGCTCCGGCCACGCGTCGCCCGTCCCGACCGCGTACGCGAGCCGGCGGACCTGGCGGGCCAGCCCCGGCGCCTGCGCGTCGACCAGCCGCGCCGCCATCTGCTCCCAGTCGTCGCGGCGGCGCTGCTCGGCCTGGGCGAGCCCCTGGCGGACGAGGTCGGCGAGCCAGCGCTCGAGCTCCTCGACGCCGGCGGCGACGCGCTCCTCGCGCCGGCGCGCGCGCTGCTGCGCCGCGTCGGGGTCCGCCGGCGCGGCCGCCCGGCGCGGGGCGGGAGCGGGCGCCGCGCTCGCCCGCGCGTCGCGGGCGGCCAGCCACTCGGCGGCCCAGCCCGGCGGCTCGCCGGCCGGCAGCGCGCCGGCGTCGTGAGCCCACAGCAGCATCAGCCCGAGCCCGTGCTTGCAGGGGAACTTCCGGCTCGGGCAGCTGCAGCGGAACGCCGGCTCGCCGAGGTCGACCGCCGTCTCGTACGGCTTCGCGCCGCTGCCCTGGCACAGGCCCCACAGGGCGCGGGCGTCCGAGCCGAGGCCCGACCAGCGCGCCGGCGCGCTCTGCGAACGTCCCGCCGCGGCCGCCTTCGCGTCGGGCGCCAGGCCGAGCACCTGCTCGGCGCTCCAGCTCACGCGGCCACGACGGGCGCACCGACCTCGATCACGCCGTCCGTCACCACGTCCGCGCGCAGCCCGCCGCGGTGCACGAGCGCGCGCAGGATGCCCGGGCGCGTCAGCCGCTGCAGGTGCGCGCACGGCTCGCACAGCCGCTGCCCGTAGCACTCGACGTCCCCCACCCGGAAGCGCCGGCCGACGAGCGCGTTGAGTCCGAGCCCGCGCGTGACGACGTTGCGCCGCGCCTCCCCGGGCGCCAACCCGAGCGCCTCGACCGTCTCCGCCTCGATCAGCGTCAGCGCGCCGCCGGTCGACTCGCGGTTGGAGAACGTCCCGGCGCCGCGGACGTAGCGGTCGCCCTCCAGCCCCGCGGTCGTCGCCGCCACCCGGCCGACCGCGGTCATCGGCGCCTCGGCCGCGGCGGCGACGAAGATGCCCTCGACGACGCCGGCCGGCGCGACGTCGCCGGTCTCCTCGGCGCCGCGCCGTGAGACGTCCAGCGCGGCGACCGCGAACCCGGCCTCGATGGCCGGCGGCGCGGCGCCGTCGCCGAGCGGATCGAAGAGCACGCCGGGCGGGACGCCGAACATCACGGCGGCGCCCGGTGCGCCCCCGGGTCGCGCGCCGGTGGCGATCCAGGTGCCGGCCCACGCGAAGCGCCCGGGCTCGGCGATCGGCACGAGCCCGAGGCCGCGCCCGGCGAGCCACCCGCGCCAGCCGGACAGCGGGTCGGTCGTCGTGCTCACGGGCACGTCGGCGGCGTCCCACGCCATCACGTAGGCGATGCACGCGGCCATCTCCTCGCGGGCGATCACGCCGCCGCCCGCCGCCACGCTGCCGCCAGCGCTCGCACCGCCGGCTCGATCGAGGGCTCCGGCAACGAGCCGAACCCGAGCAGCAGGTGCGTCGCCCCGCCGTGGTCGTAGCCGTAGACGGCCACGCCGTCGGCCCACGCCGCGGCGAGGACCGCGTCGGCGCGCGGCCCGCGCGGGAGCGTGGCCAGCGCGTGCAGGCCCGCGGCGACGCCGCCGACGCGCGCGAGCGGCAGCTCCGCCGCCAGCGCAGCCACCAAGAGGTCGCGGCGGCGGCGGTAGGCGGCGCGCATGCGGCGGACGTGGCGGTCGAGCTCCCCGCCGGCGATCAGGTCGGCCAGCGCGAGCTGCGCGATGGCCGGCGAGCCGCCGTCGGCCCACTCCTTGGCCTCGCGCACCGGCCCGAGCAGCTCGGCCGGCGGGACGATCCAGGCCAGCCGCAGTCCCGGCGCCAGCGTCTTGGAGGCCGACCCGAGGTAGGCCACGCGCTCCGGCGCGAGCCCCTGCAGCGCGCCGACCGGCTCGCGGTCGTAGCGGAACTCGCCGTTGTAGTCGTCCTCGAGCACGAACGCGTCGCGCGCCGCCGCCCACTCCAGCAGCGCCGCGCGCCGCTCCGGGGCCAGGACCGCGCCGGTCGGCATCTGGTGCGCGGGCGTGACCAGCGCGGCGCCCGCGCTGCTCGCCGCCAGCGCCGCCACGTCCAGGCCGCCGCCGTCGACCGCCACCTCGACCACCTCCAGGCCGGCCCGCGCGAGCACCACCCGGTGCAGCGGGAAGCCGGGGTGCTCGACGGCGACCCGCGCGACCCCGCGAGCGCGCAGCGCGCCGGCCACGAGCCCGAGCGACTGCATCGTCCCGGCCGCCACGAGGAGCCGGTCCGGCCCGGCCGCCACTCCGCGCGAGCGTCCGAGGTAGGCGGCCAGCGCCGCGCGCAGCTCGGCCGCGCCGGCCCGGTCGCCGTAGCCGAGCGCCGCGTCGGGCGCGCGGGTCAGCGCGCGCCGCTCGGCGGCCAGCCACGCGCGCCGCGGGAACGCCGAGAGATCGCCGGACTCGACGCGGAAGTCGAAGCGGACGGGCGGCGCGGCGGGCCCGGCGCGCGGCCCTTCCCAGGCCGGCCGCTCCGGCGCGACCGCGGCGACCCGGGTGCCCGCGCCGCGCCGCGTGACGAGGTAGCCCTCGGCCACGAGCTGCGCGTAGGCCTCGACCACGACGCCGCGCGAGACGCCCAGCTCGGCGGCCAGCGCGCGGCTCGACGGCAGATCGACGCCCGCGTGCAGCGTCCCGGAGCGCACGCCCGCGCGCAGCTGCTCCTCCACCTGGGCGCGCAGGGACCGCCCGCTGCCCGGGCGCACGCCCACCAGCAGGTCGACGCCTAACTGGTCCACCGAAACGCTCATCGACTGGTCCTGTCCACGGGGCCACCTGAACCGTAACGTGCCGGCGCGATGAGCCGCATCACTCCACTCGAACCCACCGAAGGCGGGCTCTTCGCCCGCTTCTCCATGCGCCAGGCCGCCCGCCGGCTCGGCCGGAGCCCCCGGCCGTTCGGCGTCACCGCCCGCCACAGCCAGATCCTGGCCGGGAACATCGCGTTCGAGCTGGCGCTCGAGCGCAGCAAGGCGCTCGACGTCACCGTCCGCGAGCTCGTGCAGGTCAAGGCGGCGAGCGTCGCCGGCTGCGAGTACTGCCTCGACATCGGGTCGTGGAACGCGCGCACGCACGGCGTCAGCGAGGCCCAGCTGCGCGACCTGCACCGCCACGCCGACTCGCCGCACTTCTCGGCCGCCGAGCGGGCCGCCCTGGACTACGCCGACGCGATGACGCGGACGCCGGTCCGCGTGCCCGACGACGTCTTCGCCGCCCTGCGCGAGCACTTCGACGACCGCCAGCTGGTCGAGCTGACCGGGGCGATCGCGTGGGAGAACTACCGCGCGCGCTTCAACGCCGCGTTCGACATCCCGCCCGACGGCTTCTCCGAAGGCGGCGCCTGCGCGCTGCCCGCGCCGGAGGTCGCCGCCGCCGCGTAGGGGACGGTTCCCCTTTGACACCCCCACTTACCTGCCGGTAGCTTCGCCCCCTTCGGCGTTGGTTCGAGCGGAGAGGGAGAAGCAGGGCATTGCGCAATTCGCGGGCGATCGCGCGGGTCGCCGCGTTGTCGGCTGTGATGGTGGGGATCGCCGTCGCGATCGTCGTCCTGCTGGGCGGCGGCGGCGCCCATCGCGTCAAGGCACGCTTCCAGAACGCGTCACAGCTCGTCAAGGGCAACCTCGTCCAGGTGTCGGGCCGCAAGGCCGGTGACGTCGAGCGCATCGAGCTGACCGACGACAACCAGGCCGAGGTGACGCTGCGCATCACCGACGAGTTCTGGCCGCTGCGCCGCGGCACGCTGGCCACCGTCCGCCAGGCCTCGCTGTCGGGCATCGCCAACCGCTACATCGACCTGCGCCTGCCGCCCGACGACGCGGACCCGATCCCCGAGGGCGGCGTGATCGGCCAGGCCGCCACCACGAGCACCGTCGACCTCGACCAGCTCTTCGACGTCTTCGACAAGCCCACGCGCGAGGCGCTCTCCGGCGTCATCCAGGGCTCGGCCAACCAGGTCGAGGGCCAGAGCGAGCAGATGAAGGAGGCGCTGCCCTACCTCAACCCGACGCTCGCCGCGTCGAGCCGGCTGTTCCGCGAGGTCAACCGCGACACCCCGTCGCTGGAGCGCTTCATCGTCTCCTCGTCCCAGCTCGTGACGGACATCGCCGATCGCCGCGACGACCTCGCCGGCCTCGTCGACAACCTCGCCACCACGACGACGGCGATCGGCTCGGAGAAGGCGGCGCTGGCCGACGCGATCGCCCGGCTGCCCGACTTCATGCGCCGCTCGAACACGACGTTCCTCAACCTGCGCGCGACGCTCGACGACCTCGACCCGCTGGTCCGCGAGTCGAAGCCCGTGGCCCGCCGGCTGCGCCCGCTGCTGGCGGACCTGCGCCCGCTCGCGCGCGACGCGCGCCCGACGCTGCAGGACCTCTCGAGCCTGGTCCGCTCGCCCGGGGCCGACGACGACCTGATCGACCTCCAGCGCAGCCAGCCGCCGCTGCGCGACGCCTCGACCCGGCCGGTGCAGGACAACGGCGCCCGCCGCGAGAGCGCGTTCGACGCCGCCACCAAGGCGCTCGACGACTCGGCGCCGCAGCTCGCGTTCATCAAGACCTACGCGCCCGACCTGCTCGGGTGGTGGGACGACTTCTCGCACTCCGGCGTCTACGACGCGCTCGGGGCGGTCTCGCGCGTGGGCAGCCACGGCAGCGCGTTCACGCTCCTCAACGGCCAGCTGAGCCCGGTGCCGCCGGAGCTGCGCGCGCAGGCCTTCGCGGCCGGCGCGACGCTGGGCCAGCGCAACCGCTGCCCGGGCTCCAGCGAGCACCCGAACCCGGACGGCTCGAACCCCTTCCACCCGGACGCGGACTTCCCCTGCGACCCCAGCCAGCACCTGCCGGGGAAGTGAGCGCGTGAAGCGGATCGTCATCGCGCTCCTCGTCCTGGCCTGCGGCGCCGGCGCGCTCGTGGCCGCCGGCGCGGGCGGCGACAGCGGCGCGAAGACGTTCACCGTCGAGTTCGACAACGCCTTCGGGCTGGTCCAGGGCGGCGACATGCGCGTCGCCGGGGTGACCGCGGGGCGGATCGGCGAGCTGCGCGTGGACCCGAAGACCCGGCACGCGCTGGTCGACGTCGAGATCACGCGCGAGGGCTACGGGTCGCTGCGCGAAGACGCGTTCTGCGAGTCGCGCCCGCAGTCGCTGATCGGCGAGTACTTCATCGACTGCCGGCCGGGGAAGTCGCCGCGCGAGCTGCGCGAGGGCGCGCGCATCCCCGTCGAGCACACCGCCTCGACGATCCCGCCCGACCTGCTCAACGACATCATGCAGCGGCCGTACCGCGAGCGGCTGCGGATCCTGCTCGACGAGCTGGGCACCGGTGTCGGCGGGCGCGCGGAGGACCTGAACGCCTCGATCCGCCGCCTGGTGCCGGCCCTGCGCGAGACGGACAAGACGCTCGCGCTGCTGGCCCGCCAGAGCGACACGCTGGTGTCGCTGACCGAGAACGCCGACCGGGTGGTCACCGACCTGGCCGCCAACCGCAAGGACGTCGGCCGCTGGGTCGTGGAGGCGCACGACACCGCCGAGGCGTCGGCCGCCCGGCGCAGCGAGCTGGCCGCGGGCTTCCGCAAGCTCCCCGGCTTCCTGCGCGAGCTGCGCCCGACGATGGCGTCGCTCGGCCAGGTCGCCGACCGCCAGGGCCCGGCGCTGGCCGACCTCAGCCGCTCGTCCGGCGAGCTGCGGCGGCTGTTCGAGAACCTGCCGCCGTTCGCGCGCTCGACGCAGGTGAACCTGCGGGCGCTGGCGCGCGCGTCGGACGTCGGGCGCCCGGCGCTGAAGACCGCCAAGCCCACGGCCGACCAGCTCAACCGCCTCGCGGCGAACGCCCCCGAGCTGGCCAAGAACCTGGCCATCGTCCTCGAGCACCTCGACGACCGGCGCTTCGCGGTGGAGAAGGACCCGCGCTCGCCGGGCGGCAACGGCTACACGGGCCTGGAGGCGCTGCTGCAGTACTTCTTCGACCAGCCGATGGCGATCAACATCTTCGACGAGAACGGCTACATCCTCAAAGTCAACGCCTTCGAGGACAAGTGCTCGCCCTACCAGAACGCGGACTCGCTGAAGGCGGCGGTCAAGCAGGATCCGAACCTGATCAAGGACTGCAACGCCTACATCGGGCCCAACCAGCCCGGCGTGCTGCAGCCCGATCCGACGACGGGCTCGGCGCAGCCCGCGCAGGCGCGGCGCGCCCGGCCGCGCGGCGACACCGGAGACAGGGCGCGCGGTGACGGCAAGCGCCGGCGCACCCGCGAGCGCGGCGGCGAGAGCACCGGCAGCGGCGACATCGGCCGCGCCCCGTCCGGCGGCGGCACTGACAGCGGCGGCAGCGCCCCGGACCCGGTGGGCGGCGTCGGCGACATCCTCGACGGCATCCTCGACGACCCGCCGAAGGTGCCGCCGGTCCCCGCTGCGCCGAAGGCGCCCGAGAAGCCGCTGACCGACCGCGAGCGCGACGCCATGCTCGACTGGCTGCTGGGGAGCTGATGGGTCCGCGCTCAGCATCCAGCCCGCTCGCCAACCCGGTCCTCGTCGGGGCGGTGACGCTGCTCGTGACGTTCGTGGCGGTCTTCCTCGCCTACAACGCCAACAACGGCCTGCCGTTCGTGCCGACGACGCTGCTGCGGGTCGAGTCGCCGAGCGGCGCGAACATCGTCAAGGGCAACGAGGTGCGCTCGGGCGGCTTCCGCATCGGCGTCGTCAAGGACCTCGCGCCGACGATGCTGAGCGGCAACCGCGTCGGCGCGGTGCTCGAGCTCAAGCTCGACAAGAAGCTCGGCGCGATCCCGCGCGACTCGACCGTCGCCATCCGGCCGCGCTCGGCGCTCGGCCTGAAGTACGTCGAGCTGACCACGGGGCGCTCGAAGCAGACGTTCCGCGACGGCGACACGCTGCCGATCCGCCAGACCCGCATCCCGGTGGAGATCGACGAGGTCTTCTCGATCTTCGACCGCCCGACCCGCGAGGCCTCCCAGGGCAACCTGCAGGAGTTCGGCAACGCGCTGGCGGGCCGCGGGCAGTCGCTCGGCCAGACCTTTGAGGTGCTGCCCGAGCTCGCCGGCGCGCTGGAGCCGGTGATGCGCAACCTGTCCGATCCGCGGACGGATCTGCCCGGCTTCTTCCGCGGGCTGGAGCGCACGGTCTCCACGCTCGCCCCGGTGTCGAAGACGCAGGCGCGCCTGTTCACGACGATGGCCGACACCTTCGAGGCGATCTCGCGCGACCCGCGGGCCCTGCAGGACACGATCGCCAAGAGCCCGCCGACGCTCGACGTGGCGACGGAGTCGCTGCGCGTCCAGCGGCCCTTCCTCGACGACTTCGCCGCGTTCTCCGCCGACCTGCGCGGGGCGGCCACGGAGCTGCGCGCGTCGCTGCCGACCATCAACGACGCGGTGGAGCGCGGCATTCCCGTGCAGCGCCGCGCGGTCAAGCTCGACGACCAGCTGCGCAAGACCTTCAAGACGCTGGACGACGTCACCGACGACCCGGGCACGAACGCCGGCCTGCGGGGGCTCACCGAGACGGTGGGCACGCTGAACCCGACCGTGCGCTTCGTCGGCCCGTACATCACGGTCTGCAACGGCTGGAACTACTTCTGGACGCACAACGCCGAGCACTTCAGCGAGGAGGACTCGACCGGCCACGCGCAGCGGGCGCTGCTCAACAACACCGGCCGCCAGGACAACTCGCTGAGCCAGATGGGCGCGTCCGAGCCGGCCAACGGCGAGGACGTCAACCCGGGCGACACGCCCCAGTTCCTACAGGGCCAGCCGTACGGCGCGGCGATCGGCCCCGACGGCCGCGCCGACTGCGAGTTCGGCCAGCGGGGCTTCCTGCGCCGCCAGGCCCGCTACGCGCCCAAGAAGTACAACGTCGTCAACGACCCGCGCACGCCCGGGCTGCAGGGCCCGACGCCGACCGGCCTGCCGCGCGTCCCCGCGGGCCAGACGTTCACCGACAAGCCGGAGACCGGTCCCTACAAGGACTTCCCGGTCTCGGAGTTCGGAGGCGAGTGAGGCGATGAGGCGGACCCGCACCCGCGGCCCCAGCTACTTCACCGTCGGCCTGATCGCGCTCGTGGTCATGCTCGTCGGCTGCTACCTGGGCTTCACCAAGAGCATCCCGTTCCGCTCGCACTACGAGGTCTCCGCCGTCTTCCAGACGACGAACAACATCCGCCTCAACTCCCCCGTGCGCGTGGCGGGCGTCAACGTCGGCACGGTCACGAAGATCTCCGAGGCGGCCAAGGGCGGCGAGGGCGCGACGGTGACGATGCGCTTCGAGAAGAAGGGGCTGCCGCTGCACAAGGACGCCACCTTCAAGATCCGCCCGCGCATCTTCCTGGAGGGCAACTTCTTCGTCGACGTCTCGCCGGGGACGCCGACCGCGCCGGAGGTCGACGACGACCACGTCTTCCCGGTCAACCAGACCGACACGCCGGTCCAGCTCGACGAGATCCTCACCGCCCTGCAGTCCGACACGCGCGAGGACCTGCGCACGTTGCTCAAGGAGTACGCGTCGGCGCTGAAGGGCGACGGCGCCCGCGGCTACAACCGCTCGGTCCGCTACTGGAAGCCGGCCTACCGCGACTCGGCGATCGTGGCCGGCGCCCTGCTCGGCGAGCGCGAGGGCGACCTCTCGGGGTACATCGCGAGCGCGGGCAAGACGGCGCAGGCGCTCGATCGCAACGCGAACCAGCTCAAGAGCCTGATCACCGACTTCAACACGACCGCGCGGGCCTTCGCGGTCGAGGACGGCAACCTGCAGGCCGCGGTGCACGAGCTGCCGCGCACGCTGCGCGCCGCCCAGCCCGCGCTCGGCGCGCTGAACGCGGCCTTCCCGAGCGTCCGCGGCTTCGCCCGCGACCTGCGACCCGGGGTGCGCTCCTCGCTCCCGGCCATCGCCGCGTCGCGCCCGTTCGTCGCCCAGCTGCGCGCGCTGGTCTCCGAGCCCGAGCTCAAGGGCCTGGTGCGCGACCTGCGCCCGACGGTCACCGGGCTCACGCGGCTGAGCCGCTCCACCGTGCCGTTCCAGCGCGAGGGGCGCAGGCTGGCCGGCTGCCAGAACGACATCTTCATCCCCTGGGGCAACGACAAGGTCGGCGACGAGGTCTTCCCGGCCAACTCGCCCGTCTACCAGGAGTTCGCCAAGGTGCTCCCGGGCCTGGCCGGCGAGAGCCGCTCGGGCGACGCCAACGGCCAGTGGTTCCGCATCCTGCTGGCCGGCGGGACGAACCTGATCCAGCTCGCGCCGGGCCGGTTCGCCACGAGCGCGCTGCCGATCAAGGGCGCCAACCCGCCCAAGCCGCCGACCCGCCCGCCGCTGAACCCCGACGCGCCGTGCGAGAACCAGGAGCGCGCGGACCTGCGCTCGACGGCCGGCGCGCCGCCGCCGCAGCGCCGGATCGACACCAGCGACCCGAAGTACCAGGCGCGCCTGGCGCTGGCCAAGAAGAAGGCGATCACCTGGCTGGAAGGCCAGATCAAGTACGAGGGGCTGGCCAAGCAGCTCACCGTCTCGACCAAGGACGCCACCGAGGGGCTGATCGACCGCGTCGCCGCGGACGCCGGCAAGGCGCAGGTCGAGCAGCTCCAGCACACCCGTTCGCTGCTGAGGAGCGGCAAGTGACCGCGATCCGCAAGCACCTGCTCGACTTCCTGGCGATCATCGGGCTGATCCTCATCGCCGGCGCCGTGTCCTTCTACATCCTCCAGCAGCAGCGGCTGCGGATCCCGTTCCTGGAGGAGAAGCCGTTCGTGCTCAACGCGGAGTTCTCGACCGCCCAGGCGGTGACGGCGGGCCAGGGGCAGACGGTCCGCGTCTCCGGGGTGCGCATCGGCGACATCGGCAAGGTGTCGCTGAAGGAGGGCCGCGCCGTCGTGCGGATGGACCTCGACCGCAAGTACAAGCGCCTGGTCCACGAGGACGCCCGCGCGCTGCTGCGGCCCAAGACCGGGCTGAAGGACATGTTCATCGACCTCGACCCCGGCTCGGACGGCGCGCCCGTGGCCCGCGAGCGCTGGACGGTGCCGATCTCGGCGACCCGGCCCGACATCAACCCGGACGAGATCTTCGACATGCTCGACGCCGACACGCGCGACTACGTGCGGCTGCTGATCAACGGCGCCGGGCGCGGCCTGAAGGGCCGCGGGCCCGACCTGCGCGAGATCTTCCGCCGCTTCGAGCCGACCCACCGCGACCTCGCGCGGGTCAACGGCGCGGTGGCCACGCGGCGGGCGAACCTGCGGCGGCTGGTGACGTCGCTGAACCAGCTCAACTCAGAGCTCGCGTCCAAGGGCGACGAGATCGCCGGCCTCGTCGACTCCTCCTCAGCCGTCTTCCGCGCGTTCGCCTCGGAGTCCTCGAACCTGTCGAGCTCCGTGCGCGAGCTGCCGAGCGCGCTGCGCCAGACGACGGACACGCTGCAGCGGGTCGAGCGCTTCGCGGGGATCCTCGGGCCGGCCACGGCGCGGCTGCGCCCGGCGGTCCGCGCCCTGGACCCGGCCAACCGCGCGCTCACGCCGTTCGCCCGCGAGGCGACGCCGCAGCTGCAGCGATCGATCCGCCCGCTGGTGCGCGAGGCCCGCCCGCTGGTGCGCGACCTGCGGCCCGCGAGCACGCAGCTCGCCGCCACCATGCCGGATCTCACGAGATCGGTCACCGTCCTGAACCACTTCTTCAACATGCTGGCCTTCAACCCGGGCGGCCGCGAGGGGCCGGACCAGCGGGCGCGCCAGGAGGGCTACCTGTTCTGGCTGGCCTGGACGCAGCACATGGGCATCCAGCTGTTCTCGAGCTCCGACGCCCACGGCGTGCTGCGCCCGCTGACGCTGGCGGCGCCGTGCAACACGATCCGCGCGGTGGTCGCCGGCCGGCCCGAGCTGGAGTTCCTCGAGGGCCTGACGCCGATCCTGACCTCCTCCGACGCCTGCGCGACCCGCTGATGCAGAAGGCCGCCCCCTCACTCCCGCGGGTCATGACGATGGTGGTCTTCGCGCTGTCGTGCTTCGGCCTGCTGATGTTCCTGTGGCTGTCGTTCGGCGGGCCGATCCCGCTCAAGCCGCAGGGGTACCGGTTTCAGGTCGCGTTCCCCGAGGCGACCACGCTGGCCGAGCAGGCCGAGGTGCGGATCGCCGGCGTCCCGGTCGGCCGCGTCCAGACCAAGACGCTCGACCGCGGGCGCAACCGGACGCTCGCGGTGGTCGAGCTGCAGCCCAAGTACGCGCCGCTGCCGGCCGACGCGCGGGCGACGCTGCGCCAGAAGACGCTGCTGGGGGAGACGTACGTCGAGCTGACGCCCGGGTCGGGCAAGCGGATGCTGCGCGACGGCGGCCGGCTGCCCGACGGGCAGGTCCGCGGCGCGGTCCAGCTCGACGAGATCTTCGAGGCGTTCGACCCGACGACGCGCAAGGCGTTCCAGACCTGGCAGCAGGACCTCGCCGAGGGCGTCAGCGGCCGCGGCGGCGACATCAACGACGCGCTGGCCACGCTGCCGGGCTTCGCCCGCGACGGCACCGACCTGCTCGAGGTGCTCGACTCCCAGCGCGGCGCCACCCAGCGGCTCGTGCGCAACACGGGCGTGGTGTTCAGCGCCCTGAGTGAGAACCAGGCGCAGCTGCGCAACCTCGTGACGTCGTCGGCGCGGGTGTTCGAGGCGACGTCCTCGCAGCAGGACGCGCTGGCTGAGACGTTCCGGATCTTCCCGACCTTCCTCGACGAGTCGCGCACGACGCTCGCCCGGCTGCAGCGGTTCGCGGTCCAGACGCGGCCGCTGATCGCCGACCTGCGCCCCGTCGCGCGCGACCTGCGGCCGACGCTGCGCGACGTCCGCGGGCTGGCGCCGTCGCTGAAGGCGTTCTTCACCGACCTCGACCCGCTGATCAAGGCCTCCGAGAAGGGGATGCCGGCGACGCGCGAGGTGCTGCGCGGCGCCGTGCCGGTGCTGGCCGCGGCGTCGACGTTCCTCGGCGAGGCCAACCCGCTGCTGCGCTACCTGGAGTTCTCCCAGGCACAGGTGTCGGACTTCTTCGTCCAGGGCGGCACGGCGCTCAACGACACCACCACCTCCTCCAGCGGCGGCGTCGGGCACTACCTGCGCCAGATCGGCGTCACCGGCGTGGAGTCGGCGGCGATGTTCCCCGACCGGCTGGCGTCCAACCGGGGGAACACGTATCTCGGGCCGCTGGATCTGACCGGCGACGTCGCCTCGGCGCCGTACCTGATCTTCAACAACTTCGACTGCCGCAACACCGACACGGGCAAGGAGCGGCTGCCCGACGAGCAGGTGCCCGGCTGCTTCACGAAGCCGAACTCCACGTTCCAGGGCAAGCTGCAGGGGCGCTTCCCGCACGTGGACACCGAGGACTACGGCGGGCGGTGAGGCGGGTGCCGCGGCCCTCCGGAGAGGGCCGCGGGGTGGGCCTGCCTCAGGCCGCGGCGGCGGTGCGCCCGGCGGCCGCGACGAAGCCGGCGAGCAGCGCGTCGGCGAGCGGGCGCGAGCCGCTGAACGTCAATCCGGCGGTCGAGCCGTCGGGGCCGAGCGCGTCGATCCACTCGGCGGTGGTGCCGCTGACGCGGGCGTCCGCGGACGGCACGGGGCGCTCGGAGATGGCGACAGCGCCGTCGGCCACCGTCATGACGAACGGACGCTCGTCGACGACGAGCTCGACGGTGCCCGACACGCCGGCGGGCGGCTCGAGCAGGCCGGGCGCGAGCCGGAGGATCGCGCCGACGTTGACGTCCTCGCCCTGGCGCGGGCCGCTCCACGTCCAGTCGTAGCCCCAGCGCGCGAGCGCGCCGAGGACGGGCATCAGCTCCCGCGAGCGCTCGGTGAGCTCGTAGTCGACGCGCGGCGGGACCTCGCGGTAGCGCTGGCGCGTCAGCAGGCCGTCGGCGACCATGCGGTTGAGCCGGGAACGCAGCTGCTCGGTGGAGATCCCGGGCAGCACGCGCTGCAGCTCGACGAACCGGCGCGGGCCGGCGGCGAGGTCGCGGATGATGAGCAACGTCCACTTGTCGCCCACGAGATCGAGGGCGCGCGCGTCGGGTGACCACTGCGCGTAGGGGTGGCGTTTTGGCGGGGGTACGGGGGGGATGGCGGGCCTCCGAACGATCTAACGGAACCTGGGGTCAGCCCAGCGTACTCCTTGTCTCGGCAGTCCTGCAGGAATTCGCAAGTTCTGCTGGACACCTTCGTTTGGGGGAAGTGGAGTCGTCAGGAACGCCGGCTCCATCGAGACCACTCAAGACCAAGGGCGAGCCATGGGTGTGCTGATCAGCCTGGAGGACCATCGCAGGGCACGGGAGACGGGCCGCACGGCGCGAGTGAGCGCGCGCGCCGAGCACCACGCGGGCGACCTGCCCGCGACGGGCGACGCCCCGGTCTCCGCGCGCGAGCGGACGCGCGTCGAGCTCTTCTTCGACCTCGGCGACCCGTTCTCGTATCTCGCCGCGGAGCGCGTCGAGCGCAGCTTCGAGGCGGTCACCTGGACGCCGGTCACGCATGTGCGGCGCCGGCGCGACGTCTGCGCGCCCGGTGTGCGCGGCGACGCGGAGACCCGCGCGCACGCGCTGCGGATGCCGCTGGTGTGGCCCGAGCGCTTCCCCGAGCCCGTCACCCGCGCGATGCGCGCCGCCTCGCTGGCCGCCGAGCGCGGCCGCGGCGCCGCCTTCGCGCTGGCCGCCGGCCGTCTCGCCTTCTGCGGCGGCTTCGACCTGGACGACCCCGAGATCCTCGCCGAGGCGGCCGCCGCGGCGGGCGTCGGGCTCGAAGCGGTCCTCGAAGCCGCCGGCGACCGCGCGCGCGACTCCGCCATGGCCATGACGGGGCGCCGGCTGCGTGCCGCGGGCGCGGACCGGCTCCCGGTTCTGCGCGTCGGCACGACGCTGTTCTGCGGCGAGGAGCGCATCGCGGAAGCGGCCGCGGCGGCGCGCTTCGCGCTCAGCGCCGGCGGTTAGTCTCCGGCTCCATGAGCACCGACACGAGCGAGGCCACCCGCCTCCACGGCGGCCGCTTGGTCGCGCGCCGCCTGAAGGCCCACGGCGTCACCAAGCTCTTCACGCTCTCGGGCGGCCACCTGTTCTCGATCTACGACGGGTGCCGGGAGGAGGGCATCGACATCGTCGACGTCCGCCACGAGCAGGCGGCGGGGTTCGCGGCAGAGGGGTGGGCGAAGGTCACGCGCGAGCCGGGCGTCGCGGCGCTCACCGCCGGCCCCGGCGTGACCAACGGGATGAGCGCCATGGGGTCGGCGCAGCAGAACAACTCGCCGGTGATCGTGCTCGGCGGCCGCGCGCCCGCCATGCGGTGGGGGCAGGGCTCGCTGCAGGAGATCGACCACGTGCCGTTCGTGCGCCCGCTCGTCAAGTCCGCGGCGACCGCGCAGTCGACCGAGGAGATCCCCGAGCTGCTCGACGACGCGTTCGCCGTCGCCACCACGCCGCACACGGGCCCGGTGTTCATCGACTTCCCGCTCGACTACGTGTTCATGGAGGCCGAGGAGCGCGAAGCGCCCGCCGAGCCGCCGGTCCCGCACGCCGTCGCGGCCGACGGCGACCACCTCGACCGCGCCGTGGAGCTGCTGCGCGGCGCCGAGCGCCCGGTGATCATGGCCGGCACGAACCTGTACTGGGGCCGGGGCGAGGACGAGCTGCGCGTTTTGATCGAGGCGCTCCGCATCCCCGTCTTCCTCAACGGCCTGGCGCGCGGTTGCATCCCCGCCGACCACGAGCTGTTCTTCTCGCGGGCCCGCTCGCACGCGCTCAAGGGCGCCGACGTCGCGCTGGTCATCGGCGTGCCGATGGACTTCCGGCTCGGCTTCGGCAAGTCGTTCGGAGAGGAGACCGAGCTGATCGCGATCGACGTCGCCGAGCCGGGGCGCGCCCATCCGCGCCCCGTCGCCGCCGAGCTCTACGGCGACGTGCGCGAGACGCTGCGTTCCCTGCGCGAGGGGGTCGGGTCGCCGTCGGCGCCCGGCTGGGTCGAGTCGCTGCGCGAGACGGAGACCGAGAAGCGCGCCGCCGAGGCCGAGCAGCGCGCCGACGACCGCTCGCCGCTGCACCCGATGCGGCTCTACAAGGAGCTCGGCGAGGTGCTCGACCGCAACGCGATCGTCATCGGCGACGGGGGCGACTTCGTGTCCTACGCGGGCCGGGTGATCGACTCCTACGAGCCCGGCTGCTGGCTGGATCCCGGCCCGTTCGGCTGCCTGGGCTCAGGGCCGGGCTACGCGCTGGCCGCCAAGCTCGCCCACCCCGACCGCCAGGTCGTGCTGCTGCTGGGCGACGGCGCGTTCGGCTTCTCGGGGATGGAGTTCGACACGTTCTCGCGACTCGGGGTGAACGTCGTCGGGGTGGTCGGCAACAACGGGATCTGGGCGCTGGAGAAGCACCCGATGGAGTTCCTCTACGGCTACTCGGTGGCCGCGGACCTCGCGCCCGAGCGGCGCTACGACCAGGTCGTCGAGGCGCTCGGCGGGCACGGCGAGCTGGTGCGCGCGCCGGGGGAGTTCCGGGACGCGGTGACGCGGGCGTTCGAGGCGGGCAAGCCGGCGCTCGTGAACGTGCTCACGGATCCGTCGATCGCCTATCCGCGGTCGGCCAACCTGGCGTAAGCTCCGGACCATGGAACCCACTCCAGGCACCCTGACCGACGACGAGATCGAGACCGTCTGGACGCCGACCGGCGCCGCGGTGACCGACGACGCCGACGACACGGCCGACGAGGCGGACCCCGCCGACGAGGCCGACGACACGGCGGACGACTCAGACCCCGCCGACGACGCTGACGACGGAGCCTGAGGCGCGCGCGGCGGCAGCCCGCTGCGTCCCGGACTGGGAGGCGTTCGCGCGCGATCACTGGGATCGCGCGCCGCTGCTCTCGCCCGGCCTCGACGCGGCCGGCTACTCCGACCTCCTGAGCATCGACGACGTCGACGGACTGCTGACCGGCGCGGGGCTGCGCTTCCCCGCCGTCAAGGTCGTGCACGGCGGGCGCAAGATCGCGCCCGGCTCCTACACGCGCCGCGCGACGATCGGCTCGGTGCCGCTCGACGACCTCGTCGACCCGGCGGCGATCCGGGCGGCCTTCGCGGCCGGCGACACGCTCGTCCTCGGCTCGCTGCACCGCTACTGGCCGCCGCTGGAGCGCTTCTGCCGCGAGCTGGAGCAGGCGCTCTCGCACCCGGTGCAGGTCAACGCGTACATCACCCCGGCCGGGTCGCGCGGGCTGGACATGCACTGGGACACCCACGACGTCTTCGTGCTGCAGTGCTTCGGCGAGAAGGCGTGGGAGGTCCACGGCCAGGGCTTCGAGGCGCCGCTGCGCCACCAGCACCGGGCGGGCACGCTGGGGATCGACGGCGAGCCGCTCATCCGCACGACGCTGCGGCCGGGGGACGCGCTCTACATCCCGCGCGGGTTCGTGCACGGCGCCGAGACGCGCGCGCACGCGTCCGCCCACCTGACGATCGGGATCCTCACGCACTCCTGGGTCGACGTGCTCGGCGGGCTGCTGGCCGAGATGGAGGGGTCGCCCGAGCTGCGGCGGGCGCTGCCGGTCGGCTTCGCCGCGGACCCGGCGGCGCTGGCGGCCACCGGGCGC
>DASVQH010000323.1:0-9332 GCA_036389195.1 Solirubrobacteraceae bacterium
CGGCCGGCGCGGCGATCCCCACGCGGCCGAGCCGGACCCCGGGCTGCTCGAGCTCGGCGTCGATCGGGTCGACGCCGAGCTCGCGGCGCTGCCCGCGGCCTAGCGGTCCTTGCCGACGACGCCCTTGAGCGCGTCGGCGGCGTCGCCGACCTTGTCCTTGACCGTGCCGGTGGCCCGATCGACCTTGCCCTCGTTCTTGAGGTCCTGGTCGCCGGTCAGATCGCCGCCGGCCTCCTTGACGCGACCCTTGAGGTCGTCGGTGGTTCCGTCACCCATCGCGCTGCTCCTTTCGCTCGACTGGCACGAGGCGGGGGATACCCGCCCAGGGCCGGTTCGGCACGCTCAGGCGGCGAGCTCGGCGTGCAGGCGGATCTCGACGCTGCCGCGCAGCGCGTTGGAGATCGGGCAACGGCGGTCGGCCTCGCGGGCGGCGCGCTCGAAGGCGCCGCCGTCGAGGTCCGGCACGCTGCCGCGGACCTCGAGGTCCATGGCGCTGACCCGGTACCAGTCGCCGTCCTCTTCCAGCGAGCAGCGGGCTTCGACGTCGAGCGTCTCGGGCGGGGTGCCGTCGCGGGTGAGCAGCAGCGAGAGCGCCATCGCGTAGCACGAGGCGTGCGCGCCGGCGAGCAGCTCCTCGGGGCTCGACGCGCCCTCGGCGCGATCGTCGCTCGACGCCCAGTCGATCGGCAGGGCGGTCACCGCATCGGAGCCGGCGCGCAGGACGCCGTCGCCGCTCGCGAGCGTTCCGTTCCAGCGCACCTCTGCGGTGCGTTCAGCCAGCGCCATGTCCGTCGCTCCTCGGTCGGGTGGGGAGGGTCTCCCGCCGGGCTGCCCTCGGGCGCCCGGCGGGGAACTCCTGTGGAGCGAAGCTGGCGCCGCGCGACCGACTAGCGGCCGTCGTCGCCCTTCGGGCGCGAGATGACGCCGGCGATGATGCCGAGCGCCGAGAGGAGGATGTGCAGCACGTTGTCGGCGCCGTTGATGGGGATGATGCCGAGGACGTCGTTGCCGTCGATGAGGCCCCAGATCGTCACGATGCCGTAGACGACGCCGAAGGCGATCGCGACCGTCTTCGCGGTGCGCCACTTCGAGGCTGCACCGAGCAGCACGAGGCCGGACAGGATGTGGACGACGTTGTGCCAGCCGTTGACGTCGAAGATGATCAGCTCGTCGCGCTTGAGCGGATCGGTGCCGAAGCTCGGCTCGACGATGAAGCCGAGGATGCCGGCGAGCAGCAGCGCGAGGCCGCCGAGCAGGCAGTAGAGCTGGGCCGGCGTACGGCCGCGGTCGACGTCGTGGGCCCGGCCGCCGCGCGTCGAGGCGCCCGCCGAGGTAGCTCCAGTTGACATGGGTCTCCTTGAAACTGGGGTGACAGTGCCGGTCCCGACTGCCCCGACTCGCGTCGCGCCAATCGGCACTTGTCAGGCGCCCGCCCGGCGGCCCGGATCGGGCGCGGACGCACTCGGCTCGCTGTTGACCCCCAGACGGCGTGGGTAGGCCGAGCAGCACCAGTCAATCCGGACGACCCCGAGGAAAGGGAGGGTGCAGATGCCCGTAACCGAGGACAAGCTCAGCTGGCGCGGCCAGGACCTGTACGACACCAGCGGCGGCAAGATCGGCCGCATCGAGGAGATCTACCTCGACGCCGACACCGATCAGCCCGAGTGGGCGCTCGTCCACACCGGCCTGTTCGGCACCAAGCAGACCTTCGTGCCGATCCGCGAGGCGTCGGCCACCGGCGACAGCCCGGCGGTGCCGTACGACAGCGACCTGATCAAGAGCGCGCCGAAGGTCGACGCCGACGGCAAGCTCTCGCAGGACGAGGAGGCCGCGCTGTACCAGCACTACGGCCTCGACTACTCCGAGGCCCGTTCGGACAGCGGCCTGCCCGAGGGCGGCGCCACCACCGGCACCACGGAGACCACCGACACGGTCGGCCACGACACCTCCGGCCCGACGACCGACGACGCGATGACCCTCTCCGAGGAGCAGGTCCGCGTCGGCACCACGTCGCGCGAGGTCGGGCGTGCCCGCCTGCGCAAGCACATCGTGTCCGACACGGTCACCGAGACGGTGCCGGTCCAGCGCGAGGAGGTCCGCATCGAGCGCGAGCCGATCACGGACGCCAACGTCGACAACGCGCTCGACGGCCCGGAGCTCTCCGAGGAGGAGCACGAGGTCACGCTGCGCGCCGAGGAGCCCGTCGTCGAGAAGACCGTCGTGCCGAAGGAGCGCGTGCGCCTCGACAAGGAGGTCCACACCGAGGAGCGCCAGGTCTCCGAGGAGGTCCGTCACGAAGAGGTCGAGGTCGACGGGGACTCCGTCCCCCGGTAGTGCCTGCGTGGGCATCCGGCCCACGCTCTGAGACGGAACGCAGCATCCTTGCTGCTCTTGACCGGGCTTCGCCCTCCGCACTGCGGAGGGCGGGGCCCGGTTTTCGTTGTGCGCGGCTCGGGCAGTTTCAGGCGATGGAGAGCTACGACGTATCCGACTCGGGCTACCCCGAGGAGCAGCCCGAGGGCGTGGGCGAGGACGACACCGGCTCGGGCACGAAGACGCCCGACCAGGAGGAGAACGCCGCGTCCGACCGCCAGGCCGGCGACGCGCCCTCCAACGACGACGGCCAGAACACCGGCGGCGGCTGAGCGGCATGCGGGTCGTCGTCGTCGGCGCCAGCGGGAACGTCGGGACGAGCGTCGTCCGCGCGCTGGGCGCCGACGACCGCGTCACCGAGATCACCGGGGTCGTCCGCCGTCTCCCCGACTGGACGGCCGCGAAGACCACGTGGGTCAGCGCCGACGTGGCCGCCGACCCGCTGGAGCCGATCTTCGCCGGCGCCGCCGCGGTCATCCACCTCGCCTGGCTGATCCAGCCCTCGCGCGACGAGGCCGAGCTCGCGCGCGTCAACGTCCACGGCTCGCAGCGCGTGTTCGAGGCCGCCGCGGCCTCAGGCGCCGGCGCGCTCGTGTACGCCTCATCGGTCGGCGCCTACTCGCGCGGACCCAAGGACCGCGCGGTCGACGAGAGCTGGCCGACCGACGGCATCTCCACCTCCTTCTACTCCCGCCACAAGGCCGCCACGGAGCGCCAGCTCGACAAGGTCGAGCGCGCCAACCCGCGGCTGCGCGTGGTGCGGCTGCGGCCGGGCCTGATCTTCAAGCACGACGCGGGCACGCAGATCCGCCGCTACTTCGTCGGGCCGTTCCTGCCCTCCGCGCTCGTGCGCCCCGACCTCATCCCGGTGGTCCCGCGGACGCCAGGCCTGCGCTTCCAGGCGCTGCACACCGACGACGTCGCCGAGGCCTACCGCCTCGCCGCGCTCGAGGACCGCGCCCGCGGCGCCTACAACGTGGCGGCCGAGCCGGTCCTCGACACCGACGAGCTCGCCGACGCGCTGGGCGCCCGGCCCGTGCCGGTCCCCGCGCGGGTGCTGCGCGCCGCCGCGACGGTCAGCTGGAAGGCCCGCCTGCAGCCGACGCCGCCCGGCTGGGTTGACCTCGGCCTCGGCGTCCCGATCATGGACACGGGCCGCATCCGCCGCGAGCTGGGGTGGAGCGAGCGCGTGTCCGCGCGCGACGCGCTGCTCGAGCTCATCGCGGGCATCCGCGAGTCCGGCGGCAAGGCGACGCCTCCGCTGGACCCCAAGTCCAGCGGCCCGCTGCGGATCCGCGAGCTGCTCACCGGGATAGGGAAGCGGAACCCGTGACGGCGGGGAGGCCGTCGAGGCTGGCGGCGTTCTTCTCGGCCTTGTAGTCCTCCAGCGCGTCCGGCCCGCGGGTGCGCAGCCGCTTGGCCGCCCACAGGTCCGCGTGCGGCCGCTGCCCCTCGTAGGCCATCAGCGGCACGCCGTAGCCGCACGCGTCGCCGATCCGCGTGACCTCCACGGAGATGACCGCGCGGCGCGCCTCGGGGTGCGCGGGCTCCTCGAAGCCGGCGCGCGCCAGCAGGTCGTCGAACCCGTCGTCGCCCGCCTCGACGACCGTGCCGCGGCCGTGCAGCCGCAGGATCTTCGGCGGCCCCTCGAACGCGCAGAACATGACGACGATGCGGCCGTTCTCGCGCAGGTGCGCGATCGTCTCCGCGCCGCTGCCGACCACGTCGAGGTAGGCCACCTCGCGCGGGCCGAGGACGCGCAGCGTGCCGATCGGCCCCTTCGGCGAGACGTTGACGTGGCCGTCACCGGTCAGCGGGGCCGTGCCCACGAAGAAGAGCGCCTGGCGCTCGATGAACGCGCGCAGGCGGTCGTCGATCGCATCGAAGGTCTTCGCCATGCGGGGAACCGTAGCGGCGCCCGGAGCCGAGCGCCTACGGCGTGTTGTCGACGGTGAAGGTGACGCCCGGTGAGTCCACGACGCCCGACGGGGTCGTCGCCCGCGCGGCGAGCGTGTGGGGGCCGTCCGTCCACTTCGACATGTCGGTCGGGACCTCGAACGTCGGCCCGCCCGAGGACGACGCGATCTCCGCGCCGTCCAGCAGGTAGGCGACGCGCGTCGTCCCCGGCGGAACGACCGAGTCGAGCCGGGCGTCGTTGGCGGCGTCGGGGATCCCGTTGACGACGGCGCCGCTCGGCCACGACATGGTCACCGCCGGCTCCGGCGTGCAGGGGTAGCTCGGATCGTTGTTGGCGATCCGGATGGGCACGCGGAGAACGCCCGCCAGCCTGCCGTTCGGGTGGTTGGGCGCGGCGACGTCGGTGCGCCCGATGATCACGAGGTTGTGCATCCCGTTCGGGATCCCGCCGGTGTAGAGGTCGACGTAGCCGGTCATCGGGCCGTCGACCTCGGCCACCGTCCTGCCGGGGATCCCGTGATGGAGATCGGGATCGAGCGCGATGCGCGACGAAGCGATCTGGTCGGTCGTGGTCTGGACGGCATCGGTCCGGACGCGGAACCGCCACGTCCCGCAGACCCGGCGGAAGGGCGGGTACATCGACGAGAGCCGCGCGATGTTGTAGGCGACCGTGGCGTGCGGCTTCGGGGTCCAGCGCCCGCGGCCCTCGAGGTGGGGGAACCTGAGGCGGGTCAGCGTGTCGGGGGAGGTCCCGGCCGCCACCGTCGGGCCCTCGTTGAAGACCCAGTAGCCGGACGTCGCGTAGTTGGTCTCGTTGGTGTCGACCCGCTTGGTCTGCGTGTGGACGCGGATGTCGTTGAGACCCCACCGGACCTTGCCGAAGTTGACCTTCAGCGTCGTGGTGAACGTGCAGTCCGCGGCGTCGCAGCGGCGATCGACGAGGTTCTGCGAGAGCGTCGTCCCGCCCCCGTAGCCGGACAGGATGCGGACCTCGTCGAGGACCGTCCCGGGCTTCTCGTTGTGGATCTTCGACGTGACGGTGTAGGTCTTGACGCCCGAGACCCGCTGGAAGAGCGGGATGCTGATCTGGCTGTGGGCGTGGGACGCCTCGCCGTCGTCCATCGTCGTGCGGTCGTCGTACCACCACGACTGCGACTCGAACGTGTAGGGCCCCGCGTAGCCCGCCGATGCCGGAGGCGCTCCCGCGCCCAGCCCCAGCAGCACCGCCGCCAGCACGATGCGCCGTGTGTACCGCCCCGGCATCCGACCTCTCCCGTTCATCGCTCAACAGACCTCCGCGAAGCGAGCCTAGACCAAAACGGGGACCGCCCAAGGCGTGTGGACGGATGTACGAACGAGCGGTGCCGTGCTGCTGCGCGGCACCGCTCGCGCGGAGATCGGGTGTCGCCCGGCGGGCCTAGATGCCGCCGAAGCCCTCGCGGTCGACCTTCTTGTGGTAGCGCTCGCCGGCCTTGCCGCCGACGATCGCCGCCAGGATGCTGCCGACGATGATCGCCACGGTGGCGATCAGGCCGCCGGTGGTCAGGCTCTTGCCGTCGACCGGGATCGACGGGAGGTTGATGCGCTCCAGGACGTTGTACTCGCCGCCGAGGATGGCGGCGGCGGCGGCCAGGATGAGCGTCACGATGAGGCCGATCAGCCACACGGCGAAGCCGTTGCGCGCGCCGTCGAAGCGTGACATGCGCCCGGCCACGTAGCCGCCGCAGTAGTAGGCGACCAGCAGGACGGCGAGCAGCAGGATGCCGCCGACGATGCTGATGGTGTCGGCGTTGGACTTGGCATCAGAAGCCGTGACGCCCTCGTTGAGCCCGATCGCCGTGCCGGCCGCGCTGAGGATGCCGGTCAGGATGGCCGCCATGCCGACGGCGACGAGCCAGCCGAAGAACGCGGAGCCCCAGTTGAAGCCGCCGAACGCGTCCTTCTGACGGCTGCGCACCTCGGAGGCCGTCGGGGCGGCGCCGCTGCGCTCGCGGACGCCGTTGCCGGCGGGGCGAGCACCCTCCTCGACGCGTGTGCGCGCCTCGGTCGCGGTCGCGCCGCGCGAGCCTTCGTCGTCGTTGCGTGTGAAGCGGTTGGCCATGCTGGTCCCCTCCCTGAGTGGTTCGCTGACACACCACTGCTACCCACGTCAACCACGGCGCCACGCGTTTATCCGCGCCCGGTTGTGGTGACGATTCCTCCAATGGCAGTGGTGAACGATCCAGCGGCAGGCGGACCGCTCCAGGCGCTCCTCGATCGCGCCACCGAACGCGGGTGCATCGACCTGTCCGAGGTCGACGAGCTCGCGCAGGCCCTCGACCTCGAGGAGGAGGCGCTCGGCGCGCTCTACGAGCAGCTCGACCAGCGCAGCATCGAGCTGCGCGACGACTGCGGGCGCGACACCGAGGCGCCCGTCCTCAACGAGGTCGCGCTCGCGTCGGCGACGACCGACGCCCTCCAGCTCTTCCTCAACGAGATCGGCCGCCACCGGCTGCTCACGCCGGCCGAGGAGATCGACCTCGCCAAGCGCATCGAGCGCGGCGACCTCGCGGCGAAGGAGCGCATGATCAACGCGAACCTGCGCCTCGTCGTCTCGATCGCCAAGAAGTACCAGGGCTCCGAGCTGACGCTGCTCGACCTCATCCAGGAGGGCATCCTCGGCCTGATCCGCGCCGTCGAGAAGTTCGACTGGCGCCGCGGCTACCGCTTCTCGACCTACGCCACGTGGTGGATCCGCCAGGCGGTCGAGCGCGGGATGGACGCCAAGGCGCGCACCATCAAGCTGCCGATCAACCTCGTGCGCTCGCAGCGCAAGGTCGCCCGCGCCGAGAACGCGCTGGCGCTCAAGCTCGACCGCCCGCCCACCGACGCCGAGCTGGCGGCCGAGGCGCAGATCCCGCTCAACGAGCTGCACGCGCTGCGCGACGCGGCGCGCGCCGTGACCTCGCTCGACCGGCCGCTGGGCGAGGGCGACGAATCGGCGTTCGGCGACCTCCTGCCGTCCGACGGCCCGGAGCCCGACGAGGTGGTGCACGTGTCGCTGCGCCGGGACGCGCTCCAGCGCGCCCTCTCCGAGCTGCCCGACCGCGAGCGCGAGGTCGTGAGCCTGCGCTACGGCCTCTCGGGCACCGAGCCGACCCCGCTGCGCGAGATCGGCCGCCGCCTGGGCATCACGCCCGAGCGCGTCCGCCAGATCGAGTCCAAGGCACTCGGGCGGCTCGGGCGGATGCGCGAGCTCGAGGCCCTGCGCCAAGCGGCCTAGGTGGCGCCGGACGCTCCGCCCTTGGCGGAGTGGACGGCCTCGTCCTCCTGCGAGTCCTCCTTCTGCTTCAGGCGCCGGTCGACGACCGCGTAGATCGCGATGAGCGGGAGGATCACGGCGGGGACGATCCAGAACTTGCCTTCGCCGATGATCCCCGTCAGCAGGGAGACGACCACGGCGCCGATCATGATCGTGTAGGGGAGAGTTGACATGGAGGTGGTCCTACCCGGAGCGGCCGCGCCGCCACCCTTGGGCGCGACCGCGCCAATCGACGTTCTGACCGGCGCGGATCCCGGGTAGCACCGGCGCACCGTGCCGATGTCCGAATGGCTTCCCCGCGTTCCCCTCGCCCTCGTGGCGTGTCTGCGCGCGCTGCTCGTCCCGGGCCAGGCGGGCGTCTGCTGCGAGGAGCTCCTCGCCTGGCCGGTCCTGCGCTGGACGATCCGCTGGCGGGCGCCCGAGCCGGCCCCGCTGCGCGCGCCCGCGCCGTGAGCGACGGCGCGCGCATCACGCCGTACCGCGACGGGCCGCTGCTCATCCGCGGGGACTTCCGTCTCGTCGACCAGGACGGGCGCGAGATCGAGGTCGATCGCGAGACGATCGCGCTGTGCCGCTGCGGCAAGTCGCGGATGCGCCCGTTCTGCGACGGCACGCACAAGCTGATCGGCTTCTCGGCGCCGAGCGAGTTCGAGCAGCGCTAGGCGGGCGCGGCGGCGCCCAGCGGCGCCAGCAGCGAGCACTCGCCGCGCTCCCACGCGTCCCACACGTAGCGCGCGAAGCGCGCCTCGATCTCCACCGCCGTCGCCGCGCCCCACAGCGCGTCCGCGCCGAGCTGCGGATCCTGGCGGGCCAGCCCGCCGACGAGATCCACGGCGGCGATGTTCTCGTGCACGGCGTCGGCGACGACGTGCTCGTCGTGGTAGGCGGTCGCGTGGTCGAGGCCGAGGCGGCGCAGCCCGTTGGCGTAGCGCCGGTTCGGGACCGACGACGTCATCTCCGCGGCGGCGAGGTGGCCGGCCATCGCCGCGCTGTGGCGGCGGTGCAGCCCGAGCAGCGACATCAGGTTGACGATCGCCAGCATCGGCGCCGGGGTGACGTCGAGGTAGGCGCCGTAGGACGGGTCGAGGCCGACCGCGGCCATCTCGTCGGCGAACAGCTGCTGGTGGACGCGGGCCGGCCGGCCGCCGCCGTACTCGTCGGCCTGGATCTCCACCATCGCGGCCTTCGGCCCGCCCGTGAGGCGGGGGATCGCGAACGTCTGCGGGTCGGCCTCCTTGAGCAGGTAGGAGGAGCGGTGGGCGAGGAACTCCTGCAGCTGCTCGAGCGTCGCCCGGGTCTCCACGAAGCGCGACAGCGACGGGGCGTCGTCGGCGTCGATGATCGCGCGCAGCGCGAGGTCGGTGGCGTCGGGCGCGACCGGCTCGGGGCGCGGGACGGCGGCCAGCAGCGCGGCCTCGAACGGCGCCTCCAGCGCGGCGCGGAACGCCAGCAGCGACGGCTCCCACTCCCAGCGGTCGTCGACGCCCGCGAGGCCGCGGTAGTGCAGCTCGTAGCAGCAGTAGAGGGCGAGCGCGACGTCGTCGTCGGCGAACGGGTCGGCGTCCGCGCCGGCCGGCAGCGGCACGGTGTGCGGCGGCTGGACGAGGGCCTCGAGCAGCTGCTCGGAGACCGGGCCGCGCGGACGCGGGAGTGGTGGGCGCTGGAGCGACGGCATCGGACTACGGCGGGTACGTCCCGGTTCCCGGGGCGGGATCATAGCCCGGTCGCCGTCAGCTGCCCG
>DASVQH010000324.1:0-2149 GCA_036389195.1 Solirubrobacteraceae bacterium
TGGGCAGCTCGAGGCCGGGCGGCCCGGCGGGGGAGGGCGGGTCACCGGGCTCGCGGTCGTCGTCGCGGCGGAAGTCGTCGCCGGGGTCGTCGTCGTCCTCGTCGCGCAGCTTGAAGAACCACACGAGCCAGATGATCAGGCCGCCCACGTCGAAGACGCGGAGCCCGACCATGAAGATCCACCCCTGCAGCGTCATCGGCCGCGAAGGGTAGCCTGCTGCGCCGGTATGCGGGAGAGGATGGCACCGCGCGACCGCATCGCGGTCGCGCCGGCCCGGATCGCGGCGCCCGGCCCGCCCGCGGCGCGCCGTCCGGCCGCGTTCACGGTCGACGTGGAGGACTGGTACCAGTCGTGCATCGACTACGACGCGCCGATCACCGAGCGCGTCGTCCGCAACACCGAGCGCCTGCTCGGCGTGCTCGACGAGCACGGCGTGCACGCCACGTTCTTCGTGCAGGGCCGGGTCGCCGAGACGTTCCCGTCGCTCGTGCGGTCGCTCGTCGCGCAGGGCCACGAGGTCCAGTCGCACGGCTACTCGCATCGCCCGCTGCACCGGCTCGGCCCAGCCGCGCTGCGCGACGAGCTCGCGCGGGCCAAGGCGACGGTCGAGGACGCCGCGGGCGCGCCCGTCACGGCCTTCCGCGCCCAGGACTTCTCGGTGCTGGCCGCGAACCTGCACGTGCTCGACCTCCTCGCCGACCTGGGCTTCCGCGTGGACTCCTCGATCTTCCCGATGCGCTCGCGCCACTACGGGATCCCGGGCTGGCGCGTCGGCCCGCACTGGCTCGCGCTGCCCGGCGGCGGTCGGCTGCTCGAGGTCCCGGTGGCGGTGTGGGCGCGCGGGCGCCTGCGCGTCCCGCTCGCCGGCGGCGGCTACTTCCGGGTGCTCCCGCGCCGCGTGCTGGCCGCCGGCGTGGCCGCCATCGCGCGCGAGCGCCCGGCGGTCGTGTACTGCCATCCCTACGAGCTGGCCACCGGCGAGCTCGATGCCTACCGCGACCGGATCCCGCGCGCGACGAGGCTGTGGCAGAGCTTCGGTCGCGCCGGCACCGCGCGGCGCTTCGGCGCGCTGTTCGCCGCGCACCCGTTCGGCCGGCTCGACGCGGCGCTCGCCGCCTGGGGGCTGGCGCCGTGAGGATCGTCTTCCTGACCACGGGCGACCCGCTCTACCTGCCGGCCTTCTTCGCACGCGTCCTGGAACGGCGGGCGGCCGACACGCTCGCCGTCTACGTCGTGCCTCCCCTCTACAAGGGGCAGAGCACCGCCGCGGCCGCCGCCCGCTACGCGCGCACCTTCGGCCCCCGCGCGACGGTCGAGCTGGCCCGACGGACACTGGGCGCGCGGCTGCGCGGGCGCTCGATCGAGGCCGTCTGCGCCCGCCACGGCGTGCGCTGCGAGCCCGTGGCCGACGTCAACGCGCCCGCCTTCGTCGCCCGCCTGCGCGCGGAACGGCCCGACGTCGCCGTCTCGGTCAGCTGCCCGCAGCTGTTCGGGCCCGAGCTGATCGCCGTCCCGCCGCACGGGATCCTCAACCTCCACGGCGCGATCCTCCCGCACTACCGCGGCGTGATGCCCAGCTTCTGGATGCTGGCCAACGGCGAGCGCGAGGCCGGCGTGTCGGTCGGCTTCGTCGACGAGGTGATCGACGCCGGCGACCTCGCCGGCCAGCGGCGCTTCGCGATCGACCCCGCCGAGTCGCTCGACCGCTTCCTGCGCCGCTCCAAGGCGATCGCCGCCGACCTCGTGCTCGAGGTGCTCGACGCCCTGGAGCGCGGCGCGGCGACGCGCACGCCGATCGACGTCGCCGCCGGCTCGTACTACTCGTGGCCCGGGCGGGCCGACGTGGCGCGCTTCCGCGCCCGCGGCCGCCGGCTGTGGTGAGCGCTCAGGCGGCGCGCACGAGGCGCGTGCCGCCGGCGCGCACGTGGTCGAGCGCCGCGAGCAGCGCCCGCCGGAAGTCGTCCTTGTTCGAGGTGACCGCCATGTGGTCGGCCTGCACGTCGAACGTCCTCGCTCCCAGCGCCTCGGCCAGCGCCCGCTGCTTGCGCGGCGGGACGCTGCGGTCGCGCGCGGTGACGACGACGGCGGCCGGCAGGCCGCGCAGCTCGGCGATCCACGGCCGGGCGTCGTAGCGGCTGAGCTCGCGCCC
>DASVQH010000325.1:0-3463 GCA_036389195.1 Solirubrobacteraceae bacterium
CGGTGTAGCGCGTCTGGGGCGCCGGCTGCCAGCGGCCGGCGCGCCGCAGGCTCGACAGGACCGCCCGCTCGCGGCGCGGCGCGGGTGCGCCCACGGCGGCGGCGAGCGCCGTGGCGAGCGGGAGATCGGCGAGGACGCGCGCGAGCTCGCGCTGCGTGCGCGCGCGCTCGACGCGCTCGGCCCGCTCCCCCAGCTCCTCCATCGTCAGCCGCCCCTCGACCGACGCGGCGCGCAGCGCGGCAAGGGCGCGTTCGCGCTCGGCGTCCGAGGCGCGGGTGGCGGGCACGAGCATGTCCCCAGCTTAGGCCAGCAGCGGGCGGAGCCGGCCGAGCGCGTCGTGGATCTCGGCGGGCTCGATGACCAGCGGCGGCAGGAGCCGGAGCGTCCGCGGGCCGGGGGCGTTGAGGATCACGCGGGCTTCGAGCAGCGCGCGGCGCGCCACCGACGGGGCGTCGGCGTCGACGTCGGCGGCCAGCATCAGCCCGCGGCCGCGAACGGCGGTCACGCGCGGCAGCTCGCGCAGCCCTTCGGCCAGCAGCTCGCCCATCTCGCGGACGTGCTCGAGGAACCCGGGCGCTTCCACGATGTCGAGGACCGCGTGCGCGGCCGCGGCGGCGACGGGGCCGCCGGCGAACGTCGAGCCGTGGTCGCCGGGCGCGAAGACGTCGGCATGGGCCGGCCCGGCGATCAGCGCGCCGATCGGCATCCCGCCGCCGAGCGCCTTCGCCACGGTCATCGCGTCGGGGACGACGCCGCTGGGCTCGGACGCCCACAGGGTCCCCGTCCGCCCCACCCCGGTCTGCACCTCGTCGAAGATCAGCAGCGCGCCGTGCTCGTCGCAGGCGGCGCGGACGTCGCGGAGCACCTCGGCCGGCAGCGGATGAACCCCCGACTCGCCCTGGACCGGCTCGACGAGGACCGCCGCCGTCCCCTCGTCCACCGCGGCGGCCAGCGCGTCCACCGCCACCGGCCGGAAGCCCGGCACCAGCGGGGCGAACGGCGCCTGCTTGGCCTCCTGCGGCGTCGCCGACAGCGCCCCGAACGTGCGCCCGTGGAACGCGCCGTGGGCGACGACGATCGTTCCGCCCGGCCGTGCCTTGCGGGCGAGCTTGAGCGCCGCCTCGTTGGCCTCCGCCCCCGAGTTGGCGAAGAACACCTTCCCGCCCGGAAGCGTGCCCGCGGCCAGGCGCGACGCCAGCCGCGTCATCGGCTCCGTGTAGAAGAGGTTCGAGACGTGCATGAGCCGCTCGGCCTGCTCGCGGACGGCGGCGACGACGGCCGGGTGGCAGTGGCCGACGTTGCAGACCGAGATCCCGGCCAGCAGGTCGAGGTACTCCTCGCCGTCCGCGTCCCACAGCCGCGTCCCCGCCCCGCGCACGAACTCGACGTCGTAACGGGCGTAGGTGGGCATCAACGAGGTCACCGCGCCGGCCGCACCTTGGTCCCGATCCCCGCGTCGGTGAACAGCTCGAGCAGCAGCGAGTGCGGCACGCGGCCGTCGACGATGTGGGCGAAGGTCACGCCGCCGTAGATGGCGTCGAGACAGGCCTGGAGCTTCGGCCGCATCCCGCCGGCGATGGCCGGCAGCGCCGCCTCGACCTCGTCGGCGGTCGTCTCGGAGATCACCGACAGCGGGTCCGCCGGGTCGGCGAGCCAGCCGGCGACGTCGGTCAGGAACATCACCTTGTAGGCGCCGAGCGCCCGCGCCACGGCGCCCGCGGCCTCGTCGGCGTTGACGTTGTGCGACGCGCCGTCGCGGTCGGCGCCGACCGAGGCGATCACCGGGATGTAGTCCTCGGCGATGTGCAGCAGCACGCCGGTGTCGACCTTCTCGATCTGCCCGACGAAGCCGATGTCCTCGCCGCCCGGCGCCGTCGTGCGCGTGACGCGGAAGAGCTGCCCGTCGTCGCCCGAGAGCCCGACGGCCGGCTGCCCGTGGCGGTTCAGCCGCATGACGATGTCCTTGTTGACCTTGCCGACCAGGACCATCTTGGCGATCTCGACGGTGTCGGCGTCGCTGACCCGCAGGCCGCCGACGAACTCGACCGGCATCGAGAGGCGCTCCATGTAGCGGGTGATGTCCGGGCCGCCGCCGTGGACGACGATCGGGTTGATCCCGACGTACTTGAGCAGCACGACGTCGCGGGCGAACTCCTCGCGCAAGTCCGGGTCGCTCATCGCCGCGCCGCCGTACTTGATGACCACCGTCTGACCGTGGAACTCCCGGATGTACGGGAGCGCTTCGAGAAGGGTCCCGATCCTCGCTTCGCTGGTGCTCACGTCGTGTACTCCGCGTTGATCCGCACGTAGTCGTGGGAGAGGTCGGAGAAGAAGACCTCTGTCTCCGCGCCCTCGCCCGGCAGGCCGACGGTGTACTCGACCTCCTCCGCCGAGACGGCCTCGGCGAGCGCGCCCAGGTCGAAGGGGATCGCGTTGCCGCGCGCGCAGACCTGCACGCCCTGGATCCACACGTCGACGGGCAGCGGTGCGGTCCCGGGCAGGGCGGCGCCGACCGCCTGGGCGATCCGGCCCCAGTTGGGGTCGCCGCCGTGCAGCGCCGCCTTGACCAAGGGCGAGTTGGCCACCGCGCGGGCGACGCGCTCGACGCCGCGCTGGTCGCCGCCGTGCACGTGGACCCGGCCGACGCGCGCCGACCCCTCGCCGTCGGCCACCACGAGCAGCGCGAGCTGGCGCATCAGCGCGTCGAGCGCCTCGCCGAAGCGCAGCTCGTCCTCGGACTCCGGCGCGACCCGCACGCCGCTGGCCCCGCTGGCCAGCAGGAACACCGAGTCGTTGGTGGAGAGCTGCCCGTCGACGGAGATGCGGTCGAACGAGCGCTTGACGGTGACGCCGAGAAGCAGGTCGGCGGTCTCGGGCGCCAGGGCCGCGTCCGTCTCGACGAAGACCAGCAGCGTCGCGAAGGCCGGGGAGATCATCCCGGCGCCCTTGGCCTGCGCGGCCAGCCGCACGGTGCCGGACGGCAGCTCGACGGAGAGCGTGGCGCGCTTGGCGTAGGCGTCGGTCGTGCGGATCGCCTCGGCGAACGGCACGTCGCCGTCTTCGGACAGCGCGTGCCGGGCGTCGATCAGCCCGCGGACGATCTTCTGGCCGTCGAGCTGGACGCCGATCACCCCGGTCGAGGCCACCCCGACCCGACGCTCGGGCACGCCCGCGGTCATCGCCGCGGCGCCCTGGACGCGCGCCGCCTCGTCGAGCCCGCGCCCGCCCGTGGCCGCGTTCGCGTTGCCGGAGTTGACGACCACCGCGCGCAGCGCCGACAGCTCGCAGCGCTCCTGGCAGACGAGCACCGGCGCGGCGAGGACGCCAGAGCGGGTGAAGCGGGCCGCGCTCGTGGTGTCGGGCGAGGCGGAGACGAGCAGCCCGAGATCCGGCCCGCCCGACGGCTTCAGCCCGCACGCCACGCCGGCTGCGCGGAACCCGGCGGGCAGCCCCGGCCCGGTCT
>DASVQH010000326.1:0-20240 GCA_036389195.1 Solirubrobacteraceae bacterium
CGCGGTCGTCGTCGCGCCGCTCGCCGTGCGGGCGCTCCACGGCCGCTGGGGGCTGCTGCGGCGCCACGCGCGCGTCGTCCTGCTCTATGGCGCGGTGCCGGTGGCCGGCACGCAGTTCGCGTACTTCTCCGCCGTCGCGGCGATGGACGTCGGGCCGGCGCTGCTGATCGAGTACACGGCGCCCGCCGCCATCGTCGTCTGGCTGTGGCTGCGCCACGGGGAGCGTCCCCGCCCGCTGACGCTCGCCGGCGCGGGGGTCGCCGCACTGGGGCTGGTCCTCGTCCTCGACCTCGTCTCGGGCGCCGACCTGGCGCCGGAGGGCGTCCTGTGGGCGCTCGCGGCGATGCTCGGCGCGGCGACGTACTTCGTCATGTCAGCCGACACGCGCAGCGGCGTGCCGCCGCTCGCGCTGGCCGGCGGCGGCCTTGCCGTCGGCGCGCTCGGGCTGGGCGTCCTCGGCCTCGCCGGCGTGCTGCCGATGCGCGCGACGACCGCCGCGCCGACCTACGCCGGGGAAGCCGTGGCCTGGTGGCTCCCGTTCGTCGGCCTCGGCGTGGTCACCGCGGCGATCGCCTACACGACCGGGATCGAGGCCAGCCGGCGGCTCGGCTCGCGCCTCGCGTCGTTCGTGGCGCTGCTGGAGGTCGTGGCGGCCGTCGCCTTCGCGTGGCTGCTGCTCGACCAGCTTCCGGGACTGCTCCAGCTCGTCGGCGGCGCGTTCGTCGTGGCCGGCGTGGTCGTGGTCAAGCTCGGCGAGCGTCCGCCGCGCGCGCCCGCCGACGCGCCGGCCGTCCGGGCGCCCGCGCTGCCCCTCGCGACGAGCCAGGCGGAATAGTGCGGGCTCGCAGCGTCGTCGAAGCCGTCAGCCGCGCCGCGGAGCACACGGTCAGCAAGGCGACCACCGGGTCCAGCCGCCTGCTGGCCGGCCTGGGCGTCGAGGGCGACGCCCACCTCGGGCGCACGGTCCAGCATCGCTCCCGCGGGTGCGCGACCCGACGCAGCCGAACCTCCGTCAGGTGCACCTCGTCCACGGCGAGCTCCACGACGAGCTGCGGGCGCGCGGCTTCGACGTCGCTCCGGGCGCCATGGGCGAGAACGTCACGACCCGCGGCGTCGAGCTGCTCGCCCTGCCGCAAGGCACGCGCCTCCGGCTCGGTGCCGAGGCGGTCGTGGAGGTCACGGGCCTGCGCGACCCGTGCGTCCAGCTCGACCGCTTCCAGCCGGGGTTGATGGGTGCGGTCCTCGACCGCGACGACCAGGGCAGCCTGGTCCGCAAGGCCGGCGTGATGGCGAACGGGTCTAGTCAGCCCACCAGTCGCGCCGGCCCTCGACGTCTTCGCGCGGCGAGTCACCGAGGCTCGGCGCGCCGATGACGAGGATCTCCAGGCCGTCCGGGCCGGCCTCGTAGCCGCGCCACGTGCCGGGCGACACGCGTACCGCGTCGTACGCCTTGAGCTCGACGACCTCGTCGTCGAGCTTCATCCGCCCGCTGCCGCGCACGACGACGTAGATCTCCTCCTGCGTCCGGTGCGTGTGGCCGTACGGGAAGCGATAGCCGGGCGGGACGCGCTGGAAGCCGAGGCCCGAATGCTCGAGCCCGAGTGGGCGGCTCGCCAGGCGGAACTCGAGGTCCGGCGCGCCGTCGAAATTCGCTCCAAGGTCGTCCAGATCCTCGCGGAGGTTCCTGTGCGTGAACGGCATGGCGGCGATCCTAAGGCCTTCCCGGCGCGCCGGCGCCCGCGCGCCAGACGTCGCCGTAGAGCGCGTGCAGCCGGAGCTGCGCGCGCAGGAGCTCCTCGTCGACGGGGCCGTAGGCCGCCAGGAGGGCCCGCTCGTACGGCTCGCCGAGCCCGCGCCGGCGGGCCGCGTCGATCACCCCGGCGACGTCGGCTTCCACCGGACCGCACCGCACGTCCTCGAAGTCCGCCCACAGGCGGCGCCCGTCGGTCGTGGCGAGGAGGTTGCTCAGCGAGGCGTCGCCGTGGATCGGCTGCGCGTCGCGCCTGACCTCCAGCGCCCGCGGCGCGACCGCCGCGAGCTCGGCCCGCCACCCCGCCGCCCGCGGATCGTTCACGCCGTCGATGAGCCCGGCGAGCTCGTCAGCCACTGCGGCGAGCGGCTCGACCTCGACGGGAACCCGCGCCAGCGCGCGGTGAAGCTCGCGCAGCGCATGGCCGAGCTCGTCCGGCGGCGGCTCCGGCGCACCGCGATCGACGGGGACGTACGCCCAGCCGGTCATCCACAGCCCGTCCACGTGGTGCGGTCCCGCCGGGAGGACGTCGCTCGGCGCGACGACCGCCGCGCCGAGCCGAGCCAGGTGCGCGCAGACGCTCACCTCGCGCGCCAGCCACTGCGCCGGGTCGGCGTGCAGGGCCGCGGTCCCGCTCATCACCCGTACGACGACCGGCGCCGGCGGCAGGTGCACCACGACGTTGCTGCCGGCGTGGAGGACCGTGGCGCCCGCGGCCGGGAGCCCGTGCGCTTCCGCCAGACCCCGCGCGGCCGCAAGGGCGTGCAGGACTGTCACCCGGCAGGCGGGAAGCCGGCGAACCCGACCTCGTTGCCGTCGGGATCGCAGTAGATCAGCTTGCGGACGCCGTTTGAGTAGGTCTCGCGCTCGGTCGGCTCCAGCCCGCGGGCGGCGATCTCCGCGACGTG
The DNA here is from genome assembly GCA_036389195.1 of Solirubrobacteraceae bacterium. GTDB lineage: Bacteria > Actinomycetota > Thermoleophilia > Solirubrobacterales > Solirubrobacteraceae > JACCYI01. The sequence continues at coordinate 2,659 of DASVQH010000326.1, forward strand.
CGCGTCGAGATCGCCGACGAAGACCGTGACCAGGGCGCGCCCGGCGCGGTCCGCGTCCTGGACCACGTACACCGACCGCTCCTCGGCCAGCGTCCACACGATCTCCGTGGCGTGGGGGAAGAACGACGGCTCGCCCAGGAGCTGCTCGTACCAGCCCCGCGCCGCCGACAGGTCGCGCACGGGGACGCCGGCGAACAGGGCGAGCGACATCGGCGGACCCTACCGGCCCCCGGTGGGCGTGGGGCCCGGCGGGCCGACGACGTCGGCGGTGATGGTGGCGGTCGCGATCACCGCCAGCGCCATCATGCCGGCGGTCAGCGCGAGGACCGTCGCGTCGGTCCCGAGCGCCCACAGGCCGGCGCCGCCCAGGAGGCCGCCGAGCGGGATCGCGCCCCAGGCGAAGAGCGCGGCGGCACCGCCGACCCGGCCGAGGAGGCGGTCCGGCGCCAGCCGCAGCTCGGCCGCCCCGAGCACGACGTTCCAGCAGGCGCCGGCGAACGACATCGCCCCGAAGACCGCGCCGAGGACGAGCGGGGGAACCGGCAGGAGGCAGAGCGGCAGCGCGGCCGCCCAGGCCAGTTGACGCCGACCACGACGGCGCGCCCCGAGGCGCGCTCGGCGATGGCCGGCGCGACGAGCGCCCCCGCCAGCCCCAGCGCGCCGACGACGCCGAACAGCAGGCCGATCTCCGCGGCGGACGCGCCGCGGTCGCGGGCTTCAACGACGGTGAGCACGAACAGCGCCTGGAAGATCAGGTTGCTGCCCGCGACCAGCAGCGTGCAGCACCGGAGGAACCGCTGCCGCCAGAGGTGGCACAGGCCGACCTTCGCCTCGGCCCAGAGCGTCGAGGCCGTCTCGCCGGTGCGCGCCTCCTGCACCGCTGCGCGCCTCGTTGCGAGCCACCGCCGCCTCCTCAGCGAGGCTGAAGAAGACGAAGCCCGCGCCCTCGACGAACCCGGCGACCGCGAGCTGCGCGACGGTCAGCGAGCCGGTCCAGCCGGCGACCGGCCGGCTCAGGGGCGCGACCTGCCGGACGGCGTCGCAGAGGATCATCAGCCGCCGCCGGTCGTGGCGGTCGACGATCGCGCCGGCCGGGATCTGCAGGAGGAGGTACGCCGCGGTTGCTACGCAGCGCAGAGCCGGTCACGCCACCGTCACGTCACGCGCGGTCAGCTGCGCGCCGGCGTCGCGCGGGGCGCGCCGAGCTCGCGCCGGACGCGGGCCAGCGAGGCCTCGCGCTGGGCGGCGTAGAGGTCGTGGGGATCGGCCAGCGGCCGGTCGAGCACGCCGGCCATCCAGTCGGGGCCGAGGGCCGAGGCCGCCTGCGCCTCGTCGTGGCGGCCCGAGCCGGTGAGGTTGGACTGGAAGATCCCGGCCGCCGACCGCGGGAGGAAGTCCTCGTAGACGATCGGCCGCGCGGTGGCCCAGCCGCCCTCCAGCAGCTCCCCGATCGAGGCCGGCGGCGTGCGGTCCCCCCAGCGGCGCCCGGTCGGCGCGAGCTCGAAGTACGCGAGGTCCGCGGCGGCGAGGCCGTGCTCGGTCTGCGGCAGGCTCGCGTCCCAGGCGGCGGCCGGCCGGCCGATCAGCGCGTCGTAGCGGTCGCGCCCCGCGGGGGTCAGGGCGAGGCCGCGCGCCTCGACCTCGCCGAAGCGCACCCGCAGCGACGCGTGGGCGATCGTGCCGTCCGCCTCGCGGAACGCGCGCGGCTCGTCGAGCGCCCGGAAGGACGTCTGGCGCAGCAGCAGGTCGGGGCCGGCCCAGCGCGGCGGTCCCTGGATCGCGTCGATCATCGCGATCCCGCGCTCCTGCATGCGCGCGTACAGCGCGTCGATGTCGAGCACGCGCGGCGTCAGGTGGTTGACGTGCGTCGAGGCGACGCCGCCGATGTCCGCGGCCACACTGGAGACGGCCTCCAGCTCGCGGTACCAGGGTCCGTCGACCGGCTCGCGCGAGAGCTCGAACGCCGCGGTGGCCAGCGCGACGAAGCGCTCCGCGTCCGCCGCGGCCAGGCCGCCCCCTTCCTCGGCGCGGTCGGCCAGGGCCAGCAGCTCAGGCCCGAACAGCTCGCGCGCGGCCAGGAAGGTCTCCAGCCGCCGCTGCAGTCGAGCGTCGAAGAACCGCCGGTCCGAGGTGGCCAGCACCGAGGTGAAGACCCGGAACGGGTTGCGCGCCAGCTCGTCCGGATCCACCGGGCGAAAGGCGGTGGAGACGACGGGGACGGGGTTCGGGGCCGCGTCGCGCAGGTCGTAGAAGCCGACGGGGTGCATCCCCATCGCCCCGAAGATCCGGGCCGCCTGGGCGAGCTCGCGCGGCGTCCCGAGCCGGATCGCGCCGTGCCGCTCGGCCGTGACCCGCTCCAGGGAGCCGAACCGCTCCGCGGCGGGCCCGGCCGCCGCGGCCACGGCGGCGTTGACCTCGTGCGCGACCGCGACCAGCGTCGTGTACGCCGGGACCTCCCGGCCGTACATCGCCGACAGCGCGGCGGCGAAGCGCGCGCGCAGGACGTGGGGCTCGACGAACAACGGGTGGTCTCCTCCAGGCGATCGGGGCTCCGCCCCGGGCGAAGCGGTCGCCGATGATCGCACGGCGGCGACCCCCTACGTGTGGATCCGCCGCCGGCACCCCACGAGTAGGGCGAGGATTGGGGTCGGCCTCCGATGCGGGGGGCCGGCGGCGGGTCGAGGATCGGCCCATGTCATCACCGCAAGCCTTCGAGGCGTTCTACACCCGCCACCGCGCGCCGCTCCTGCGGTACGCCAGCCGCCTGGCGAACGGCCGCGACGATCTCGCGGAGGACCTCGCCCAGGACGCGTTCGCCCGGGCGCACCGCTGCTTCGTCGCCGCCGGGCGCGACCTCCCGGAGCCGGCGTGGCTCTACACCGTCGTGCGCAACGCGGCGATCGACGAGATCCGCCGCCAGCGCCGGCCGATCCCCATCGAGCTCGCCGCCGGGTACGCCCAGGCGGACGACGCCGCCTCGGTCGCCGCCCGTCGCGAGGAGGTGCGCTCGATCGTGGCGGACGTCGTAGCCCTGCCGTCGCGCCAGCGCCGCGCGCTCGTCGGCCACGCCGTCGACGGGCACCCCCACGGCGTCCTGGCCCGGCGCGACGGCTCGTCCGAGAGCGCCAGCAAGACCCTGGTGACCCGCGCGCGCGCCGCCCTGTGCGAGGCCAGGGCGCTCAGAGCCGTGGCGTGACCGCGCCCCGCGGCGCGAGGAACCGCACGATCGTGGGATGTGGCCCCGGGCGGCATCGTCGAACCTCGACGCATGAGCACAACGGTCGCCGACGGCATCGTCGCCACGCTGGCCGCCTCGGGTGTCCGGCGCGTGTACGGGCTCCCGGGCGACTCGATCAACGGGTTCACCGAGGCGCTGCGCCGGGCCGGCGCGGTGACGTGGCAGCACGTCCGCCACGAGGAGGGCGCGGCGTTCGCGGCGGCCGGCGAAGCGGCGATCACCGGCGAGCTCGCCGTGTGCGCGGCCAGCTGCGGCCCGGGCAACACCCACCTGGTCAACGGGTTGTTCGACGCGCAGCGCAGCGGCGTCCCGGTGCTCGCGCTCGCGGCGCACATCCCGCGCGTCGAGATCGGGACGGGGTACTTCCAGGAGACCCATCCTCAGGATCTGCTCCGCGAGTGCAGCGTGTACTGCGAGCTGGTGAGCGTGCCGGAGCAGATGCCGCGGCTGCTGGAGACCGCGATGCGCCACGCGGTCGAGCTGCGCGGCGTCGCGGTGCTCGTCGTCCCCGGCGAGATCTTCCTCGCGGACGCCGAGCTGCCCCAGCGCGCACCCGTGGTCCGGGCCTCCCCGAGCGTCGGCCGGCCGACCGACGCCGTGCTCGCCACGGCGGCCGATGTGCTCAACGCGTCGAGCGCGGTCACGATCCTCGGCGGCGCCGGCTGCGCCGACGCGCACGACGAGGTCGTCCGCCTCGCCGAGGTGCTCCGCGCGCCGGTCGTCCACTCGCTGCGCGGCAAGGAGCACCTCGAGTACGACAACCCGAACGACGTCGGGATGACCGGCCTGCTCGGGTTCCGGTCGGGCTACCGGGCGATGGAGCACTGCGACACGCTGCTGATGCTCGGCACCGACTTCCCGTACCGGGACTTCTACCCGGAGAAGGCGACGGTCCTCCAGGTCGACCTGCGCGGGGAGCGGATCGGGCGGCGCGTCGGAGTCGACGTCCCCTTGGTCGGCACGGTGAAGGACACGGTCGCCGCGCTCATCCCCCTGATCCGCGGCGATCGCGACGGCGCGCACCTCGACCGGATGACCGCCCATTACCGCCGGGCGCGCAAGCGCCTCGATGCGCTGGCCGAGCAGCCCGGTGGCGACGGGCCGCTGCACCCCCAGGTCGTCGCGGCCGCCGTCGACCGCCTCGCGGACGACGACGCCGTCTTCCTCCCCGACGTCGGGACGCCGGTCGTGTGGGCGGCGCGGTACCTGCGGATGAACGGGCGCCGGCGGCTCGTCGGCTCGTTCGTGCACGGCAGCATGGCCAACGCGTTGCCGCAGGCGGTCGGGGTGCAAGCCGCCCAGCCCGGGCGGCAGGTGATCACGCTGTCGGGCGACGGGGGCATCGCGATGCTCCTCGGCGAGCTCCTCAGCCTGCGCCAGCAGAAGCTGCCGGTCACCGTCGTCGTGTTCGCCAACGGCGCGCTGTCCTTCGTCGAGCTCGAGATGAAGGCCGAGGGCTTCAAGACCTTCGCCACGGACCTGGACAACCCGAGCTTCGCGGCGATCGCCACCGCGGCGGGCCTGCACGGGACGCGCGTCGAGCGACCCGGCGAGCTCGAGCCGGCGCTGCGCGCGGCGTTCGCGCACGACGGCCCGTCGGTCGTCGAGGTGCTCGTCGCCCGCCAGGAGCTCTCCGTGCCGCCGACCATCACGCGTCATCAGGCCGCCGGCTTCGCCTTGTACGCCGCGCGCACGATCCTCTCCGGCGGCGGCGAGGAGGTCCTCGACGTCGCCCGGACCAACCTGCGGCAGGTCGGCGTCGAGTAGCGCGGCGGCATCCCTCTCTCGTCACGAACCGACCGTGCTGCCCCGTCAGGAGTGGTTCTGGGACGCCTACATCCCCGACCACGCGCAGCGCTCGGAGATCACCGCATCGCCCGACCAGGCGACGCTCGAGCAGCTGGCCGGCCTCCCGCCGACGCTGCTGATGGTCGACGAGGCCGACGTCCTCCATGAGCGAGGCCAAGGCCACCCGCGCGGCGATCGCCCAGGCGACGGCCTTCCTGCGCGAAGCGCTCGGCACCGCCTGACCCGGCGGGCATGGACCTCCGCGCTGTCGCTGGCGTTCGCAGGCGTGCTGATCGTCATCGCCGCGGATCTGGTCCTCGCGTGAGCGGCACGATCCTCATCGGCGTCGTCGCGGGGCTGCTGATCGTCCCGTCCCTCGTCCTGTTCCACGGTCTGTCCCAGGTCGACGCGGAGGCGACGTCGCTTCTCGCGCTCGTCCCCATCGCCGCCGTCGGCGGATGGCGCCAGGACGTGACCGCCGCGAATGGCTTGTTCGTGCGATGCGGCGCGGCGGTCCGGCGGCGACGATGGCCCCATGGGAAGCCTCGAAGGACGCCTCGCCGTCATCACCGGAGCCACGAGCGGTATCGGGTTGGCGACAGCTCAGCGCTTCGTCGCCGAGGGCGCGTCGGTCATCATCACCGGTCGCCGGCGCCCGGCCCTCGACGCCGCCGTCGAGCAGCTGGGTCCGCGCGCCACCGCCGTTCAGGGCGACGTGACCGTGCTGAGCGACCTCGACGCGCTCTTCGCGCAGGTGGCCGGCGCCGGCCGGCCGCTCGACGTGCTGTTCGCCAACGCCGGCGGCGGCGAGTTCCGCCGGCTCGAGGACATCGACGAGGCACACGTCGACGACACGTTCACGAGGAACGTCAAGGGCACGATCTTCACCGTGCAGAAGGCGCTGCCCCACCTGCGCGACGGGGCCTCGATCATCATCACCGGCTCGACCACCGGCACCCGCGGGGTGGAGGCCTTCGGCGTCTACGGGGCGTCCAAAGCCGCGCTGCGGTCGCTGACGCGGACCTGGGCGAACGAGCTGCGCACGCGCGCCATCCGGGTGAACGCCATCGTGCCCGGGCCGACCGACACCCCGGGCATCGAAGGGCTGGCCGACGGCCCGAAGGCCGCCGCCGGGCTCAAGGCGGCGCTGGCGGCCGGCGTGCCGCTCGGTCGGATGGGGCGGCCCGAGGAGGTCGCCGCCGGGGTCTTGTTCCTCGCGTCGGACGAGAGCAGCTTCGTGACCGGCAGCGACCTGCACGTCGACGGCGGCGCCAACCAGGTCTGAGCCGCTCGCGCGTCGCGCTACTTGCGGTCGGGGTACGGGTCGTCGGCCGAGTCGCCGCCGCTGAGCGTCCGGTACTGCCCGTTGTGGCAGCTCGGGCACGGCGGCAGGTTCTTCGTCGACCCGACCTCCAGCTCGTAGCCGCAGTTCGTGCACTTGTACGTCCCTGCCGAGACGTCGCTTCCTGCCGGCACCGGCTCAGCCATGGCGTCTACTCCCTTCGTGGTGACGAGGTCGAAATCGGGCGTACCCGCGACGCGGCCGCGCCATGACCGCGCCGCGGCCGCCGGCCACGCGACCGCTAGGCTGGACCGACTCCATGAGCGCTGACCGGCGATGACCCACACGGCCGCCCCCGAGGCGGGTGCGGGGACGATCGCCGAGGAAGCGGCCAGGCGCCGGACCTTCGCGATCATCTCGCACCCGGACGCCGGGAAGACGACGCTGACCGAGAAGCTGCTGCTCTACGGCGGCCAGGTCGCCGAGGCGGGCGCCGTGCACGCCAAGCGCAGCCGGCGGGCGGCGACGTCGGACTGGATGGAGATCGAGCGGACCCGCGGGATCTCGGTGTCCTCGACCGTCCTGCGCTTCGAGCACCGCGGGGTCGTGCTGAACCTCCTCGACACGCCCGGGCACCGCGACTTCTCGGAGGACACGCTGCGCGTGCTGTCGGCCGCCGACGCCGCGGTGATGCTCCTCGACGCGGCGAAGGGCGTGGAGCCGCAGACGCTGCGGCTGTTCGAGGTCGCGCGGGCGCGCGGGATCCCGCTGATCACCTTCGTCAACAAGTACGACCGGCCCGGCATGGAGCCGCTCGAGGCGCTCGACCACATCGAGTCGGTGCTCGGCCTGACGCCGGTCGCGAGCACCTGGCCGGTCGGGTTGCCCGGCGACTTCCGCGGCGTCGTGGACCGCTCCACGGGCGCCTTCCACCGCTTCACGCGCACCGCCGGCGGCGCCACCGTCGCCGGCGAGGAGATCCTCGGGCCGGCCGAGGCCGCCGCGCGCGAGGGCGCCGCCTGGGACACCGCCCGGGAGGAGCTCGAGCTGCTCGACGCCGCCGGCGCCCGGCCCGACCCGGCGGCGTTCGCGTCCGGCCGCATGACCCCCGTGTTCTTCGGCTCGGCGGTGTCGAACTTCGGCGTGTCGCTGCTGCTCGACGCGCTCGAGCGCGACGCGCCCTCCCCCGCCCCGCGCGCCGAGCGCCCGCTCGACGCGCCGTTCTCGGCGCTCGTGTTCAAGGTCCAGGCCAACATGGACCCGCGCCACCGCGACCGCGTCGCGTTCATGCGCGTCTGCTCCGGCCGGTTCGAGCGCGGGATGCGCGCCGTCAACGCCCGCACCGGCCGCCCGTTCACGATGGCGCACGCGCACGAGGTGTTCGGCGACGAGCGCGCCGCGGTCGACGAGGCCTTCCCGGGCGACGTCATCGGGGTCATCAACGCGGCGGACCTCCGGGTGGGCGACACGCTCTACGTCGGCGACCCGGTCGAGTTCCCGGCGATCCCCACGCTCGCCCCGGAGCACTTCGTCACCGTGCGCAACCGCGACACCTCGCGGCACAAGCAGTTCCACCGCGGGCTCGAGCAGCTCGGCGAGGAGGGGGTCGTCCACGTCCTGCGCCGGCATCCGGACGCCGACCCCGCCCCCGTCCTGGCCGGGGTCGGCCCGCTGCAGTTCGAGGTCGCGGTCGACCGGCTCCAGCGCGAGTTCGGGGCGACCGTCGGGTTGGAGCCCGCCGCCTGGAAGGTCGCGCGGCGCACCGACGAGCGAGGGGCGAAGGCGGTCCGCGACAGCATCGTGGGCGACGTCCTCTATCGCCCCGACGGCACGCCGCTCGCGGTGTTCACCAGCGAATGGCGGCTCGCGCAGTTCGAGCGCGACCACCCCGGCGCGACGCTCGACCGGCTGCTCGTGCGCTGAAGGCGGTCCTAACCCACGCGAATCGACGCCTCGTCCAGCGCGCCGATGAAGTACTCCGACCCCGGTCGTGCCCCGATCACCACCGGATCCGAGCTGTTCGTGATCGCCCCGACGTTCGCGGACTTCGAGTACGTATGGCCATCCACGACCACCGAGATGGCCGACGACGTCTTGACGCACGACACGGAGTGCCAGCGGCCGTCGTTCAGCGCCGGCCCGGCCTGCAGCTCGCTGTAGCCGGAAGCGCCCTGGAACCCACACGACGCCTGACCCGACGGCTGGTACTCCATCTTGTACTCACCGCCGGTGCTCGTCGACAGCCCCTTGCGGATCAGATCCCAGTCCGGCGTCGCCGGGACACGCGTCGCCCTGAGGCTCAGCGAGATCGTGATGCCGGCGCTCCCGGGCGCGAGGTCTGGGGCAGACGGGACCGACACGTAGCTCGCCGACCCTGAGAACCCGTAGGCGGCGCCGGACAGCCCCGCCACGCCGAGCTGCACGGAATGCAGCGTCCCGGTGTGGTCGCTCGCCGCGTCGAACATCGAGGTGCCCGAGGTCTCGTTCATGTGCCACTGCGCCACCAGCCCGGACGAGGGTGCGGGCGCCGCCTGGACAACCGCGGTGGCCGCCGACGACGCGCTCGCCGACCCCGCGGAATTGCGTGCGGTGACGACGACCCGCAACGTCCGGCCGGCGTCGGCGCCGACCAACCCGTACGAAGCGGACGTGGCGCCGGAGACGGACGAGCAACCGGCCCCCGCGCTGTCGCAGCGCCGCCACTGGTACGTGTACCTGAGCTTCGTCGGAGTCCAGGTACCCCGACTGGCGATCAGGGTCTGCCCGACGACCGCACTTCCCGAGATCGTCGGCGGCGACGTGTTCGACGGCGCGGTGGAAGCTGCGGAAGCGGGCGCGGCGCCGGTGCCGATGCCGACCAGCAGAGCGACGCAGAGCGCAAGAAGCAAACGGGAGCGGGGCACCGCCCGACGCTACACCGGCGGACCTCACCAGGCAAACAGTCGGGGAAAGTCTCCGGTTCTCAAGGGTGGCGCGCGCCGTCAGGCTCGGACCGACCCGTCAAGCACGTCGTGGAGGGATCCGTGAAGGGACTGGAAGACCTGCTGCAGGCACCGGCGGAGGCGTCCTGCGTCGTCATGCCCAAGGGGGCCAAGGGGGCGGCGCTCGTCGGCGCCGTGGCCGGTGAGCTCGGCGGCTCGCTCGGGCGGGCGGCGATCGACACCGTCGCGGGCCACCGCAACGACGGAGCGTCGCCCCTGCGGCCGGGAAGCTGGTCGCTCGGGGCGCTGGCGCTCACCCGCGACGAGGTCGTGCTCGTCGAGGGCAAGCGCGCGCTGATCGGGACCAAGGCGACCGGCGTGGTGGCGCGCGCGCCGCGCGCTCGGGTCGAGGCCGACCTCGGCAAGGGCAAGCTCACCGCGCCGCTCGTCCTGCGCTGGGCGTCGGGCGTCACCTGGGAGCTCGAGGTCCCGCGCGCCGAGCTCGGCCGGGCGCGCGAGCTCAGCGGCGCCCTCGCCGGCTAGGTCCGCGCCCCCGCGAGCGCTGCCAGCAGCGCGCGGGGGCGCTTGCGTCCCGCGCCCAGCATGTTCAGGAACAACGTGCAGGTGAGGCCGGCGGCGCGCAGGCGCAGCCGCCGCCACAGCACCCCGGTCGCGACCTCGACCGACACGTCGCCCAGCGCGAGCTCCAGCGCCGGGGCCGGCGCGCCCTCCTCCGCGCCGCCCGCGCGCTGCACGTCGCCGAGCCCGAAGACGTAGAGCCGCTCCGCGCCGACGGCGACGACGGCCTGCGCCGGCGCGCGCCGGGTGTCCTGCGCGGCCGCGCGCGCGGCCATGCGCCGCAGCACGCGACGGGTCAGCGGGTCGGCGACGTGGATCGCCAGGTAGCGCCCTTCGGGGCTGCCCGCCAGCGCCCAGGCGCGCAGCCCGTCGGGCATCGCGCGCCGGAGGCCGCGCTCGATCATGTCGTGCCCGCGCAGGGTCAGACCTCGCGCACCGTGTAGGCGCGGGCGATGCGCCGCGGGCGCGCCTCGCGAGCGCAGGTGGCGGCGAGGCGGCCGCCGTGGCCGCGAGCGCACACCCACCCGGCCGGCGCCTCGGCGGTGCGGATGAAGACGCGCAGCGCCCGGCGGGCCGGGCGGCAGGCGAGGCCCCCGCGAGTGTGCACGTCGAAGGCCTGCTGGTCGACGACGAGCGGCCGCGGGCACGCGCGGGCCGCGGCGGAGGCGGGAGCCGGCGCGGCCAGGAGGACGCAGGCACAGGCGAGCACGAGCGAGCGGATCACGGACGAACCTCCAGGGACGGGGACCGCCAGAGCATCGACGCCCGCGCCGCACGAAGCCACCCCGGGTCCCCGGAAACTTTGCCCGAAGGTTTCCCCGGGTCCGCCGCGGTCGGAGATGATGCGCGGCAGCCGTGCCGGACCTGCTCGAACGCGCCCCGCACCTGCACGCGCTGCGCGCGGCCCTCGAGGACGCGAGCGCGGGCACCGGCCGCCTCGTCGTGATCGAAGCGGCCGCCGGGCTCGGCAAGTCGCGGCTGCTGGACGCCGCCGCCGAGGCCGCGCGCGACGCCGGCGTGCGCCCGCTCCGCGCGCGCGCCGCCGCGCTGGACCGCTCGTTCGCCTTCGGCGTGGTCCATCAGCTGCTCGACCCGATCGTCGCGCCGCTCGGCGGCTCGGCCGACGGTCCCGCCGGCGTCGCCGTCGAGGCGCTGTGGGGAACCGCCGACGAGGCGCACGACCTGCACGCCGTGCTGCATGGGCTGTTCTGGCTGCTGAGCGCGTGCGCCGCGGAGCAGCCGGTGGTGGTGCTCGACGACGACGTGCACTGGTGCGACACCCCGTCGCTGCGCTTCCTGGAGTTCCTCGCGCGGCGGCTCGCCGGGACGCGGCTCACCGCCGTGCTCGCGTCGCGGCCGGCGCTCGAGACGCGCGACGAGCTGCTGACCGCGCTGCTGCGCGACCCGGGCGCGCTCAGCGTGCGCCCGGCGCCGCTCAGCGACGCCGCGGTCGCGCGGCTGGTCGAGCTGCGCCTTCAGCAGCCGCCTGACCCGTCCTTCGCGGCGAGGTGCGGCGACGCGACGGCCGGGAACCCGTTCCTGCTCGAGTTCCTGCTGCGCGGCCTGGCCGAGCACGGCGCCACGCCCGTCGACGGCGAGGTCTGGCGGATCGAGCACCTGGGTCCCTCGGCCGTCGCGCCGGGCGTGCTGCGCCGCCTGGCCGAGGTGGCCGAGGCCCGCCCGCTCGCCGAGGCGCTCGCCGTGCTGCGCCCGGGGTGCACGCTGGAGGAGGCGGCGGCGGTCGCGGGCCTGGACCCCGCGGCGGCGGACGCCGCGGCCCGCCGCCTGGTGTGGGCCGGCGTCCTCGACGACGCGCCGGAGCCCGGCTTCGTCCACGGCCTGGTGCGCGAAGCCGTGGAAGCCGACGTGACCGCGGAGCGCCGGGCCGAGCTCAGCCGCCGTGCGGCGCGCGAGCTGGCGGCGCGGGGCGCCCCGCCGGAGCGCGTGGGGCTGCATCTCCTCGCCGCACCGCCCGCCGGCGACCCTCGCGCCGTCACCACCCTGCGCGAGGCGGCGCGCCGGCACCGCGGCTCGGGCGCGCCCGAGCAGGCGGTGGTGCACCTGCGCCGCGCCCTCGCCGAGCCGCCCGCGGACGAGTCGCGCGGCGCCGTGCTGCACGAGCTCGGTGTGGCCGAGGCCGCGGCCGGGCTGCCGGAGGCCGTGGACCGGCTGCAGGAGGCCGTCGCCCTGGCCTCGCCCGTCGACCGTGGCGCCCTGCGCGCCGAGCTGGCGCTGGCGCTCTCGGGGCAGGGCCGCGTCGCGGACGCGATGGACATCCTGGCCGAGGCGATCGGCGCCGAGGACGACCCGGAGCGCGCGCGCCGGCTCGAGGCCCAGCGGATGTTCCTCGGCGTCTTCCTCGTGCGCGACGACGACGAGATCGCGGCCGCCGAGCGCGCTTACGCGGCCGGCCCGGGCTCCTCGCGCGCGGACCGGCTGGTCGCGGCCTGCGTGGCGCTGGAGTCCGGCATCCGCGGACGCGCCGCCGCGGACATGGTGCGCTGGGCGCGCGCGGCGCTCGACCGCGGCGGCCTGCTGGCCGACGAGGGTCCCGGCTCGGTCTTCCTGCACGCGGCGCTCGGCGCCCTGGCGTGGTGCGACGCGCTCGACGAGGCGGCCAACGGCTTCCGCGCCGCGATCGACGCGGCGCGCCGCCGCGGCTCGGTGCCCGGGCTCACCCTGTCGTTCTTCGGCCTCTCCGAGGTCCGGCTGCGCGCAGGCCGCCTCCTGGAGGCCGAGGCCGACGCCCGCACCGCGCTGGGCCAGGTGGGCGAGGGGCTGCCCGTGTCGTTCGTGCTGGCCGAAGCGGTGCTCGTCGAGTCGCTCGCCGAGCAGGGCCGGGGCGAGGAGGCCGCCGGCGCCCTCGAGCGCTGGGCGTGGATCGACGACGTCGAGTGGCCGGGGCTGACCGCCATCCCGTTCCTGCACGCGCGCGGCGTCCTGCATCGCAACGCCGGCCGCCCGTGGGACGCGCTCGCCTCCTTCGAGGCCTGCGGTCGCGCCGCGCCCGGCCTCGTGCGCGCGGGCAGCCGCTCGTCCTGGCGCGCGCCGGCGGCCGAGCTGCGGCTGGGCCTCGGGGACACGACCGGCGCGGAGCGGCTCCTCGACGTCGAGCGCGGCCTGGCCGAGCGGCTCGGCATCGCGCGCACGCGCGCCGAGGTGCGGCGCGTCGAGGCGCGGCTCGAGGGCCGACCGCGCGTCGAGATCATGCGCACGGTCGTCGACGAGCTCGCGGACTCGCCGGCGCGGCTCGAGCACGCCCGCGGGCTCCTCGACCTCGGCGTCGCGCTGCTCGAGCAGGGAAGCGCCGGGGAGGCGCGCACGGCGCTCGCCGAGGCGATGGCGCTCGCCGACGCGTGCTCGGCCACCCCGCTGGCCGACCGGGCCCGCGGCGCGCTCATCTCGGCCGGCGCCCGTCCGCGCCGCCGCGCGCTGCGCGGCAGCGAGGCGCTCACGCCGAGCGAGCGGCGCGTCGCGTCGCTCGCCGCCCAGGGCGCCAGCAACCGCGAGATCGCCGAGACGCTCTTCGTGACCGCGAACACGGTCGAGAAGCACCTCACCGCCGCGTACCGCAAGCTCGGCATCGCCGCGCGCGCCGAGCTCGCGGGGACGCTGGCGCAGGACGCGCAGCCGTGACACCGCACGACCGCGCGCAGCGCGGCCTGCTGCTCCTCGTCGCCGGCTTCGCCGAGGCGCCGTTCGGGGCGCTGCGCTCGACCGCGGCGCACCTGGCCCACCTCTGCGACCGGGCTGGGCTGCTGTACGACGAGCGCCTCGACGAAGGGCTCTTGCGCCACGCGGCCGACGTCCGGGCCGGGGGCCGCGCGCCGCGCGGCCCGCTGGAGCTCCGCGCGTGGCGCCCGCCGCTGCGGCTCGACGCCGGCGGGCCGAACGAGCAGCGGGCGTGGCTCGCCGAGGACGCGCTGGCCGGCGCCCACGCCGGCGAGGCGCCGATCGCCGAACGCGTGACCGAAGCGCTGCGCGACCTCGCCCACGGCGCCGACCGGCTCGGCGAGGACCCGTCCGCCGTCCTGGATCTCGCTGCGGACGCGGACCACCGACGGCAGCGGCGCGAGCACGCGCGCGCCCGGCGCGATCGCGAGCGCTTCCCGGACGAGGATCCCGTCGTGGCGGCGCTCGCCCGCCGCGCCGCGGAGCTCGACGCCCGGTCGGACTTCCTGACGAGCGCGCCCGTCGCGGCGTGGCGGTGGGCGAGCCCGGGCAGCACCTTCTGGCACGCCGAGCCGCTGTACGCCGAGCGCAACCGGCTGCCGCCGGGCGAGTGGTGCGACGAGCGGCCCGACGGCGAGGCCGACGAGGTTGGCTTCGACGCCTCGGGACGGGCGGTCGCGGTGCGCGGCTGGCGCGTCGGCGCCGGCGGCGAGCCGCGGCCGCTGGAGGAACGGCTCCGCTGGCCCGCCGGCCCCGGGGTCCGCGAGACCGCGTACCTGCGCCTCGCCCATCTCCACTGGGCGGGCCGCGAGCGCGTCGACGACGCCGGCCGCCTGACCGAGTCATGGCAGCTGTGGCACGCGCGCTCGTGGATGCGCGAGCGGTTCGCCTACGACGAGCAAGGACGCCTCGCCCGCGTCCATCGACTCCACGCGATCGCGACGCCGGAGCACACGACGTCGCACCCGGTCGAGTCGTGGCAGCACGTGCGCTACGCCGACGACGGCGCGCTTCTCACCATCGAGCACGAGCGAGACCCGGCACCTGGGGTCCGCCGCTGATCTCCCGGGTCCGGTCCTCGCGGAGCGCGCGGAGGTGGACGGTCGCCCAGGTCCGGAACGGCCGCCAGGCGTCGGCGAGGTCGTCGAGGGCGTGGCCGGGGCCGTAGCGGTGGACGATCTCGGCTTCGAGGCGGGCTCGCTGCGGGCGAGCGCGTCGGGCGCGTTCGCTCCGCGGATGACCACCAGCTCGGCCGCGAACGGTCCGAGCCCTTTGATCTCGCGGACCGTGGCCATCGCCTGCTCGGGGTCGACCGACCGGAGCTTCGCCGCGCCGAGCCGGCCGTCCAGGGCGGCGTCGGCGACGGCGCGCAGGTACTCGGTCTTGCGTCCGGGCAGGTCAAGCTCGAGGCGGCGCAGGACGTCCGGCGCGGGGAACGCCCCTCCCGCGCCGTGCTGCGCGATGAGGTCGTTGCGCAGGCGGTTCGCCTGGACGATCCGCATGCGCTGGGAGAGCACCGACCAGGCGGCCGCCTCGTAGGGGGAGTGGAACCCGCAGGGGCGCAGGCCGGGAAGCTGCGCCTGGGCCTCGGCGATCACCGGATCGCGCCGAGCGACCTCGGGCCACCCGCGCGCGTCGACGTCGAGGGAGAGGAAGCGGCAGACCTGCGCCGCGGCCGCGTCCAGGTCCCCGTCGCCGCGGACGACGATCCGCGCCGTCGCGTCTGCCTGGACGACTTCCGTCTCCGCGCGCCGCCAGTCGCCTTCAACCAGGAACGTGCTGCGCAGCACGCCGCGGTCGCCGCCCGGCGACAGCCGCGACGGAGCGAACCCCTCCCAGAACGCGATGCCCGTCGCGAGCGACCACGGGCCGGCCACTTCGACGGTCAGCTCGTGTGATCGCATCGGCTGACCCTACGCCCGCTTGGCCCGTCGTTCGGCGGTCGGGAGATCGTCAGCCGCAGCTAGACGCGCCGCGGATACGGGATGCGCTGCCAGCCCGAGCGTTCCCCCGCACCGCCCGCTTCGGCGGCCGGGCGGTCCAGGCACACCTCTCCCCAGAGCCCGTCCGGGTCGGTGAAGCCCGCGCTCAGGAGAGGACCGAGGTCGACCACCTCGCCGTCGCTGGCTCCCGCCCGGTGGATCCGCTCTCGAAGCGTCCAGAACGCGTCGGGACTGGACGCCGTCAGCGCCACGTGGTCGATGCGCCCGCGATCGAACATCGGAAGCTCCCCCTGCGGCACGTCGACTTCGTCGACCTCGAAGGGGTGCAGCACGAAGCCCCCGCCGAGATCGATGAACGCGTGCCGTAGTCCGTCCTCGCGCAAGTCGAGCAGGACGCGACCCTCGAAGACGTCCCGATAGAAGCGGATCAGGCGGTCCATGTCGGCGGTGAGCGTCGCGACATGATGCGCCCCCTGGGTGAGCGGCATGGACGCAGGCTAGTGATCCACGAGACGCCGGCGTCGCTCGGCTCGCTCGACGAGCTCCGCGCACGCGTCCAGCGCCTCCACCTGGTGGGCCGTGCTCTCCGGCACGCCGGCGAGGATCTCGGTCTCGGCCCGCTCGAAAAGATTGCCGATGAGCGTGGCGAGCACCCGCGGCGGCATCGGCGACTCGGCTCGCTCCTCGCTCTCCCAGCGCTCGAGTCGCGCGATGATCAGCTGTCGCCAACGTGACAGCGTGCGGGCGTGCCGCGCCGCGTGGCGGTGCACTCCACCGCTACCGCGTTGCGAGGCTCCGCGCCATCGCCTCGGCGACGCGCGCGAGCGGCCCTTCGACCTCGACGGCCGTGAAGCTCCGCGCGACGCACTCGAACGTCGAGTCGTGGAAGGCGAACACGTAGTGGCGGAGGCGCGCGAAGGCCTCCGGGTCATGGTGCTCGTGCACCGAGTTCATGCGTTCGAGGCGCCGGACCCACGACGAGTCGTCGATGCGGAACGCCGCGTACGGACGCACCCCGCGCGACGCGAGCGGATGCCCCGCGAACGCCTCGTCGTTCGGCGGACCGTGGAACCACGCGTGGCCGCGCTCGAACTCGACGAGGATGACCGGATCCTCGGTGCCCATGTCGACCACCCGGACGTGGGTGCCGTCCCAGTCAGGCGCCGGCGCGGATGCGTAGTAGGCCAGCTGGACCGTCCGTTCGTCGGCGACCACCAGCGGCAACGGCGCGCCGACGGACGACTGCGGAACGTCTTCGAGCTCGACGACCCGGTCACGCGCGTCGACCTCGTACATCCGGCGAGTGTATGGAGCGACCAAGACGCCGGTTGTCGCTGCGACCGTCTTCCTGCCTCAGAGGGGAGCCCGGACGAGACACCGCGCCCGTAGGGGGCGTAGAGCCATCGGCACCGGCACCCAACCGCCTGGCGAACCCCCTCCTCGTCCGCCCGGGGGATGCACCAGCCGCGCTCGTCGCAGATCTCGGTGAGCAGGCTGTTCAGGCGCGTGGCGGTGCGATAGCCCACAGGTGGTCCGCGACGCTGGTCGTCGTCGGCCGGGAGTGACCGGCCGGCACGGACGAGCAGCTACTAGCGCCATCGCCCAGGGCGCGCGGCTACGGGGCGAACGCCTCCGCGCGTGCACCGGACGTCGCGAGCGCCTCGATCCGGCCGGCGATGTACTCGGCGTCGTCCTTGACCCAGCCGAGCAGCGCCGAGCCGCGCGTGTACTGCCACGGCATGCCGAGGAAGTAGAGCCCCGGCGAGTCGGTCACTCCGCGCCGGTGGATCACTGCGCCGCTCGCGTCGAACACGGGTGCCTGGACGATCGAATGGTCGCGACCGAAGCCCGTCGCCCACACCACCGAGGCGGGCTCGAGCGTGGAGTGGTCGGCGAACCGCACCGTCGCCCCCTCGATCGCCGTCGTCCGCGGACGAAGCCGCACGCCGAGGCGCCGGATCGAGCGAGGGCTGTAGCCGATGAGCGTGTCCCCCCTCGCCTGCATCCGTGTGCCGATGCGCGAGTCGACGGTCTTGTCGATCAGCCGGGTGGTCGTGAGGACGGCGAAGAGGTCGCGGCCGAGGATCCGCTGCGGCAGCGGCGTCTGACGGGAACCGATCGAGAGGTGGACCTCGTGCGCGGCCACCAGCTCCTCTGCG
>DASVQH010000327.1:0-2039 GCA_036389195.1 Solirubrobacteraceae bacterium
CTGCGGCGCAGGCGTCCCGACGCACAGGATGGGGTCCGCCGCGCCGGCGAACCGCTGCCCGCGCAGCTCCTCGTACTCCTCGTGCCAGTCCTCCAGCGGCGACTCGGCGAGCACGCGGTTGGTGCTCACGCCGCCGTGGACCTGATGGAACGTCGCCTCGCCGAGCAGCGAGACCGTGCGCGCCCCGGGCAGCTCCGTGGCGCGCACGTACAGGTCGGGGTTGACCAGCCCGCCGCCGTCGGAGCGGAACCCCTCGTCGAAGCCGCCGAGCTCCGCCCACATGGCGGCCGGCATGAAGACCGCGTTGGACTCGAACGGCCGCCGGAACCAGTGGAACGCCGCGTGGCCGGGGACGGCGACGTCGAACAGCCGGTAGCCGTCGCCCTCCCAGTCGACCGTGGCCAGCAGCGCGGTCTCCGCGGCCTCGTCGTAGCCGGCGGCGGCCGAGACGTACTGCGGGCGGCGCCCCAGGTGGTAGCTGAGGGTCGAGATGACCGGCCGCTCGTGGAGGCGGGCGGCGAGCAGCGCGTGGGCGAGCATGCCCGGCGACGCCATCCGAGCCCCGTCGATCAGCACGCCGACGATCCCGCCTGCCGCCTCGCGCAGGCCGAGGTTCGCCGCCGGGGCGGGCGAGGACGTCGCATCGGGGACGTCGAACCAGCGGATCCGCGCCCCGAACGCCTCGCACGCCGCGCGGTCGATCGGCTCGGGCGAGCCGTTGTCGACCACGAGCAGCTCGTACTCGTCGGCGGTGATCCCGCGCTGCATCGCCGGCGACAGCGACCGGATGGTGCGCACGATCTGGTGCGGCATGTCGTAGACGACCACGACCACCGAGAGCTTGGGCCCCTGCACCGCGGGAACGCTAGCGGGCGGCGCCGCGGGGCAGCAGCGCGTCCTCGAGCCCCTGGCGGAAAGCGCCGCGGGCGGCGGCGTCGTCGGGCTGGGGCGCCGCGGGCGGCGGCGGGACCGCTGCGGCGGCGCGCGGGTCGACGGCGAACCGGTCCAGCGCGGCGGCGCCGATCTCGGCGTCGGTCTCGTGGATGTGGTTGGAGAGGTTCCCGCCGTGCACGACCTGCAGCCACGCCGGCGGGCCGGCGTCCTGGTGGACCGGGTGGCGCTCCTGGATGCGGCCGTGGTTGCCGGACTGGATCGTCAGCGGCGGCGGGTGGCCGGGGCCGGTCCGCTCGAACAGGGTCAGGTGCGGGCTCTGCGGGTGGAACGTCTCGAAGACGCGGCCGGTGGCCGTGTCGAGCTTGCAGCCGCGCGAGAAGTTGAGGACGAGGCTCGGGTGGGCGGTGGCCGCGAACGGCTCCGCGTAGGCGGCGATCCGCTCGACCAGGTCGGTGCTCGAGCCGTCGTCGGAGTCGATGCGGGTGGTCACGAGGACGGGCGCGCCGGAGAGCTGCGCGCGGACGTCCTCGACGGCCGGGCGGCGCGTGGAGCTGAGCGCGACGCGCAGCTGGGGCGCGTCGGCGGCGTGGCGGGCGAGGCGATCCAGGCACCAGCGCGGCGTGGCCTCGTCGCAGAAGACCAGCCAGGTGAACCGGTGCGCCGTCTGGGCGGCGAGGCCGGGGAGGCAGTACGCGGCGAACAGCGCCAGGCGGTACTCCAGCCACTCGGCCGGGTGGGGCGGCGCGCCGGCGGACGCCTTGACCGCGAAGCGCGTGAGGATCAGGTGCTCGGCGTCCACGCCGCACCTATGCTCCCAGGCGTGCCGGCCCTGCGGGATCTGACGGTCGCGGTCCTGGCCGGGGCGCGGGTGGAGCGGTCGCTGCGGGCCTGCACGCGCGTGGTCGCGGCCGGAGACGCCGGCGCCGACCTCCTCGTCGCAGAACCTGGACTTGCGGGCGCCGCCGAGGCCGCCGAGGCCGCCGCGGCCGCCGCGGTGCCGAGCGCGGCCTGGCTGCGCGATCCGGCGGCCGCGCTCGCCCTGCCGCCCGGCGCGCTGGACCCCTACGACGCGCTGTTCGTCAGCGACCCCGCGCTCGCCGGCCTGCTCGAAGCACGCGCCGGGCGCCGCCCGGCGCCGCTGCCCG
>DASVQH010000328.1:0-3861 GCA_036389195.1 Solirubrobacteraceae bacterium
CCGCACGTCGGGGACGGCGGCCACCGGCGCCGCGGTGACGCACGAGTAGACGGGCAGACGCGGCGCCCGCACCGCCGCCCGCGCCACCGCCTCCGTCCAGGCCGGGACGGCCGGCGCCATGTGCGGCGAGTGGAAGGCGCCGGCCACGCCGAGCGCGATGGCGCGCGCGCCCGCCGCGCGGGCCTCCGCCGCCGCGCGCCGCAGCGCCGCCTGCCCGCCCGAGAGGACGACCTGGCCGGGTGCGTTGTCGTTGGCGACCGCGACGCCGTGGCGCGCCGCGAGCGCGGCGGCGTCCAGCGGGCCGAGCACCGCCAGCATGCCGCCCGGCGCGGGCGCCGAGTCGGCGGCCGCCTGCATGAGCCGGCCGCGCAGCGCGACGAGCGCGACCGCGTCGCGCTCCTCGATCGCCTGCGCCGCGACGAGCGCGGTGAGCTCGCCCAGCGAGTGCCCGGCGACGGCCGCGGGCGCCGGCCCGTCGTGGACGGCGAGCGCGGCGAGGCTCGCGCACAGGATGGCCGGCTGGGCGAAGCGCGTGCCCTCGGCGGCGCGCGCGAACGGGTCCTCGCCGACGGCCTCGGCGGCGAGGGCCAGGAGGTCGGGGCGCGCCGCCGCGACGCCGGCGTCCATGCCGGGGACGTGGGAGCCCTGGCCGGGGAAGAGCAGCGCGGTCCGCATCGCGGCGCACCCTCGCGCCGCCGCCGCCCGCCGCGGCGGTCGGCGCACCACGCACCCCCCGGTCGGGGGGAGCGCGGGGCGCGTGCGGGGGGATGGCGCGCCCGAGCCGACATGGCGTCGCACGATCGGCGATCATCAAGCGATGCGACTCCCTGCGTGGATCGAGGGCGACGGGTTCGTGCTCCGGCGCTGGACCATGGCCGACGCGGAGGCGATGCAGCAGGCGGTCGACGAGGCGGTGGAGCACCTGCGCCCGTGGGTACGCTGGGTCGACGAGGAGCCAAGCACGGTCGAGGGCCGCCGCGAGCTGATCGCCGAGTGGGACCGTCTCCGCGAGGCGGGCGGCGGCACGTACTTCGGCATCCACGTCGGCGGGCGGATCGCCGGCGGCTGCGGCGCCCAGCCGCGCGGCGGCGGGGTCGTCGAGATCGGCTTCTGGCTGCGTCCCGCCTTCCTCGGCCAGGGCCTCGCCACCCGCGCGGCGGGCCTGCTGACCGAGACGGCGCTCGCCCACCCGAAGGTCGCCGCGGTGGAGATCCGCCACGACCGCGCCAACGCGGCGAGCCGCGCCGTCGCGGTCCGCCTCGGCTTCAAGTACGCCGGCGAGGCCCCCAACCCGGCCCCGGCGCCGGCCGACGAGGGCGTCGATCTGGTGTGGCGCCGCGAGCGGGCGCCGCGGGTCAGCCCAGCAGCCCCAGCCGCTGCGCGCGCCTGACCGCCTCGGCGCGGTTGCGGACCTCGAGCTTGCGATAGAGCGCGCTCGTGTACTCCTTGACGGTGTGCGGCGAGAGGAAGAGCCGCTCGGCGATCTCGCGGTTCGTCGCGCCCGTGGCGACGAGGCCGAGCACCTCGCGCTCGCGCTCGGAGAGCCCGGCGGGCACGGCCGGCTCCTCGCCGGGCTCGAAGATCGTCATCCCCAGCCCGACCATCCGCACCGCGCGCGCGACGTCGGGCGCCGCCCAGTCCTTGGAGACGAAGCCCGAGGCGCCCGCCGCGCGCGCCGCCGCCACCGAGATCCGCCCGGCGCCGGAGATCAGCAGCACGCGCGTCACCGGCGAGGCGGCGCGCAGCCGCGCGCACACCTCGGCCCCGGACTCCGCGCCGAGGAAGAGGTCGACCAGCGCGACGTGCGGCTCGTAGCGGCGGGCCAGCCCGAGCGCCTCCTCGCCGGTCCGGGCGGCCAGGAACCGCTCGACCCAGCCCTGCTCGCCGAGCATCAGCCGGAAGCCCCAGTGGACGACGTCGTGGTCGTCGACCACCAGCACGCGCAGCTTGCGCGGCGGGCTCAACGCGGCACGGCCAGCCGCACGCGCCAGCAGCCGTCGCCGATCGGGCCGAACTCGACCAGCCCGCCGTGCTCGAGGGCCTCGAACGCGGCCAGCCGCAGGCCCATCCCCGCCGGGCCGGCCGGGCCGCGCACGCCGTCGTTGACCACCTCGAGCACGAACGCGCCGTCCGGCTCGGCCAGGGCGACGTCGATCCGCGACGGCGAGCGGCTCCAGCGCGGGCGGGACGGCGACGTCCTCGCCCGCGACGATCCGCAGGACCAGGTCCGCGTGCAGGTCGGCGAGGACCCGCAGCTCGT
The DNA here is from genome assembly GCA_036389195.1 of Solirubrobacteraceae bacterium. Classification (GTDB taxonomy): domain Bacteria; phylum Actinomycetota; class Thermoleophilia; order Solirubrobacterales; family Solirubrobacteraceae; genus JACCYI01. Next base: position 2,261 of record DASVQH010000328.1, read on the forward strand.
CGCGCAGCGACGTCTCCAACCGCGCCCGTGACGGCGGCCGGGTCACGGTCGCGCGCAGCTCCCCCAGCGCGGCCTGCAGCTCGGCCGCGCAGCGCTCGCGCGCCGCGCCGTCGAGCTCCCCGCCCGCCGACAGCGCCAGCGAGACCCCGAACAGCCGCTGCACGACGCGCTCGTGGACCGCCCGCGCGAGGTCGAGGCGCTCGCCCAGCCGCCGCGCGCGCTCGTGCTGGCGGGTGGCGATCCGCGCGCTGGCCGCCAGCGCGCACATCTTGCCGAGCGTCCACAGCGTCCGCCGCTGCCCGTCGGTCAGCGGCCCGGCGGCCGGCGCGCGATCGGCGAGCACCACGCCGTACCAGCGGCCGGCGGCGGCCAGCGGCGTGCAGGTCAGCAGCCCGTCGTCGAGCAGCGGGCGGAACCGCTCGGGCAGCTCCCGCTCGACCGCCTCCTCGGAGACGTCGATCACGCGGTCCTCCTCCAGCGCCCGGCGGACGATCGCCGCCGACGCCGGGGACAGATGCGCGCCGGCGAACAGGCCGAGCGCGATGCCGTGCGCGCCGGCGGCGCGGACCTCGCCGCGCGGGGAGTCGTGGACGAAGATGACCGCGCGGCGCATCGCCGTCAGCCGACAGATGGCCTCGCACAGCCGCGAGTGGAAGTCGTCGGTCGGCTCGGCCGCGTCGGCCTCGGAGAGCAGCTCGACGAGCACGTCGAGCGCGTCGGCCGGCGCGGCCAGGCCGGGCGCGTCGGCCGCGGGGCTCACGTCCGGCCGTTCTCCCGGGCGGCGCGGATCTCGTCGCGCTCGGCGAGCCGGTTGCGCCGCCGCAGCTGGGCGTCCTGCTCGCGGCGGCGGCCGTCCACGTCGTCGGGATCGATCTCCAGCGGGGTCACGGAAGTCGGGCGGCCGTCGTCGTCGAGCGCCACGAAGGTCAGGTAGGCGGTGTTGGTGTGGCGCCGCTCGCCGGTGCGCGGGCGTTCGGCGACCACGCGCACGCCCACCTCCATCGACGTGCGCCACACCGCGTTGACCGCCGCCTTCAGGACCAGGAGCTCGCCGACCTCGACGCGCTCCAGGAACGTCATCCGGTCCATCCCCGCCGTCACCACGCGGCAGCGCGAGTGCTTGACCGCGGCGAGCGCGCCGGCCTCGTCGCACAGCTTCATGATCGTGCCGCCGTGGACGAACCCGGCGGAGTTGGCGTCGGCGATGCCGAGCCAGTGGACGAGCTCGCCGCGGGAATCCGACATCGCCTACAGCAAAGCAAGTCGGCGGCCGCGCAGCACGACCGGCGCGCTCAGGCCGGCTGCGCCGGCAGCTGGAGCGTCCGTGCCAGCCAGTCGACCGCCGCCGGGACGTGCGCGGGATCGATGTGGTGCGCGGCGTCGGACTCGTGGTACTCCACGTCGAGCCCGCCGCCCTCCAGCAGCTCGCGCGCCTGGCGGGCGAAGCCGACCTCCATGATCGGGTCGCGGCGGCCGTGGGCGATGAACACCGGCAGGCCGGCGCGGCCCGCCAGATCCGGCTGCCAGCCGTCCACGACCGGGACGAACCCCGAGAAGGCGAGGATCCCCGCCGGCCGCGGCCGGTCGGGCCCGAGCCCGAG
>DASVQH010000329.1:0-47739 GCA_036389195.1 Solirubrobacteraceae bacterium
GGAGGTTGATCGGTACGCTCGTCGGATTGATGTTCGCGAGCTCGAAGGCCATCTCGACCCGTTGGTCTGGGCTCTCGCCGAGGTTCAGAATCCCGCCGACGCAGGTCTCGAGGCCCGCCTCGCGGACCGCGTCGATGGTCCGCAGCCGGCCCTCGGAGCGGACGGTCGAGGACACCTCGGGGTAGTAGGACTCGGCCGTCTCCACGTTGTGGTGGACGCGCTGGATGCCGGCTTCCTTGAGCGCCTTCGCGCGCGCCGGCGACATGTGCCCCACCGACGCGCACCGCTTGAGGTTCGTGTGCTCGGCGACGAGCTTGGCGCCGTCGAGGATCTTCTGGAAGTCGCGCTTGGAGAGCCCCTGGCCCTGGGTGACCATGCAGAAGCGGTGGGCGCCGGCCGCCTCCGCGGCGCGCGCGTGCTCGAGGAGCTGCTCGGGCTCCATCATCGCGTGCAGCGGGGTCTCGGCCTCCGCGTACCGCGACTGCGCGCAGAACCCGCAGTCCTCGGCGCAGCCGCCGGACTTGGCGTTGACCAGCGAGCACATGTCGGTCGAGTCGCCGAAGCGCTCGACGCGGGCGGCCCACGCGCGCTCGATCAGCGCCTCGATGTCGTCACGGTCGGTCAGGCGCCCGAGGGCCAGGGCCTCCTCGGGGGAGATGAGCGGCGGCATGGCCGGGAAACTAAGGACGCGGGCGGACAACTCCCTGCGGGGCGGGCCGTAGCTTTCGCCCCATGCCGCCGCTGATCACCCGTGAGGAGGCGCTCCGCCTCGGAGAGATCGAAGACCACGCCGAGATCGAGGCGCTGATCGAGCGCGCCTGGCACGCGCGGGTCGAGCGGTTCGGCGACTCGACGGACCTCTGCTCGCTGGTCAACGCGAAGTCCGGCGGCTGCGCGGAGGACTGCGGGTTCTGCGCCCAGTCGCGCTTCGCCGAGGCCGAGACGCCGCTGCACGCGATGATGGAGCCCGAGCAGATCCTCGAGCACGCGCGCGCCGCCGAGGCCGCCGGGGCCCACCGCTTCTGCATGGTGACTCAGGGCCAGGGCCTCTCCAAGCGCGACTTCGAGAAGATCCTCGATGGCGCACGCCTGGTGGCCGAGCACACGAACCTCAAGCGCTGCGCGTCGATCGGGCACATGAGCACGGGGCGCGCGAAGGCGCTGCGCGAGGCGGGGATCCAGCGCGTCCACCACAACGTCGAGACGGCGCGTTCCTACTACGACGAGGTCTCGACCACGGTCCGCTACGAGGGGCGCCTGCGGACCATCGAGGCGGTGCGCGAGGCGGGGCTGGAGACCTGCGTGGGCGGGATCCTCAACCTCGGCGAGTCGCGCGAGCAGCGGGTCGAGATGGCCTTCCAGCTCGCGGAGATCGACCCGACGAGCGTCCCGATCAACCTGCTCAACCCGCGCCCCGGCACGAAGTTCGGGGACCGCGAGTACATGGACCCGTGGGAGGCCGTCAAGTGGGTGGCGATCTTCCGGCTGATCCTGCCGGGCGCCCTCCTGCGCCTGTGCGGCGGGCGGGTGGAGAACATCGCCGAGCTGCAGAAGCTGGCCGTCGAGGCCGGCGTCAACGGCGTCATGATGGGCAACTTCCTGACGACGCTCGGCAACACGCCCGACGAGGACCGCGCGATGTTCGAGGAGCTCGGGCTCAACGTGGCGCGCCAGCCCGACAACGGCGCGCGCCCGCGGCCCGACAACCGCTCCGGCTGGCTGGAGGGCGAGACGCCCGACGTCGTCGACGAGTTCCTCGCCGGCGCGCCTGGCGGCGGCGGGCTCGAGGTGACGCTGTGGGATCCGTCGTCGCAGCTGCGCTACCGGGCGAAGCGCTCGGTGCCGCCGCGGCCGGACGGCGCCCCGAACCGCGGCCTCGCCGCGGCCTAGCCGTGATCGACCTCCAGGAGCGGCTGGACGAGCTGGCGGAGCTCGGCCTCACGCGGCGCATGCGCGTGGTCGCCGGGCCGCAGGGCCCGCGGGTCGTGCTCGACGGCCAGCCCGTCCTGCTGCTGTGCTCGAACAACTACCTGGGCCTGGCCGACCATCCCCGGGTCCGCGAGGCGGCGGCCGACGCGGCGATGCGCTGGGGCGCCGGCGCGGGGTCCTCGCGGCTGGTCTCCGGCAACATGTCGCTGCACGAGCGGCTGGAGGCGAAGCTCGCCGCGTTCAAGGGCACGGAGGCCGCGCTGCTGTTCGGCTCCGGCTACCTGGCCAACACCGGGCTCGTCCCGGCGCTCGCGCGGCGCGGCGAGGTCGTCTTCTCCGACGCGCTCAACCACGCCTCGATCATCGACGGCTGCCGGCTGGCCGGTGCGGAGACCTTCGTGTACGAGCACGGCGACGTCGACCACCTCGCGTGGGGGCTGCGCCGCGCCGAGGGCCGCGGCGCGCTGATCGTCACCGACGGCGTCTTCTCGATGGACGGCGACGTCGCGCCGCTGGCCGAGATCGTCGCGCTCGCGCGGGAGTTCGGGGTCCGCGTGATGGTCGACGACGCCCACGGAACCGGCGCCGTCGGGCCCGGCGGCCGCGGCGCCGTCGCCGAGGCGGGGCTGGAGGGGGAGATCGACGTGCTCGTCGGCACCCTCGGCAAGGCGCTGGGCGCCTACGGCGCCTTCGTCTGCTGCAGCGCGACCATGCGGCGCTTCCTCGTCAACTCGGCGCGCTCGCTGATCTTCTCGACCGGCCTGCCGCCGGCCGCCGCGGCGGCCGCGCTCGCCGCGCTGGAGCTGCTCGCCGAGCAGCCCGGCCGGGTCGAGAAGCTGCAGGCCAACGCGCGGGTGCTGCGCGACGAGCTCGCGCGCGAGGGCTTCGAGGTGGCCGGGTCGACCACGCAGATCGTGCCGCTGGTCATCGGCCCCGCCGACCTGGCGGTACGGGTCGCGGCCGAGGCGCTCGAGGGCGGGGTCTTCGCCCAGGCGATCCGCCCGCCCACCGTCCCCGAGGGCACCTCGCGCCTGCGGCTCACCGTCATGGCGTCGCACGGGCGCGGCGAGCTGCGCGAGGCCGCGCGGACGCTCGGGCGCGCGGCGCTGCGCGCCGGGTTCCGGCCGGGCGCCGGGCTGCCGGTCGCCGCGGCGGGCCGGTCCCCGTTGCCGCGCGCGGCGTGATGGCCGAGCGCCGCTGACCGCGGCCGTGCGCGGGCTCTTCGTCACCGGGACGGACACCGGCGTCGGCAAGACCGTGGTCGCCGGGGCGATCGCCGCCGCGCTGCGGGCGCGCGGGGAGGACGTCGCGGCGTTCAAGCCGGCCGTCACCGGCCTTGACGACCCGCCCGATCCGGACTGGCCGCGCGACCACGAGCTGCTGGCCGCCGCCGCCGGGACGTCGTCCGACGCAGTCGCGCCGCACACCTTCGGGCCGCCGGTCTCCCCGCACCTGGCGGCCGCGCTGGCGGGCACCCCGCTCGACCTCGACGCGCTCGTCGCCGCCGTCCCCCCGGCGGGCGTGGTGGTGGCCGAGGGCGTCGGCGGGCTGCTCGTCCCGCTGACCGAGGAGCACAGCGTCCGCGATCTCGCCGCCGCGCTGGGGCTGCCGCTCGTCGTCGCGGCGCGGCCCGGGCTCGGGACCATCAACCACACGCTGCTCACGCTGGAGGCCGCCCGCGCCGCCGGGCTCGCGGTCGCCGGCGTGGTGCTCACGCCCTGGCCCGAGCAGCCCGACGTCATGGAGCGCTCGAACGCCGAGACGATCGCGCGGCTGGGCGACGTCGAGGTCACGACCCTCCCCCGCCTCGCCGCCGGCACGCCGGAGCTGCTGGCGCGGGCGGGCGGCGCGCTGCCGCTGGACCGCTGGCTCGAGACCGCCACCTCCGCGCTCCCGACCCTCCGCGGCGAGCGCGTCCTCCTGCGGCCGGCGACGCCCGACGACGCCCCCGCGCTGGCCGGCATCCTCGCCGAGCCCGAGGTCGCCGCCTGGTGGCCGCGCTTCGACCTCGCCCGGATCCGCGCCGAGGCCCGCGAGGGCCTGGCCATCGTGGTCGAGGACGCGGTGGCCGGCTGGGTCCTCGTCTCCGAGGAGGCCGATCCGGAGTACCCGCAGGTGGCCTTCGACCTCTTCCTCACGACCCGGCTGCACGGCCGCGGCTACGCGACCGAGGCGCTGCGCCTGCTGATCCGCCACTACGCCGGCCGCGGTCACCACTGCTTCACGATCGACCCGTCGGCGGCCAACGAGCGGGCGATCCGGGCCTACCGCGCGGTCGGCTTCGAGCCGGTGGGGATCCTGCGCTCACACGAGCTGGCGCCGGACGGCACCTGGCGCGACGGCCTGCTGATGGATCTCGTCGTTCACTCGCCGCCGCCGGCGGCGTAGCTGACGATCGACTCGTCGATGAGCCACTCGACCGGGGCGCGGTCGTCGGTGTAGACGGTCCCGCCGCGCAGCGGCGGCGCGATCCGCGCGGCGGCGGCGCGGGCCAGCGGCGCGATCTCGCGCGGCAGCCCGGGCGCGGCTGCGGCCAGCCGTGCCCCCGAGATCGGCTCGCGCGAGGCCAGCAGCAGCGTGTTGACCGCCTTGATCGGGTCGCGCGCGACGTGCTCGAACTCGGTGGCCAGCGTCGCCGAGAGGACCTGCTCGAGCCGGTCCGAGCCCTCCGGGTGGCCGACGTTGATCACCAGCATCCCGCCCGGCGCCAGCCGCTCGCGGACGAGCCGGAAGAACTCGCGCGTCGTCAGGTAGAACGGGATGTAGGGCTGGCGGTAGGCGTCGACGAGGATCGCCTCGTAGCGCCGGTCGCTGCGCTCCAGGAACGGCCGCGCGTCCTCGGCGAAGAGCCGCAGGCCCGGCCGGTCGCGCAGCCCGAAGTAGCGGCGGCCGATCTCGGTCAGCTCGCCGTCGATCTCGACGCCGTCGACCGCCGTCGCCGGGAAGTAGCGGCCGTAGGTCTCGGCCGTCGTCCCGGCCCCGTTGCCCAGCACCGCCAGCGACCGCGGCGGGCGGCCGAGCGAGGCGATCGGCTCGACCAGCACGCCGTCCCAGTAGTTGCCGGGGGTCCCGCCGCCCGGGCGGTAGATCGAGTGGATGGCCCGACCCTCGTTGAGCTCGAGGCGGCGGGTGCCGTCGCGCGTCTCAACCACGCGAGCGTACTGCTGCGTGGTCTCGGCCTCGTAGATGACGCGGCCGTCGCCCTCCCCCTTGACCACGCCGACGGGCAGCGCCAGCGCCGCGGCCGCGAGCAGCGGGACGAGGAACGCCGCCCGCCGCCCGACGCCCGGCGCCGCCGTGAGCGCCAGCAGGACGGCGAAGGTCAGGAACGTCCGCTGGGTGCCGGCCAGCGGGATCAGCAGCAGGGCGGCCAGGAAGGTGCCGACGAGCGAGCCGACGGTCGAGATCGCGTACAGCCGCCCCGCCGTCTCCCCCGACTCCTCCAGCCGCCGGACCCGCAGGCGGATCGCCCACGGCGACACCGCGCCGAGCATCAGGACCGGGACCGCGACCAGGCAGAGCACGCCGATCAGCGAGCCGACGAAGGCGCCGATCGCGATGTCGTCGAAGGCGCGCACGCTGGCGCGCAGGAGCGGGTCGGCGACGAACGGGACCAGTCCGAGGAGGACCGCGGCGATCAGGACCAGCGTGCAGAGGCCGCGGAGGTGGGGGTGGCGGTCGGCGAGCCGGCCGCCGAACCAGTAGCCGATCGACAGCGAGACCAGCACGATGGCGATCGTGTTGGCCCAGATGATCGTCGAGGCGCCGAAGAACGGCGCCATCAGGCGGGCCGCGGCGATCTCGGCGCCGAGCGTCGACATCCCGACCACGAAGACGAGGAGCCCGAGCGGCGGGATCTGGCGCCGCTCGCTGCCGCGGGAACCGCGCGGCGGCGCGGCGGCGGCGTCGGTCGCGTCGGGGGACGCGGCGGCGGTCGGGGCGGCCATCGCCCCCAGGGTAGGCGCCGCGCGGTTCCGACCGCCCCGCGCGCTTGACTTCGCCGTCATGGACACCGCCGCCCTCGCCGCCGCCGACCGCGCCCACGTCTGGCATCCGTTCACCCAGCAGCGGGCGTGGGCGGCGGAGCCGCCGGTGATGATCGAGCGCGGCGAGGGAACCACGCTCTACGACACGGACGGCCGCGCCTACATCGACGGCGTGTCCTCGCTCTGGTGCACGGTCCACGGCCATCGCCACCCGGTCATCGACGCAGCGATCCGCGCGCAGCTCGACCGCGTCGCGCACTCGACGATGCTCGGCCTGTCGCACCCGGGGGCCGTCCAGCTCGCCGAGCGGCTGATCGACATCGCGCCCGCCGGCCTGAACCGCGTGTTCTACTCCGACAACGGCTCGACGGCCGCCGAAGTCGCCCTGAAGATGGCGTTCCAGCACTTCCAGCATCGCGGCGAGCGGGAGCGCACGGGCTTCATCTGCCTGCGCGACGCCTACCACGGCGACACGATCGGCTCCGTCTCGGTCGGCGGGATCGAGCTCTTCCACTCGCTCTTCCGGCCGCTGCTCTTCGACGCGTGGCACGCCGAGCCGGGCGACGTCGCGCACATGCGGGCGCTGCTGGAGGCCCACGGCGAGAAGGTCGCCGCGGTGATGCTGGAGCCGCTGGTGCAGGGCGCCGCCGGCATGATCGTCCATCCCCCCGGCTACCTGCGCGCGGTGCGCGACCTGTGCGACGAGTTCGGCGTGCTGCTGATCTGCGACGAGGTCGCGACCGGCTTCGGCCGCACCGGGACGATGTTCGCGTGCCAGCAGGAGGGCGTGTCCCCGGACCTGCTGTGCGTCGCCAAGGGGATCACCGGCGGCTACCTGCCGCTGGCGGCGACGCTCACCACCGAGGCCGTCTACGAGTCCTTCCTCGGCGAGCCGTCGGAGGCCAGGACCTTCTTCCACGGCCACACCTACACCGGCAACCCGCTCGCCTGCGCCGCCGCGCTCGCGACGCTCGACGTCTTCGAATCCGAGCGCACGCTGGAGCGGCTGGCGCCCAAGATCGCCCTGCTCGGCGAGCTGCTCGACTCGCTCGTCGCGCCGCTCGCCCCGGTCGCGGAGATCCGCCGGCGCGGGACGATGACCGGGATCGACCTCGGCGGCTTCGCGCCGCCGGAGGAGCGGCTCGGCCATCAGGTCACGCTCGCCGCCCGCCGCCGCGGCGCGATCGTCCGCCCGCTCGGCGACGTCGTCGTCCTCATGCCGCCGCTGGCCATCGAGGAGGGCGAGCTGCGCCGGCTGGTGGAGATCACCGCCGCGGCGATCGTCGAGGTCTGCGGGGCGGCCGAGCTGCCCGTCGCGGCCTGACGCTACGCGAGCAGCTCGAGCCGGTTGCCCCAGGCGTCTTCGGCGTAGAACCGCCGGACGCCGGGGATCGCCTCGTCCCACGCGACGGCCACGCCGGCCGCGGTGAGCCGCTCGGCGAGCGCCTCGAGCGCGCCCGGCTCGACGCGCAGCGCCGGATGCGCTTTGCGCGCCGGCGCGAACGGGTCCTCGACGCCGATGTGCAGCTGCTGCTCCCCGACCGCGAACCAGACGCCGCCGCGCGCCCGCAGTGGCTCGGGCTTCTCGATCTCCGCCAGCCCGAGCAGCTCTCCGTAGAACGCCCGCGCCTCCGCCTCGCACCCCGGCGGCGCGGCGATCTGCACGTGGTCGAGGCCGACGACGGTCACGCGCGCAAGGTAGCGGCGAGCTGCGCGATCACGGCCTCAGGCCGTCCGGTGATCTGGCGCCATGTGAAGCGGAGGACGCGGTACCCGGCCGCCTGCAGCTCGGCGTCGCGCCGGCGGTCGCGCTCGAACGCGGCGCGGCCGGAGTGGAACGCGAAGCCGTCGACCTCGACGACGACGCGTTGCTCGGCCCACAGCGCGTCGACCTCGCGGCCTTCGACGCGGACGTTCGTCCGGGGCCGCGGAAGGGCGGCGCGGTCGACGAGCTGGAAGAACCGGCGCTCCGGGTCTGAGCGCGTCGGGGTCGGGCCTTGGTCGAGGAGGCTCCGGATGGCGCGGGCTCCGGGGCGGCCAACTGCTCGGGTGAGGAGGGTGGCCGGGTTCACGAGGCGCCTGAGCAGGGCTTCGTTGAGCGCCCGGTCGAGGTCCCGGGTGGCCGCGAGATCGAGGATCGTCCTCTCGGGGGCGGTGACCGGGATCCCATCGCGCATGCGGACGTCTCGTCCCGGGAGCTCGTCGGCGCGGTGGACCGTGATCCCGGGGCGCACGACCCGTCGCCGACTCGGGACGGTGACCTCCGGCTGATCCGGTGGCGGCAGCAGCTCCCACACGGCGGCAGCACTGCGGTGGCTCAGGACGGCGGCCGGCCCGCAGGCGAGGACGGCGGCCAAGTCGCTGGCACTTTGCGTCAGCCCCACATTGCCTACGGCGTACACCCCTCGGTGAAGGAGATGCAGCCGACCCGTGTTGAGGCGGTGCTTGATCGCGTCGGGGCTCAGGCCGGCCGCGAGAAGCTGCCCACGAGACACGACCTCGACGCCCTCAACCCTCCTTCGGTCACTCACAACTGCACCAGAGGAGGATCCAGGGCGCTATAGCGCCCTCAACCCTCCTTCCGCCGCCCGAAGCGCCGCCAAGGGAGGATCGAAGGCGCGACACACCCGCCACCATCCCGCCTCCAACCCGCAACGCCGCCCAAGAGCCAGAAACGTCACACACGCGTTACAAAGACGCGCGAAAAACCTCCCCCTCCTTCACCAGAAGCAGTTGGCCGAAGAGGGCGCGCCAAAGGGGCCGGCGCGGGCCGAGGGCGCGCCAGAAGGGGCCGGCGCGGGCCGAGGGCGCGCCAGAAGGGGCCGGCGCGGGCCGAGGGCGCGCCAGAGGGGCCGGCGCGGGCGAGGCGCGCGCGGCCGGCCTAGTCCTCGTACGGCTCGAAGTCGCTCTTGCGCGCCCCGCAGACCGGGCAGAACCAGTCGTCGGGGATGGCCTCGAAGGCCGTGCCGGCCGGGATGCCGCCGTCAGGGTCGCCGTCGGCAGGGTCGTAGATGAACCCGCAGGATTCGCAGATCCACTTCTGGGAGGTGGCAGTCGACATGTCCTCGGAGGGTAGCTTCCCTCCCATGGAGGTCGACCGACCCGGTCCGGGCGAGGAGCTCGCGGACACGACAACGCCACCCGCCACGCCGCGCCAGGCGGCCACGGTCATCGTCCTCCGCGGCGGCGACGCCACGCTGGAGGTGCTGCTGGTCGAGCGCAACCCCGCGCAGCGCTTCATGGGCGGCGCGTGGGTGTTCCCGGGCGGCGCGGTCGACGCGCACGAGGGCGAGGGCGACCGCGCGCACCGCCAGGCGGGCGTCCGCGAGGTCGACGAGGAGGCCAACGTCCGCCTCCCCGACCCGGACGCCCTGATCAAGTTCAGCCGTTGGATCACCCCGGCGCAGGTGAAGATCCGCTTCGACACGCACTTCTTCCTCGCGGCCCTCCCGGACGACGCCCAGCCACGGCCCGACGGAAACGAGTGCGTCGACCTCCGCTTCTTCACGCCGCAGGACGCGCTGACCCAGTACGCGCAAGAGAAGCTTCTCCTCGTCTTCCCGACGATCAAGCACCTCGAGCAGCTCAGCCACTTCGCCACGGCAAACGAGCTGCTCGCGTGGGCCCAGGGCCGCGAGGTCAAGCCCGTCGAGCCCCAGGTGGTCATGGAGGGCGAGGTCGCACGCGTCGTCTTGCCGGGCGAACCGGGCTACGAGGAGGCCGCGACTGGGTAACGGCAACAGCCATGCCTCCAGCCAGCAATCTCACCGTCGCCGTCACCGGACCCACCGGGGACATCGGCAAAGCCTTCCTCCGCGCCCTCGACCAGGAGCCGCGCGTCGGGCGCGTCCTCGGGATGGCGCGCTCGCCCTTTGACCCGGCGAGCCTCGGCGTCCGCAAGACCGAATACCGCCAGGGCGACATCCTGGACCGGGAGGCGGTCGACGCCCTGGTCCAGGACGCCGACGTCGTCGTCCACCTCGCGTTCATCATCGTCGGCGACCTCGCCGAGACCCGCGAGGTCAACCTCAACGGCTCCTCCACCGTCTTCGAAGCGGTGGCCAAGGCCGCCAAGCCGAAGCGCTTCGTCTACACGTCGAGCGTCGCGGCCTACGGCTTCCACGCCGACAACCCGCAGCCGCTGACCGAGAACGTCGAGCCGCGCGGCACCGAGAGCCACTACTACTCCGCGCAGAAGGCCGAGCTCGAGAACACGCTCGAGCAGGCGTTCAAGGGCTCGGGCAAGGACGTCTACGTCTTCCGCCCGTCGATCGTCGCCGGCCCGGACGCGCCGGCGCTGCTCGAGGAGATCCCCTACGTCCAGGCCGCCGACAAGCTGCCGTCCGTCCTGCGCACCGCGCTCGGCGCGGTCCCGCTGGTCAAGCCGGTGATCCCCGACCCGGGGGTGCCGTTCCAGCTCGTCCACCACGACGACGTGGCGCAGGCGCTGCTCGCCGCGGTCCTGGGCAACGGCAAGCCGGGGACCTACAACCTGGCCGGCGAGGGCACGATCACGCTCTCCGACCTCGCCAAGGAGCTCGGCTGGTACAGCGTCCCGGTGCCCGACCGCGCGGTCGACATCACCGCCGACCTCGTCGCGCGCCTCCCGCTGCCCGCGCAGGCGCAGTGGATCAACGCGGTGCGCGAGCCGGTGATCATGGACACCAGCCGCGTGCGCCAGGCGCTCGACTGGAAGCCGCGCCACCCGGCCGACGCCACGCTGCGCGAGACGGTCAGCGCCGCCCGGTCGAGCGGGCTGATCGGCTAGTAGCGAGGACGAGAGGTGCAAGGGGCGTGCTTGCGGCAGTATGTGAGTGTGCGCGCTCCCCAAGAGGTACTTCAGGACCTGTCCTTCGGCCAGCGCGTCGCTGAGCAGGAACTCGATCGCTTGGCCGCCTACTTCGTCGAGACCAGTCAGTGGCGGCGGATCGTCGCAGGCGAGGTGGACATCGTCTACGGGCAAAAGGGTGCCGGGAAAAGCGCTATCTACCTACTGCTCCTGCAGCACGCAGCCATCCTCTCCAACAACCGCGTGATCGTTCGGGCAGCGGAGAGACCGCAAGGATTACCCGCCTTCGCGGAGATTCTGGCCGATCCGCCGGAGACGGAGGGCGAATGGCGCGCTCTGTGGCGAGCGTACTTCGTCTGCTTGGCGGCGGAGGTCCTCTCCGACGAACGCATTGAGACCGAAGAAGCTCGCCGGGTGCAGTCCGAACTTGAACGGCTCAATCTAATTACCGGATCTGGTCTGGAGGGCGTCCTCCGTAGCGCTCGCCAATTCGCCTCTCGCTTCAAGCGGGTAGAGAGCATCGAGGGTGGCGTAACGACTGATCCGCTCACGGGCGCGCTTGGCGCCACCGCCAAGCTCAGTCTGCGCGAGGCGACTCAGGCCGGAGCTCTTGAGGCCGCCACGCGCGTAAACGCGACCACCCGAGATGCCAATAGGGCGCTCGATGCGGCTGGCTTATCCGTTTGGCTTGCACTTGACCGCTTGGATGTAGCTTTCGAGGACTCGTCAGTCGAGCGGGAAGCTCTACGTGCTCTCATGCGCGTCTATCTCGACTTCCAGGGACATCCGCGTATACGACTTAAAATCTTCTTGAGGACCGACATATGGTCGCGCGTGACCGATTCCGGTTTTCGCGAGGCGAGTCATGTCGTCCGGACGGAGACGATTTCCTGGTCGAGAGATTCGATGCTCGACCTGATAATGCGGCGACTCCTGGAGAATGCAGCCGTAGCACAGTTCTACGAAGTAGAACCATCGGCTGTCCTCGAAACGATGGCTTCCCGCGAGTCACTTTTCTACCGGATCTTTCCCAAGGAGGTTAGCGGGGGAAGCACCCCTCTACCGAGCCTCGAGTGGATTGTTTCTCGAACACGCGACGCCCACGGTAACACCGCGCCACGCGAAGTCATTCACTTCATGACCGCGCTCCGCGATGCCCAACTGAAACGCCACGAACTGGGGCAGCCCCCACCGAGCGACGGCCGGCTTTTCGGCTCAGCAGCTTTCAGAGACGCTCTTGCCGAGGTTTCGCGTACTCGTGTCCACCAGACTCTCTACGCTGAGTCGCCCAAGCTCAAAGAGTTCGTGCGAGCGCTCGAAGGTGCGCCCTCCGCCGTCTTCTCTTTCGAGCAGTTGGCTGAGGCGTGGAGGACACCTGAAGACGAGGCACGGGAGATCACGGACGCCTTGATTGGTGTGGCCTTTCTCGCCCCGCAAGCTAATGATCTCTACGTCGTTCCGTACCTCTACAGACCAGCGCTAAATATCGGGGGCCACAATGGCGGTTGACTCCTCCCAAACCGCGCGGGCCTCGCGTCCTATCCCTACGCAAGACAATCAGCATGGATGACGACCGACAAGAAGCGCTGATCTTCGACTTTTTGGCGCGTCTCGTCAAGCGCACGAGAGAAGGTCGGGTCGGATGGGACATGGAGGGCGAGGGCTTCGTCCTCAGAGGCGACCACGGCCAGGTTATTGTCACCAGCTCGCGACCGCAGGGTCAACACCCTTACGCGCTACGCGTCCTAAATGAGCGCGGTCTCAGTGTCTACGACTTCATCACCGAGGAAGGTGATTTCTATACGAGCCACGAAAAACTTATCGAGGACTTGTATCTGAGCGCACGAGGGCAGTACTTCGATGTAGAAGGAACCGTTCTAGGGCTCGCTGACGACTGGAACCTGTAACCGGCGGTCTCGAATCTCCTAGAGGTCGAGCAGATCCAGAGCGGCGCCGAGCACCGACTCGGCGTCGATCTGGTGGTGCTCGTAGAGCTCGGCGATGTCCCCGGACTGGCCGAAGCGCTGGACGCCCAGGCAGGCGACGGGGACGGCGCGCACGGACGCCAGGAAGGCCAGCGTATGCGGGTGGCCGTCGAGCACCGTGACCAGCGGCAGCGGACGGTCGAAGAGCCGGTCGAGGACGGCCGGGTCCCCGTCCCCCAGCCCGGCGCGGGCCTGGAAGGCGCGGAACAGGAGGTCGGCGCTCGTCACGCAGACGACGTCGGCCGCCACGCCCGCCTCGTCGGCCAGCGCGTCGGCCGCCGCGCACGCCTCGGGCACCATCGCGCCCATGGCGACGATGCACAGTCGCGCGCCGTCGCCCCCGTCGCGCAGCTTGTAGCCGCCGGCCAGCACGTCGCGCCGCCGCGCGGCTCGACCGGAGGCATCCGCCGGCAGCGCCGCGAGCGCCTGCTCGACCGGCCGCGTGGAGAGCCGGAAGTACGCGCTGGTGCCGTCGGCGCGCCCGAGCCGCGACAACGCGTGCAGGAACGTCCACTCGAGGTCCTGAGCGAACGCCGGCTCCCAGGCCACGCAGCCCGGCTGCTCGATGCCGATCGACGGCGTCGTCACCGACTGGTGCGCGCCGCCCTCGGGCCCGAGCGTCACGCCGCTCGGCGTGCCGACGAGGATCGACTGGCCCCCGGCGTAGATCCCGAACGACCACGGCTCCAGCGCCCGCGCGACGAACGGGTCGTAGATCGTCCCCACCGGCAGCAGCGGCTGGCCCTGGCGTGACCACGTCGCGCCCAGCTCGCCGAGCAGGCCGACGAGGTTGACCTCGGCGATCCCCAGCTCGATGTGCTGGCCGTGGTCGGTCTCGCGCCAGCGCACCAGCGTGTCGGTGTCGTCGGCGAACCAGTCGATGCGCTCGCCCGGCGCCCAGATCCCGGCGCGGTTGATCCAGCCGCCGAGGTTGGTCGACGTCCCGACGTCCGGCGACACGGTGACCACCCGGGCGGCCACGTCGGGCGCCTCGCGGTGCAGGTCGGCGAAGAACCGCCCCAGCGCCTGCTGGGTGGAGGCGCGCCCGGTCCCGTGGTCGCGCCCCAGGTCGTCCGGGACGGCGGGCGCGTCGGCGACGAACTTCGGCTCCGGGTGCCCCAGCCGGCGCCCGACCTCCTCGCACAGCGTCGCCTCCGGCGACCCGGGCGCGAGTCCGACCCAGGGATCGTCGAAGTCGGCGCCGAGCGCCTCGGCCAGCTGGCGCACCTGCGGCGCGGCCAGCAGCGCCGAGTGGTTGGCCGGGTGGCCCTCCGTGGGCAGCGACCAGCCCTTGATCGTGTAGGCGAAGACGACGGACGGCCGATCGCGCACCGCATCGGCGCGCCGGTAGGCGGCGAGCAGCGCCTCGGGGTCGTGGCCGCCCAGGTCGCGCACCAGCGGCAGCAGCTCCTCGTCGGCGACGTCGTAGAGCGGGACCTCGAGCCGCCGGCGCACCTCCCCCGGCTCGTGCACGCGCAGCAGCCGCTGGTACTCCGCGTTGGGCATCGCGTCGATGCGGTCGCACAGCGCCGGGTGCTGGGCGAGCCGGCTGCCGTACTTGACGGTCTCGACGTGCCAGCCGGCCGCCTCGAACATCCCGGCGAGCCGCCCGGCGGCGATGTCGGGCACGACCCGGTCGAGCGACTGCCGGTTGAGGTCGACGATCCACATGACCTCGCCGAGGTGGGCGACCATCGGGTCGACGATCGCCTCCCAGCACGCGCCCTCGTCGAGCTCGGCGTCGCCGATCAGCGCGATCTGGCGGCCGCCGACCGGGACGTCGAAGTGCCCGGCCACGTAGCGGTGGGCGAGCGCGCCCCAGATCGGCGCCGTGGCGCCCAGCCCGACCGAGCCGGTGGAGTAGTCGACCGGATCCGGGTCCTTGGCGCGCGACGGGTAGGACTGCAGCCCGCCGAACTCGCGCAACGTCGGCAGCCACTTGCCGTCGAGCCGCCCGAGCAGGAAGTTGATCGCGTGCAGGACGGGCGACGCGTGCGGCTTGACCGAGACGCGGTCGGGCGGCTCCAGGAAGCCGAACCACAGCGCGGTCATCAGCGAGACCATCGAGGCGCTCGAGGCCTGGTGGCCGCCGACCTTGATCCCCGAGCGCGACTCCCGTACCCGCGACGCGTGGTGGACCATCGCGACCGCGAGCCACAGCACGCGCCGCTCGATCGCCCGCAGCGTCTCGACGGCCGGCTGCTGCTCGACCGTGCTCACGGACGCGCCCGCGCCATGCCGGGGCGCGACCAGATGTCCGCGCACTCCGCGCAGACCTCGTCGGGCACGACCCCCGCCCGCATCAGCAGCCCGAAGATCTTGCAGCCGAGGCAGAAGGCGAGCAGCGACTCCAGGCCGGCGGCGACGATCAGGAACGCCACCAGGACGGTCGCGGCGCCGGTCGCCTCGAAGCCGAGCGCCAGCACGGCGGCGGCGGTCGTCATCACGAAGCCCAGGCCCTGGGCGAACCGCTTGGGCGGCCCGGAGACCATCTTCGGCGCGCCCAGCCGCGGGGCCGCCACGCGGGTGGCGAACTGCGCGAGCGGCGAGAACGTCGGGCCGGCCAGGACCCGCGCCGCGAACCCGTAGGCGACCGGCACGAGCAGCCAGAACCAGCCCGTGGCGAGGATCACGACGCCGGCGATCATGACGACGCCGGCCACCGTCCGCGCGGCCTTCTCGTTGAGGGTGCGAGGGAAGGAGAGCACGAAGGTCAGGAGCGTAGCGCCGGCAGGACCTTCTCCCCGTAGGTCCGGATGGCCCCATGCGGGTCGGCGCCCGAGTTGTTCTGGAGCACGATGATCGTCGGCCCGAGCGCCTCGAGCTCGCGCAGCCGGCTGACGTGGAGGTCCGGGTCGGCGCCGACGATCGCGCTCGACGCGAGCTCCTCGTCGGAGATCTCGTCCTCGCCCTTGGCCAGCACCTCGTCGGGCTTGTAGGTCGGCTCGAGGTAGATCCCGGGGCGCTGCGAGCCCTTCCAGATCTTCACGGCGTCGAGCGCCGCCTCGTCGGTCTCGGCCCACGACCACAGCGCCTGGAAGAGGATCTCGCCGTCGCCCTCGCGGCCGGCCTCCCGGCGCGCCTCGCGGTAGGCGTCGATCACCTCGGGCGTCTTCTCGGGATCGGGCAGCGTCCACAGCCCGTCCCCCCAGCGCCCGGCCACGCGGGCCGCCTGGGGCCCGAACGCCGAGACGTAGATCGGCGGCCGGCGCTGCGGAAGCGTGTGCAGCTTGCAGTCGCGCAGCGTGTAGTACTCGCCCTCCTCGGTGATCGTCTCGCCCTTCCACAGGCGGTCGATGAAGCCGAGGGCCTCGTCCATGCGGGCGATCTGGCCGGCCGGGGACGGCCAGTCGTCGCCGATCGGGATCTCGTTGAGCGCCTCGCCCGAGCCGATCCCCAGGAACGAGCGGCCGGGGTACATCCGCTCCAGCGTCGCCCACGCCTGCGCGATCAGCGCCGGGTGGTAGCGCGCCGCGGTCGGCGTGACGCCGGTGCCGATCGGCAGGCCCTCGACCGCCTGCGCGGCCGCGCCCATCCACACCCAGCAGTGCGCCGACTCCCCGCCCTCCCACCAGGGCTGCAGGTGGTCGGAGGTCGAGATGCCGTCGAACCCGGCGGTGGCCGCCGACATCGCCTGCTGGAGGAGGTCCTCGGGCGGGAAGTGCTCCTGGGAGGCACCGAAGAAGTAGCGCACGGGGGTCATGGCGTCGTGGCTACCCCGTCACCACGGGAGCCGACTCGCCGCCGGGTCGTACTCGAGCAGCCCGAGATCGGCGAAGACGCGGACGACGGCGCCTCCGGCGTCATGGCCCGTCCAGAGCCGGCAGAGCTGGTGCTGCTCGCCGCCGATCGTGTGGATCACCAGCCCCACGGCCGTCAGGCAGCGCCCCCGCGGGCCGCCCGGCAGGTCCTCGGCCACGAGCTTCTCGGGAACGTCGCCGAACGCGGCGGGCGGGCCGAAGGCACCGTCCTGGGTCGGGCTCTGGTAGCCCGGCAGGCCGAAGCGCCCGGTGACCGGCGCCCAGCGCGCGACCTCGGCCGCCGGGTCGATCAGGACCTCGGCGGCGGCGCACTCCCGGCCGGCCAGCGGGTGAGCGGCGATGGCCACCCGCACCCGGTGGCGGCCGGGCGCGACCAGGAGGACGACGGGCGGGCCGTCCGGTCCGAGCGAGTCCGCCAGATCGCCGGCGCCGAGCCGGCCGTCGGCGGCGACGTGGACGGACCCGGGCTCGACCACCTCGGCGAGCTCCCACGGCACCTCGCCGTCGACCCACGCGGGCCGTTCGAGCGGCGCGGCGAGGAACGCCGCCGTGCGTTCGTCGACCAGTCCTGCGGCGCGCGCCGCCGCGACCAGCGGCTCCCGCTGCCCCGGCTCGCCCGCGAGCTCGAGGATCCAACGCAGCAGCTCGGGCTCGGCCTCGCCGGCGCCCCACCAGAAGAGGTCGAGATCGTGCGCCGGCTGGCCGGTGCGAAAGCCGCGGATCGTGCGGCACACGGTGCGCAGCGTCGAATCGGCGGGGGTATCGCAGTACGCGAGCGCGACGCGCACCTGCGCGCTGCTCGCCTCGCGCGGCGGCTCGAGCAGCCCGTAGACCCAGTCGAAGAGCGACGGGCGCGGCACGATCCGCGCGTCGGCCAGCGCGTCGAGGCGGAGGATCCAGTCGGCCGGCGTCCACGAGGCCGAGCCCCAGCGGACGACGTCCGTCGCCTCCCGGTCGTCGATGGCGAACAGCCGGAGCAGCCACCGGGCGCCTTCCTCGCCGGGGATGCGCCCGGCGTAGGACCAGATCTCGGAGCCCCCACCGCCGGCGACCATCGGCGCCGAGAGCGCGTCCTCGACGGCCCGCGGCGCGCGGGCCAGCATCCACGCGAACGTCTCTGCCGCGAGCGGCGGCCGCCCGGCGCAGAACTGCGACAAGCAGACCGCGACCAGCGCCTCGGCCAGCCGCTCTTCCGCCTCCCCACCGGCCGCCTCGCCGACGGCGCGGATCGCGCTCTGGTGATCGGCCCAGCACCAGGGCTGGGGGACGTCCGGTTCCCATGGCGTGGCCGCCGCGTCGGCGAGCCGCTCGGCGAGGACGCGCGCGGTCTCGCCGGCCACCGCCGGCGACGCCCGGCAGGCGCCGGCGACGCGCTCGTGCTCGCCGGCGAGGAGGGCGTCGGCGAGGGTCAGCGCGACCAGTCGGGCAGGAACGCCTTGCGGACCAGCAGGACCGACTTCCCGCCGTCGTAGGGCGCGGCGTAGACGTTGTGCTTGCCGCGCTCCTCCGCACCGCCGGACTGGGTCAGCACGGCCGAGCCGTCGCGTGCGACGTCGAACGCCACCTTGCGCCGCAGCGCCCGCGTCTTGCCGGTGAACGGGTTGACGGTGAAGCCGACGCGCAGCGGCCCGGCGATGTACTGGCCGATCATGCGGCGCCCGTCGTCGGAGAACGCGACCGGGGCGAGCCCGCTGGCGCCGTCGGGGACCTTCAGCTTGGTCAGCCGGCGGACCCGCTTGCCGCGGGCGGTCATGGTCCAGACGTCGTAGGCGCCGGTCCGCACCTTCTTGCGCACGAACGCGATCCGCTTCGCCCCCCAGACCGGCAGCAGCGAGCGCCCGTCCTTGGTCAGGCGCTTGGTCCCGTCGCCGAGCACCGAGACGGTGTAGAGGTTCGTCTCGCCGTTGCGGGTGGCGTCGTAGACGATCTTCTGGCCGTCGGGGGAGAACGAGAAGGCGCCGATCTCCGCGCGCGCGACGACCCCCATCCGCCCCGTGTCCGTCTCGAAGACCAGCAGGCGGTCGTCGGTGGTCACGGCGACGAGGCTGCCGTCGGGGGAGAGCTTCGGCGTGCCGAGCATCTCGCCGTCGTAGAGCTCGCGCGGCTCGCCGCCGTCCGTGCGCGTCAGCCGGAGCGCCCGCCGGTCGGCGTCCAGGTAGGCGACCAGGAGGCCGTCGGGGGAGATCTTCGGCGAGGTGGCGTCCTCGGCGAGGCGGCGCTGGCCGGTGCCGTCGTCCGCGCTGATCCAGACGTTGAGCGCCCCGGCCTTGTCCTCCTTGACGAAGACCAGGCCGGCCGCGGCGGGCGGCGCCCCGGCGGCGAGGCCGGCGAGAGCGAGGGCGGCGATGAGAAGCGGGCGCGAACGTGCCATGGCTGAGCAAACAACGCGGGAGCGCGACAGTTTCGCAGCCGCGCGAGCGGCGCGGTGCGGAGCCTGTGATTTGCCTGAGCGGTGCACTGGGCGGTGGTACGTTCCGCGCCATGGCCACCACCACGGAGCTCCAGACCTACGACAACTTCGTCGACGGCGACTGGGTCGCGCCCGAGGAGGGCGAGACCGAGGCCGTCGTGAACCCCGCGACCGGCGAGGAGATCGCGCGCGCGCCGCTGTCCTCTGAGGGCGACGTCGACCGCGCCGTGAAAGCCGCCCGCGCCGCCTTCCCCGCCTGGTCGACCACGGTCCCGGGCGAGCGCGCGCACGCGCTGCTCAAGCTCGCCGACGCGCTGGAGGCCCGCGGCGACGAGTTCGCCGAGCTGGAGGCCCGCAACGCCGGCAAGCCGCTGCAGGCGGTCAAGGACGACGAGATCGGCCCGATGTGCGACCAGCTGCGCTTCTTCGCCGGCGCCGCCCGCTGCCTGGAGGGCCGCTCGGCCGGGGAGTACCTCGAGGGCTACACGTCCTACATCCGCCGCGAGCCGATCGGCGTGGTCGGCCAGATCACGCCGTGGAACTACCCCATGATGATGGCGATCTGGAAGATCGGCCCCGCGCTGGCGGCCGGCAACACGATCGTCCTCAAGCCGGCCGAGACGACCCCGCTGACGACGCTCAAGCTCGCCGAGCTGGCGTCGGAGTTCTTCCCCAAGGGCGTCTTCAACGTCGTCGGCGGCCACGGCCAGCCGGCCGGCTCGACCCTCGTCAGGCACCCCGAGGTCGACATGGTCTCGCTGACCGGCTCGCTGCAGACCGGCCAGTGGATCGCCCGCGAAGCATCAGAGACGCTCAAGAAGGTCCACCTCGAGCTCGGCGGCAAGGCCCCGGTCGTGGTCTTCGACGACGCCGACATGGAGGCCGCGATGGAGACCATCGCCGGCACCGGCTACTACAACGCGGGCCAGGACTGCACGGCGGCGACCCGCGTCCTCGCGGCCAAGGGCGTCTACGACGACGTGGTCAACGGCCTCGCCGAGCAGGCGCGCGGCTACAAGCTGGGCGACACGATGGACCCGGAGACGACGCTCGGGCCGATCAACTCCCAGCGCCAGCGCCAGCGCGTCGAGGGCTTCCTGGAGCGCAAGCCCGACCACGCCGAGATCGTCGCCGGCGGAAAGGAGCCCGACCTGCCCGGCTTCTTCCTCGAGCCGACCGTCGTCGGCGGCCTGCGCCAGGACGACGAGATGATCCAGCGCGAGATCTTCGGGCCGGTCATCACGGTGCAGCCGTTCAGCGACGAGGCCGAGGCCATCGCCTGGGCCAACGGCACGCCCTACGGCCTCGCCTCGTCGGTGTGGACACGCGACGTCGGGCGCGCGATCCGCGTCTCCAACGCGCTGCGCTTCGGCTGCGTGTGGATCAACGACCACATCCCGCTGGCCGCCGAGATGCCGCACGGCGGCTTCGGGCAGTCCGGCTACGGCAAGGACCTCTCGATGTACTCGGTCGAGGACTACACGCAGATCAAGCACGTCATGATCAACCTCGGCTAGCTAGAACCGGACGTACTTCGCCTCGAGCTCGCGGTCGATCCCCCGGCCGCGAGCCACGCGGGCGAGGAGCTTGAGCAGCGGGACGGCGAGGCGGATCGGACCCGTCACCCGCATCTCCGACCACTCCATGAGCACCGCCACGTGCAGGGGGTTCCTGGGGATGCTGGCCGCGGTGACCCGGCCGTCCTCGGCCAGGCCGTAGCCGGCCTGCAGCGCGCGCTCGAAGCCGCGGTGGCCGGGCCGCAGCTCGACGAGGAAGCGGACCGGCGCCTCGGTCGTGTTGCGGAAGCAGTGCAGGACTCCCGCCTCGGCGGTCGCCGACTCGCCAGGTGCGAGACCGTGCGACTCGTCCCCGACGCGGACCATGAGCATGCCTTCGCGCACCTCGAAGCGCTCGGCGTAGGTGAGGTGGCGATGCGGCTCGTTGCCGCCGCCAGGCGCGACCTCGACCTCGATCAGCGTCCGGGTGCCGCCGGACTCCTCGCTCGTCTCGATGAACGTCGCCCAGTCGCGCTGGACGGGGTTGTAGATGGTGCGGGCGGTGGTGGTGGGCATGGGTTCCCTCCGTCGGTCAGACGCGGACGTACTTCTCTTGCAACGTGCGGGTGGTGCCGAGGTGCCGCGCGACGCGCGCGAGGAGCCACAGCAGCGGTCCGGCGAGGCCCAGCGCGCCGGTGACGCGCATGCCCGAGAGCTCGAGCACGGCGGCCGTGTGCAGCGGATTGCGCGGGATGCTCCTGGCGTCGGTCAGGCCGTCGGCGGCCAGGCCGTAGCCGATCTGCAGCGTCTCTTCGAAGCCGCGGTCGCCGGGGGTGATCTCGACCAGGAAGCGGACCGGGGCGTCCGCCGCGTTGCGGAAGCAGTGCTTGACGCCGATCTCCACGACCGCCGCTTCGCCGTCTTGGAGCGTCTGCCAGCCCTCGCCGACGCGGACGTCGAGGCGGCCTTCGAGCACCTCGAAGCGCTCGACGAAGGCCGGGTGGCGGTGCGGCGGGTTGCCGCCCCCGGGGGCCAGCTCGACCTCGACCAGGGTGCGGGCGCCCCCGGATTCCGCGACGGTCTCCAGGAACGTCGCGCGGTCGCGGATCACCGGGTTCTCGAAGGTGCGGGCGACGGCAAGAGTGGACATGGTGCGCATGCTGCGCCTCGCCGGTTGCCGGCGGGTTGTCGCAGCCTTGGCGCGCTCAGTCGTCGGCCGGGCGGCGGCGCGCGGCCTTGGTCTGCGAGCGGCGGCGCTTGGCGTCGACGCGCCGCACCTTCGAGGCGCGCGTCGGCTTCGTCTTGACCCGCGGGCGCGCGACGGTGAGGGCCCCGGCCAGCCGCGCGGCGAGGCGCTCGAGCGCCAGCGCGCGGTTGCGCCCCTGCGAGCGCGTGTCCTGCGCCGACGCGGTGACGCGCGGGCCGAGCCGGTCGGAGATCCGGCGCTTCTGCGCGTCGGAGAGGGTCGGGGACGCCCACACGTCGAACACCGCCTCGACGCGCGAGGCGGTGACGTTCGCGTGCTGGCCGCCGGGGCCGGAGGAGCGGCTCGTGCGCAGCTCGACCTCCTCGAGCGGGAGGTCCAGGCCGGGGCGGATGGGCAGGCGATCTGACATCGAGGTGGAAGAAAGGATGAAGGTGCTGACCAAAGTTCGGAACTTCGAGCCCCCTTCCCGGTTAGAGTCCCAGAACCGACCGGTCACGATTGGAGCAAGGTCCGTGGAAGCATCAGCCCTACATGCCCCGGCTAGCTTGACCCGCCTCTCGCTCGGCCCGCTGCTCCGGCTGCGGTCCGACGAGCAGCTCGTCGCGCTGTTCCGGTCGGGATCGGACGACGCGTTCACGACGCTGGTCGATCGCTACCAGCAGCGGCTCTTCGCCTACGTGCGCCAGATGCTCGGCGGCTCCCGCCAGGACGCCGAGGACGTCCTGCAGGACGTCTACGTCCGCGCCTACGGCGCGCTGCGCGCCGACACCCGCGAGGTCAACGTCCGCGCGTGGCTCTACCGCGTCGCCCACAACCGCTGCATCGACCAGCTCCGCCGGCCCACGCCGCCGGCTTCGGAGATCTTCGAGATGTCGCGCAAGCCGCTGCACGACCCGATCGAGGAAGCGCAGCGCCGCGAGGATCTGCGCCGGCTCGTCCACGACGTCGGCCAGCTGCCCGAGCAGCAGCGCTCCGCGCTCCTCATGCGCGAGATCGACGGCATGTCCTACGCCGACCTCGCCTCCGCGCTGGACACGAGCGTCCCCGCCGTGAAGTCGCTGCTGGTCCGCGCGCGCGTCGGCCTCGCCGAGGCCGCCGAGGCCCGCGACACCGACTGCGCGGAGATCCGGGTCGACCTCGCTGAGTCCTACGACCGCGGCGTGAAGGCCTCCGGCCGCGCGCGCCGCCACCTCAAGGAGTGCGCGGGCTGCCGCGACTACCGCGTGGCGCTGCGCGGCGTGCGCCGGGGCTTCGCCGCGCTGAACCCGGTGGTGGGCTTCGCGCCGCTGGCGCTGGTCACCAAGCTGCTGGGCGCCGGGAGCGCGGGCGGCGCCGGTGCGGCGGGCGCGGGTGCGTCGGCGGGCGGCGGCATGGCCCTCGGCGCCGCGGGCGCCTGCAAGGTCGCGGCCGTGGTCTGCACCGCGGTGGTGGCCACCGGCGGGGCCGCCGTCGAGGTCAAGAAGCTGGCCAACGAGCGCTCGGGCGGGCAGACGATGACGGCGGGCGCGAAGGCGCCGGCGCACGGCGGCGCGGGCGCGACCGTCGCGACGGTGACGGCGGCGGGGAACGCGCCGGCGGTCGCGGACCACGGCGCGGCGCTCACGCGCGGCATCACCGCGCCGACCCCGCCGGCCGCGGTCGCGCGCCACGAGCGCGCGCTGCGCGCGAAGCGGGCCAAGCGCCGGGCGGCCGCCGAGGAAGCGGCCAGGACCCCTGCGGCCACCGTGCCGGCGGCGAGCGTCCCCGCCGACGACGCGGTCGGGACGGCCACGGCGCCGCTGAACGCGACGGGCGGCGCGAGCGCCCCGGTCGACGAGGACACCTCGGTGAGCACGCCGAGCGCGGGCTCGGGCACGCGCACCACCACCCATTCGGGCTCGGGCACGGGCACTTCGGGCAGCGGCACGTCCGGGAACGGCACCAGCACCGGCACGGTCGCGCAGCCCCCGGCGGACTCCGGGGCGGCGACCGGCGGCGCGGGCGCTCCGGCCGGCACCGCGGGTGACGCGCCGGGCAGCGGCTCGGCGCCGCCGCCCGAGCACTAGCTCGCTAGGCTCGCGGGCATCGACCGCTACCTGGCAACGCTCGACCACGAGGAGCTGCTCGTCCGGCGCGGGAAGCGCTCGGGGCTCTTCACGATGGTCGCCGTCCACTCGACGGCGCGCGGCCCCGCACTCGGCGGGTGCCGGATGTGGACCTACGACGACTCCCGCTCGGCGGTCCGCGACGTCCTGCGCCTTTCGCGCGCCATGACCTTCAAGGCGGCGGTGGCCGGCCTGCCGCTCGGCGGCGGCAAGGGCGTGATCATGCGGAGGCCGGGCGACGCGCTCGACGCCGCGCGCCGCCGCGACGTGCTGCTCGACTTCGCCGACACCGTCGACGCGCTCGACGGCCGCTACCTGACCGCCGAGGACGTCGGGACCTCCGACGCCGACATGGCGATCATCGCCGAGCGCACCTCCCACGTCACCGGCCTGGCCGAGGAGTCCGGCGGCTCCGGCGACCCGAGCCCGTGGACCGCGCTCGGCGTCGAGGCGGCCCTGCGCGTGGCCTGCGACCGGGTCTGGGGCACCGAGTCGCTCGAAGGCCGCCGGATCGCCGTCATCGGCCTCGGCCGGGTCGGCGGCCACCTCGCCCGGATGCTCGCCGACGGCGGGGCCGACCTCCTCGTCGCCGACATCGACCCCGGCAAGGAGGCGCTCGCGCGCGAGCTCGGCGCCGAGTGGACCGACCCGGACACCGCGCTGCGCGCCGACGTCGACGTCCTCGCCCCCTGCGCCCTCGGCGGCGTCTTCGACGACCGAACCGTCCCCGAGCTGCGCTGCCGCGCCATCGCCGGCGCCGCCAACAACCAGCTGGCCACCGAGGGCATCGCCGACCTCCTCTCCTCGCGCGGGATCCTCTGGGCGCCCGACTTCGTGGCCAACGCCGGCGGGATCATCAACATCCAGGTCGAGCTCGAAGCGGCGGGCTACGCCCGCGAGCGCGCCGAGCCGGCGGTCCGTGGGATCGGCGCAACGATGCGCCAGATCTTCGACGACGCCGCGGCCATCGGGGCGACGCCGTTGACGGCGGCGATGGAGCTCGCTCGGCGCCGGTTGGCGGAGGCTGTCGCGTAGGACAAAAGATCCGGTCGCTTGCCCTCCTTCGTCCGTGTTCACTTCGATCACTGAAGGAGGCAGCTTCTGGACGGTGTCGTCAACGTGAAAGTCGTGGGCTCTCCGGGGACGACTTTCACGTTGACCCCAATTATTCATACGTACGTGAAAGTCGCGGAAACGAAGGCCGCGAGTTTCACGTTGACCACATAGTCCGCACGCCGCTCACCCTGCCTCCTTCAGTGATCGGGGTGAACGCGGCTCACGGAGGGTCAGCGACCGGATCTTCGCCCAGCCGCCCCTCCTCCCGCAACTTCGCCAGATGCGCGGCCAACGTGACCGCCGCGGCCCCCCGCAGCGCCGCGGGCACGTCGTCCCACACCGCATCCAGCAGCGCCGCCTCACCCCGCACGCCCGCGTCCAGCGCCGCCACCAGGCGCCGCTCGCGGTCGAGCCGGTGCGCCACGTACTCGTCCAGCTTCCCCGCGACGTCATGGATCTCCGGCCCGTGGCCCGGGCAGATCAGCTCGAGGTCCAGCGCGCGCAGGCGGCGCAGCCCGTCGAGGTAGCCCTTCAGGCCGCCGGGGTCGGGCGCGATGAAGACGCTGCCCTCGCCGAGCACCGCGTCGCCGGCGAAGCACACGCGCTCCCACAGGAAGACCACGTGATCGGGCGCGTGGCCGGGCAACGCCATCGCGCGCAGGGGGCCGACCGCGTCGCCGTCGCCGATCCGTTCGGTCGCGCCCTCATACCGGACCGCGTAGACCGGCGGCCCGTCCAGCCGCTCCACCAGCCCGGCGACGCCCTCCACGTGGTCGGGATGGTCGTGCGTGATGGCGATCCCGCCGGCCCCGCCGCGCTTCCGGACCTCGGCAGCGACGGCGTCGAGGTGCGCGTCGAGCGCCGGGCCCGGGTCGACGACCCATGCGGGGTCGCGTCCGGCGACCCAGGTATTGGTGCCCGACAGCGTGTACGGGCCGGGGTTGTCGGCGCGGATGCGGAGGACGTCCGCGGTCACTTCGGGGCGAGGCGGTAGACCCGGCCCCCGAGCGAGGCGACGTAGACGCGACCGCGCGCGTCCTCGCCGAACGACGACGGGCTCTCCACCTTCAGGCCGGTGGGCCGCAGCCCGGTCGCCCGCCGCTCGCTGAGCCGCGCGCTGAGGATCCGCGAATCGCAGATGTCGGAGAAGAGGTAGCGGCCGCGCAGCCCTGGCAGCGCGCGATCGCGGACCACCACGCCGCCGGTGATCGAGCACGAGCCGCGCGAGTGCTTGCGCTCGATGACCGGCGGGATCGCGCCCGGCGCCGACTCGTTCTCGGTGTACCGCGACCGTCCCTCGTAGACCCGCCAGCCGAAGTTGCGTCCGCTCGCCCGCCCCCGGCGACGGTAGGACACCTCCTCGATGGCGTCCTGGCCGACGTCGGCGATCGCGATCGCGCCGGTCCTGCGGTCGAACGAGAACCGCCACGGGTTGCGCAGCCCGTAGGCGTAGACCTCCGGACGCGCTCCGTCGCGCCCGACGAACGGGTTGTCGCCGGGAACGCGGTACGGCCGCCCGCCGTCGGGCCGCGGGTCGATGCGCAGGATCTTGCCGAGCCACGTCCCGAGGTCCTGCCCGTTGCCGCGTCGGCCGTGGCGGTCGCCCCCGCCGCCCCCGTCGCCGAAGCCGACGTAGAGCAGGTCGTCGGGGCCGAACAGCAGCAGGCCGCCGTTGTGGTTGGGCTCCGGCTGGCGCTGGAAGAGCACCTGGCGCGCCGAGCCCGGGTCGGCGCGCTCGGCGTCGGCGCGCGTGTACTCGACGACGTGGCTGTCGCCGCCCTTGTCGGTGTAGTCGACGTAGAAGCGACCGCTGCGGGCGTAGTCGGGCGCGAAGGCCATCGACAGCAGCCCCTGCTCGCCCGACGCGTCGGTCTTCACGCTGAGGTCGAGGAAGGGCTTCGCGCGCTTGCGGCCGCCGCGCACCACGAAGATCCGCCCGCCCTGCTCGACCACGAACACCCGCCGCCGGTCGCGCGGCGGCGCGGTGACGTACACCGGGTTGTCGAAGCGTCCGATCGACACCAGCTTCACGCCGCGGCGGCGCGCCGCGCTCGCCCCGCCGGCCGGCCCCGCCGCCGCCTCGGGCGCCTCGGACTGCTTTGGCTCCCCCGGACCGGCGGGGGCGGGCTTCGGCGAGGAGCCGCCGGAGCCGCACGCGGCGACGACGGCGAGGGTGAGCAGGAGCGAGGTGAGGAGGCGCACGATCGCCCAAGGATGCCAGCCGCGGCGAACGGCTCAGCGCCGGGAGGCGGTCAGCGCCTCGCCCAGCGGCGTGCGGGCGTAGAGCACCGCGCGGCCGTCGCGGGCCGCGCGCACCAGTCCCGCGCGCCGCAGCACGCCCAGGTGCTCGGAGATCCCCGCCGGGCTGGCCCCGAGCCGGCGAGCCAGCGCGGTCGTCGACACCGGCTCGTCGAGGCCCGCGAGCACGCGCGCGCGCCGGCGGCCGAGGAGCGCGGCCAGCGCCTCGGAGTCCGCCGCGTCGCCGGGCTCCGGCGCCCACAGCGCGGCGACGCCGCGCGGCGGGTAGATCAGCGCCGGCTGCCACGGCGGGTCCAGCATGCAGCGGACGCCCGGCCACGAGAACGCCGACGGGACGAGCAGCAGGCCCCGCCCGCCGAGCTCGACGCGCTCCGCGTGGCGGTGCTCGATGCGCAGCGCGCCGTCGGCCCAGGCGACGTCGGGATGCAGGTCCTCCAGCACGGCGAGCGGCCCGCCGAGGCTCTGGCGCCGTGCGCGGGCGAGGATGTCGGCCTCCAGGGTCGCGCGCACGTGGTCCCACACCGGCGCCAGCGCGCGCTCCCAGTAGGCGGCGAGCAGGTCGGCGAGCCGCTCCAGGCCTTCTGCCGGCCGCGCCAGGAGCGGCGCGAGCACCGGCGGCAGGCTGCCCGGCGCGGGGTAGGTCCAGCCGATCTCCAGCGCCACGCGCTCCGGCGGCGTGGTGCGAACGCGCTCGATCTCCGCGGCGACGTCGGGCAGCGGCGAGGCGGGCGGCGGGGCGACGAAGTCGGGGCAGTAGGACCGCGCCGGGACCAGCGCGTCGAGCATCGCGAAGTCGAGCCCCTCCAGGCGGGCGCGCGCCTGCCGCGCCCACGGCAGGTGCATCGAGTGCCGGCCCGGGTCGCGCAGCACCTCGACGCTCGACATCAGCTCGAAGAGCGGCGACAGCGCGAAGCGGGTGCGCAGCAGGTCCTCGCGGGCGAAGCCGTACTCGATCACGAAGCGCATTCTCCCATGACGATTCGAGCAGGCCCGAATCGTTTGGCCGCCCGGTCCCCGCGGGCGACGCTGAGCCCGTGACCGCGACCACCGCCACGAGCGTCCGCAGCCCGCTGCGCGCGCTGCTCACCGACACGCGCGTGCTGCGCCTGTTCGGCGCCTCGATGGTCGCCCGCCTGCCGCTCGGGGCGACGGGGATCGTCCTGATCCTCCACGTGCGCGCGCTCACCGGCTCCTACGCCGCCGGGGGCCTCGCCGCCGGGGTCAACTCGCTCGCGTTCGGCGCGACGGCGCCGGCGCTCGGGCGCCTCGTCGACCGCCGCGGGCAGACCGGCGTCCTGCTGGCCGGCGCCCTGGTCGCCGCAGCGGCGCTGCTGGCGCTCGCCCTTCTCCCCCCGGCCGCCCCGCTCGCCGCGGTGCTGGCGCTCTGCGCGCTCGCCGGCGCGGCCGTGCCGCCGCTCGGCTCTTGCCTGCGCGTCCTGTGGACCGAGATCCTCCCCGACGCCGACCGCGTGCACGCGGCCTACGCCTTCGAGTCGGTCGCGCTGGAGTTCACCTACGTGCTCGGCCCGCTCGTCGTGGCCGGGGCGATCGCCACCCACTCGCCGCCCGCGGCGCTGGTCACCTGCGCCGTCCTGCTGCTCGCCGGCACCGCCGCGTTCGCCTCGACCGCGGAGTCGCGGGCCGCGCGCCCGTCGACCGCCGAGCGCAGCCGCGGCGGCGCGCTGCGCTCCCCCGCCGTCCGCGCGCTGCTGCTCTCCTTCGCCTTCGTGGCCCTGACCTTCGGCGTCGTCGAGGTCGCCACCGCCGCGTTCGCCGAGGCGGCGGGGCGGCGGGGCGCCGCCGGGCCGCTGCTCGGGGCCTGGGGCGTCGGCTCGATGATCGGCGGGCTGTGGGCCGCGCGCGGCGGCGTGCCCGCCGACCCGCCGCGCCGCCTCGCCCTGCTCTACGGGGTGCTCGCGGCCGGCTACGTGCCGCTGCTGCTGCCCACCGGCGTCCTGGCCATGGTGCCGCTGATGGCGCTCGCCGGCGTGGCCATCGGCCCGTCGATCGCCACCGCCTACGGCATCCTCGGCCGCCACGCGCCCGACGGCACGGCGACGGAGGCGTTCGCGTGGGCCGGCACCGCGTTCGGCGGCGGTCTGGCGGCCGGCGCCGCGCTCGGCGGCGCGCTGGTCGACGGCCACGGGGCGAGCGCCGGCTTCGCGCTCGCGGCGGCCGGCGCGGCGGCGGCCGCCGCGGTCGTGGCGCTCCGGCGCCGCGCGCTGACCGGCTAGAAGAGCGTCTGCTGGAGCAGGAACATGTTGAGCCCGATGATGATCGCGGCCACCACACCGGCCACCGCGGTGGTGTACGGCCGGTTGACCAGCGCGCCCATCACGTCGGCGCGCCGCGTCAGCAGGATCATCGGGACCAGCGCGAACGGGATGCCGAACGAGAGCACCACCTGGGAGATGACCAGCGTGGAGGTCGGGTCGAGACCCAGGGCGAGGACCACGAGCGCCGGGGCCATCGTGATCGCCCGCCGCAGGAACAGCGGGATGCGGAAGTTGATGAAGCCCTGCATCACGACCTGGCCGGCGTAGGTCCCGACGCTGGAGCTCGAGAGCCCGGACGCGAGCAGCGCGACCGCGAAGGCCAGCGCCGCGCCGCCGCCGAGGAGCGTCCCGAAGCCGGCGTGAGCCTGCTCGATCGACTCGACGTTCGTCACCCCGGCGTCGTGGAAGAGCTCGGCGGCGACGACCAGCATGGTCATGTTGATGATCCCGGCGACGCCGAGCGCGACGACCACGTCGACGCGCTGGAAGCGCATCAGCTCGCGCCGCTCGTCGTCGTCGGCCGCCACCACGCGGTGCTGGGTGAGCGCCGAGTGCAGGTAGACGACGTGCGGCATCACCGTCGCGCCGAGGATGCCGACGGCCAGCAGCACGCTGTCGGTGCCGTCGAAGCCGGGGACGAAGCCGGCGGCGAACGCGCTCGCGTCGACGCCGGTCTGCGCGAAGTCGTAGATGAAGCCGAGCAGCACGATCAGCAGGAAGCCCGCGATGGCCAGCTCGAAGCGGCGGTAGCCCCGGTTCTGGAGGGCGAGGATCGCGAAGGCGACCACCGCGGTGATGAGGCCGGCCGCGAACGGCGGCACGCCGAACAAGAGATTCAGCGCGACGGCGGCGCCGACGAACTCGGCGAGGTCGGTGGCGATGGCGATCGCCTCGGCCTGGACCCACAGCCCCCAGGTCACCGGGCGCGGGAAGTGCGCGCGGCACAGCTCGGGGAGGCTGTGGCCGGTCGCCACGCCGACCTTGGCCGACAGGTACTGCACGAGCATCGCCATCAGGTTCGCGGCGAGGATCACCCAGACGAGCAGGAAGCCGTACTTCGCGCCGCCGGAGATGTTCGTGGCGAAGTTGCCCGGGTCGATGTAGGCGACCGCGGCGACGAAGGCCGGCCCGAGCAGCGCGAGGCGCCCGCGGATGCGGCCGCGCGCGCGGATCATGCGCAGGGCGCTCGGCGGCGCCGGGGGCGCGAGCGTCCCCGGGGCGATGACGGCGGCGGCGCCCTCCGGCGGCGGCGTCGGGCTCACGCTTGCACCCGCATCGACGCGGCGAGCTCGCCGCCCAGGACATGGACCTCGTCGCCGGCGCCGAAGCGCACGAACAGCGGGCCGCCGAACGGCTGGCGCTCGACGACCTCGAACTCGTCGCCCGGCGCGACGCCGCGGGCGGAGAGGTAGCGCAGCATGGCCGGGTCGGCGTCGGACACCCGCACGAAGCGCCCGCGCGCGCCGGAGTCCAGCGCGTCGAGCGGCTGCGTGGCGGGCTCCGCGAGCTCCAGCGCGGCGCTCGGGATCGGATCCCCGTGCGGGTCGGTGTCGGGCTCGCCGAGCTTGGCCGCGATGAGGGCCTCGAGCTCCTCGGAGATGACGTGCTCGAGCACCTCCGCCTCGGCGTGCACGCGGTCCCACGGCATGCCGAGCTCCTGCACCAGGTAGAGCTCCAGGAGCCGGTGGTGGCGGATGACCTCGAGTGCCACCCGCACGCCGGCCGGCGTCAGCTCGACGCCGCGGTACGGGGAGTGGACCACGTGCCCCAGCTCGCCCAGCCGCTTGAGCATCGCCGACGCCGAGCCGGGCGTCACGCCCAGCCGCTCGGCGACCGCGGTCGTCGTGACGGCGCAGCCCGTGCGCTCCTGCAGCGCGTACACGGCCTTGGCGTAGTCCTCGATCGCCGCGGTGGTCGGCCGATGCTCGGTGTTGGGCGAGGCCATGCCAGAGATTATGGCATGCCAAAACCTTGGGTTGAGAACCTGGCGCGCAGCCACCGGATAGCGTCCGCGGCAGCGATGGAGGCGTTCGTCACGGAGCGGTTGATCGGGCTGCGGCCCGAGCCGGCGCACCTCGCCGCCTTCACGGCCCTGCTGGCCGATCCCGAGGTCGGCGCGTGGCTGCGCCCGCCGCCGCTGCCGCCCTTCGCGCCCGACGACCCGGCCGACCTCCTGCGCCGCGACATCGAGCACTGGGAGCGCCACGGGTTCGGCGCCGTCGTCCTGGCCGACCGCGCCACCGGCGAGGCGCTCGGGCGCGGCGGCCTGGCCTTCACCACCGCGACGGAGGAGTTCGCCGTCGAGCTCCCGTGGGCGCTGCCGCACCGGGCCTGGGGTCGCGGGCTGGCCACCGAGGCCGCACGCGCCGCGCTGGCGTGGGCGCGCGACCTCGGCCTTCCCGGCGTGATCTCGCTGACGCTGCCCGACAACCGGCGCTCGCGGCGCGTGATGGAGAAGGCCGGGCTCGTCCTCGCGGGCGAGATCGAGCACGCCGGGCTCCACCACGTCCTCTACCGCGCCCGGCTGCCCGCACCCGCCGAGACGACCGTGCCGGTGTGGCTCGACCCGCCCGCCGTCGCCCGCCCGGCGCTCGCGTCCGACCTGCGCTGCGAGGTGTGCGTCGTCGGCGGCGGGATGGGCGGGATCGCCACGGCCTGGCAGCTCGCCGCCGCGGGCGTCCGCGACATCGTGATCCTCGACGCGGGCGCCGTGGCCGGCGGCGCCAGCGGGCGCAACGGCGGCTTCCTGATCGCCGGCGCCGCGCCGATGTACCACCGCACGCGCGACGCGTGGGGCCGCGAGCGCGCGCGCCGGATCTACGCCGCCACGCTGGCCGGCCAGGCCGCCCTGCGCGCCGCCGCGGCGCAGGCGGGCGTCGCGGGCGCGATCCGTGTGACCGGCCTGCTGCGCGTCGGCATGGACGCCGCCGAGGCCGACGACGTCGCCGCGCACCACGCCGCGCTGGCCGAGGACGGGTTCGCGGGCGAGCTGCTGGAGGGCGACGAGCTGCCCGCGCCGCTGCGGAGGCCCGACCGTCGCGCGCTGCTCACGCCGCACGACGGCGGCATGGACCCGGCGGCGGTCGTCCGCGGGCTGGCCGCGGAGCTCGAGCGCCGCGGCGTCCGCATCTTCGAGCGCACGCCGGCGCAGGGGCCGCCGGGGGCCGACGGCAGCGTCCGGACGGCCGCGGGCCGTGTCCGCGCGGAGCGCACCGTGGTGGCGGTCGACGCCCAGCTCGGCGCTCTCGTCCCCGCGGCGGCGGGCGTGCGCTCGCGGCGGCTCAACGCGCTGGCCACCGCGCCGGTCGCCGCCGGCCACCTGCCGCGGCCGCTGTACATGCGCGACGGCTACGAGTACGCGCTCCAGCGCGCCGACGGCCGGATCGTCCTCGGCGGCTTCTCCGACGTCGACGGCGCCGCCGGCTGGACGGCCGACGCCACTGTCTCCGCGCCCGCGCAGCTGGCGCTCGACGCCTTCCTGCGCGACGAGCTCGGCGTCACCGCGCCGGTGACGCACCGCTGGGCCGGCCTGGTGGGCTACGCGGAGGACCCCGTCCCGCGCTGCGGCGTCGTGCCCGGCAGCGGCGGCCGGGTGCTCGCGCTCGGCGGCTACAACGGCACGGGCAACGTGCAGGCCTGGGTGGCGGGGCGGATCGTCTCCGAGCTCCTGCGCGAGGGCGCGAGCGCGGACGCGGCGCTCTACGCCCCGGTCGCCGGCGCCTAAGCTCCGCCGCCATGCGCGCCCTCCAGATCTCCGAGCTCTCCGGCCCCGACGCCGTGGCCGTCGTCGACGTCGACCGCCCGGAGGCCACGACACCGCTGACCCCCGGCTCCGGCGTGGTCATCGAGGTGCGGGCGGCCGGCGTCTCGTTCCCCGACGTCCTGCAGACCCGCGGGCTCTACCAGTACAAGCCGGACCTGCCGTTCGTCCCGGGCGCCGAGGTCGCCGGCGTCGTGCTCGAGGCGCCCGAGGACGCCGGTGTGGCGCCGGGCGACCGCGTGACCGGCTTCACGCTGCTCGGCGGCATGGCCGAGATCGCCGTCGCGCCCGCGCACCTGACGTTCGCGCTGCCCGAGGCGCTGGACTTCGCCCAGGGCGCCGCGCTGCTGCTCAACTACCACACGGCGCACTTCTCGCTGCAGCTGCGCGGGCGGCTGCGCGAGGGGGAGACGGTCCTCGTGCACGGCGCGGCGGGCGGGGTCGGGACCGCCACGCTGCAGGTCGCCCGCGGCCTCGGCGCGCGGACGATCGCCGTCGTGTCGAGCGACGAGAAGGCGCAGGTGGCGCGCGACGCGGGCGCCGACGAGGTCCTGCGCGTGGACGAGCCGTGGAGCAAGCAGGCCAAGGAGCTGACGGGCGGCGGCGTCGACGTCGTCGTCGACCCCGTCGGCGGCGACCGCTTCACCGACTCGATCCGCTGCCTGCGCGAGGGCGGCCGCGTCGTGGTCGTCGGCTTCACCGCGGGCGACATCCCCCAGGTGAAGGTCAACCGCCTGCTGCTGGGCAACACGGAGATCGTCGGCGCCGGCTGGGGCGCCTACGTGATGCCGCGGCCCGACGTCGCGCGCGAGATCGGCGAGGCGGTCAACGCGCTGGTCGACGCGGGCGTCGTGCGCCCGGTGGTCGGCGCGCGCTTCCCGCTCGCCCGCGCCGCTGACGCGCTGAAGCTGATCGACTCGCGCGGCGCCACCGGCAAGGTGGTGCTCGACGTGCCCGGCGAGGCATGATCGAGGCGCTCGCGGCGGCGCACGCCCGTGCGGTCGCGGCCCTCCACGCCGAGGCGTTCCCGGAGTCCTTCCTCACCCGGCTCGGACCACGCGTGCTGGCGCGCTTCTACGCGGAGTTCGCGGCCTCCGAGGCGGGGCTCGGGTACGTGGCGACCGAGGACGGCCGGATCGTCGGGTTCGTGGTTGCGACGCGATCGCCGGCGTCCTTCTTCGGCGGGTTCTACCGCCGCAACCTCCTGCTCGTCGCGGGCGCCGTGACCCGGGCGCTCGCGCGCGACCCGCGCCTGCGCCGCCATGCGCGCTCGCGCGCCGGGCATCTGCGCTACCTCGTCGGCGGACGCCCACCCGCGCCGGCCGCCGCGCCGCCGGTCGCGGGCGCGCGGCTGCTGTCGATCGCCGTCGCGCCCGCGGCGCGCGGCCGCGGGATCGCCGACGCGCTGGTCGACGCCTGCCGCGCCCGCCTGGCCGCCGACGGCGTCGGCGACCTCGGGCTGTCGGTGCTCAAGGCCAACGCCGCCGCCCGGCGCTTCTACGCCCGGACGGGCTGGTCCGTCGAGCGCGAGACCGAGGACGCGCTTTACCTGCACCGCCCCACGGGGTAGGGCGGACGCCCATGCCCGCCGTCCGCCGGATCCTCCTCGCCGCCTTCTGCGTGCTCCTGCTCGCGGGCTGCGGGACCGAGGACACCGACCGCCTGCGCGAGCGGGCCCGCGAGCGCGTGGAACGCGTCCGCGACCAGGCGCACGAGCTGCGGGCCCGCGCCGAGAAGGTCTCCGAACGGCTCGCCGCGCGCGTCCGCAAGGTGCTCGACGACCTCGAGAAGGCGGTGCCGGAGGCCGGGCCGCAGACCCGCACGCCGACCGCGCGCGGACGGACCGAGGCGACGACGATCGAGGGCTACCTCACCGACATCCTGCAGAGCGTCGACGCCTACTGGACGAAGACGCTGACGGCCGCCGGGCGCCCCGAGCCGCGGGTCTCCTACGTGTGGGTGCCCGAGGACGCGCGACTGCGCACCGGCTGCGGCGCGGTGGCCGACAACGCGGCGGCGTTCTACTGCCCGGCGGACGACACGATCTACGTCGGCCAGGTCCTCGCCGCGCAGGTCTATCAGGGCGCCACGCAGGGCTTCCCCGGCGAGCAGGCCGGCTACGGCCGGGCGGTCGGGGACTTCGGCGTCGCCTACCTCGTCGCCCACGAGTACGCCCACAACCTCCAGCACGAGTTCGGCACGTTCGACAGCCCGCAGCGCGGCAGCTCGAAGCCGTTCGAGCTGCAGGCGGACTGCATGGCCGGCCTGTGGGGCAACTCGGTCTACCGCGCCGGGAAGCTGCAGCCCGGC
Organism: Solirubrobacteraceae bacterium; assembly: GCA_036389195.1. Classification (GTDB taxonomy): domain Bacteria; phylum Actinomycetota; class Thermoleophilia; order Solirubrobacterales; family Solirubrobacteraceae; genus JACCYI01. The sequence goes on from DASVQH010000329.1 coordinate 35,309, forward strand.
GACATCGAGGAGGCGATGGACACGGCGCTCGCCGTCGGCGACTTCGACTACACGAACGCCAACCACCACGGGACGCCCGAGGAGCGCCGCGCCGCGTGGCTCGCCGGCTTCGAGCAGGGCGACCCCGCCGACTGCCGCGGGTTCGTGCCCGTGTAGGCCGTCTACGCTGCCTGGTTGATGCCGCCCCCGCAGTCCGGCCACGGCCCCTTCGGCGACAGGTCGTTCCGGGTGATGATGGCCGTGTGCGCCGTCCTGGTCGTCGTCGGCCTGGCGATGATGCTGGGCGGCGGCGCGGTCGACGACGTCGGGATCGCCTTCGTCGTGCTCTGCAGCACCGGCCTGGCGTTCGGCGGCGGGATGCTCCTGCTCGAGCGTTGGCTGCTGCGCCGGCGGAAAGGAAGCTGACTCTCCCGGCGACCCGCCCGTTTGCGCCAGATCGCACGAGGGGTATCCCCGCCGCATCGGTAAGTCCACGTGAGCGGCCGCTGGACAGGGGTCCGGAGCTGGAGCGGTGTTCGCGCAGGGGGACGAGCAGCTCAACAAGGAGGGGTTCGTGGCAGAAATCGCGGGTGAGGGGACGCGTCTCCGCACCATCGAGACCAACATCCCGGCACGTATGGACCGGTTGCCCTGGTCCAAGTGGCACTGGATGGTCATCATCGGGCTGGGGACGGTCTGGATCCTCGACGGCCTCGCCGTCACCATCGTCGGCGCGCTCGGCGGGCGCCTGACCGAGAAGGGCAGCGGCATCGAGCTGACGGAGGCGCAGATCGGCGCCGCCGGCTCCGCCTACATCGTCGGCGCGTGCGCCGGCGCGTTGTTCTTCGGCAAGCTCGCCGACAAGATCGGCCGCAAGCGGCTGTTCATGCTGACCCTGCTGATCTTCATGGCGGGCTCGGTGCTCACCGCGTTCTCGATGAACTTCGTCTGGTTCCTCGCGTGCCGCGTCATCACCGGCGCCGGCGTGGGCGGCGAGTACTCCGCCATCCACTCCGCGGTCGACGAGCTCATCCCCGCCCGCGTCCGCGGCGCCGTGGACCTCGTGATCGGCGGCTCGTACTGGATCGGGACGATCTTCGGCTCGCTCGCGTCGCTGCTGCTGCTCGACAAGGACCTCTTCTCGGCCGACGTCGGCTGGCGCATCGCCTTCGGCATGACCGCGGTCATGGGCTTCGCGATCCTGCTCGTCCGGCGCAACGTCCCGGAGAGCCCACGCTGGCTGTTCCTGCACGGCCACGAGAAGGAAGCCGAGCGCGTCACCACGGACATCGAGCGCCAGGTGGTCGAGTCGACCGGCCAGGAGCTCATCGAGCCGCGCCGCACGATCCGCGTCAAGCAGCGCCCGCCCATGGGCATCGGCGAGATCGCCGGCGTCGTCTTCAAGATGTACCCGAAGCGGACGTTCGTCGGCCTGTCGCTGTTCACGGGCCAGGCGTTCCTCTACAACGCCATCTTCTTCACCTACTCGCTGGTGCTGACGAAGGTCTACGGCGTCGCCAGCGGCAGCGTCGGCCTCTACCTGCTGCCGTTCGCGGTCGGCAACTTCATGGGCCCGCTGCTCCTGGGCCGCTTCTTCGACACGGTCGGCCGCAAGCCGATGATCGCGGGGACGTACATCCTCTCGGGCATCCTGCTGATCGTCACGGCGATGCTGCTCAAGGCGGGGACGCTGACGGCGACGACGCAGACGATCGCCTGGTGCATCATCTTCTTCTTCGCCTCGGCCGGCGCCAGCGCCGCGTACCTGACGGTGTCGGAGATCTTCCCGATGGAGACCCGGGCGATGGCGATCGCGTTCTTCTACGCGACCGGCACCATCATCGGCGGCTTCGGCGGCCCGCTGCTGTTCGGCGCGCTGATCGGCGGCGCGAAGCCGGGGGAGCCGGGGGACATCTTCATCGGCTACCTGATCGGTGCCGCGGTGATGATCATCGGCGGCGTCATCCAGGCGGTCATGGGCGTCGAGGCCGCGCAGCGCGACCTCGAGGACATCGCCCCGCCGCTGTCGGCGACCGACGAGGAGCTCGACGAGGGCGGCGAGGAGCAGGACCCGTACACGCTGGGCCGCGACGGCGACCGTGGCACCGCGCACGCCTCCAACGGCGGCAACGGCCACGGCGACGTCGGCAACGGCGGCGGTGACGGCCGCTTCAAGCGAGCGCCCCACGAGGACGCCACCAGCACGTCGACCGACATCCGTCCCACGGGAGGTGACCGATGAGCCCGAGCGGCAGCTTCACCCCGTTCCCCGGCGCGTCCAGCGTCGACCAGGAGGAGAACGACTGGTGGCTCGACCGTGAGATCTCGCTGATCCAGAACCTCCTCAAGGAGGAGGGCGAGATGGAGCGGGACGCGATCGGCACCAAGCTCGGCTGCAAGTACTGGGGCCCGCTGCGGTTCCGCCGGGCGCTGAAGGCGGGCCTCGAGCGCGGCGCCTTCCGCAAGAACGGCGCCCGGTACGCACCAGCGGACTGAGCGCCGGCGACACACGCGATGACCGGGGCGGTGGGTGCGCGCGAGAGCGCCCACCGCCCCGTCGCGCTCTGATGGGGAAGCGGATCGCCGCAGCTTGCGGCATCATGGCTGACATCACGGGCGCGACGGACGCCGCGCCCACGTCATCTCCAACCGGAAGGACGTCGATGGCAGACACGCTGGATCAGATCGAGCAGCAGGTCACCTCGCGGCTCCGCGAGCTCGAGCCGCTCGTCGAGGAGTACCGCCAGCTGCAACTCGTCGCCGAGTCGCTGAAGGCGAAGCGCGGCGGGACGGCCCAGCCCACCGGTGGCGGCACGCGGTCGTCGCGCGCGCAGGGCGGCGGCACCCGCAGCACGCGCTCGGGCGGTCCGCGCCGGCGCGCCCCCCGCGGCCAGAACCGCGAGCGGATCCTGGCCCTCGTCGGCGAGCGCCCCGGGATCACCAACCGCGAGATCGCGGACACGACCGGGATCGGCCGGCGCGTGGTCGCGACCGCCATCTCCAAGTACAAGCGCGACGGCCTGCTGACCACCGAGGGCAGCGGCGTAAAGCTCGCCGACGGAGCCGGCTCGACGGCGTAGGCGCCGGCGGCCCAGACCCTCAGGCCGGCAGCCCGGCCAGCTCGTCCGCGAGCCGGCGCAGCGCGCTCTCGAAGCAGGCATCCCCGCTGTCGATCAGCGTCCGGCAGAGCCGGACGCCGTCCTCGGTCGCGCGCCGGACCCACCAGCCCAGCGATCCGGCCAGCAGCCCGGCCACGTCGGCGGCCGTCGACGTGTTGTGGGCGCGCAGCACCCACCGCCCCAGGTCCAGGTCGGAGCCGCGCTCGGCGAGCCACTCCCACTGGGCGATCCGCCAGACCATGCTGCGCTCGAACTCCTCCCCCGGCACCCGGCGTGTGCCGGGGGCGAGGAAGTCCGTCCGCCAATCCAGCGTGTGGCAGGACACCCACGCCTCCTCGAGGTTGCCGGCGGAGTCGTAGCGCTGCGTGAGCGTCGCCTCGGCGTCGCCGAGGCGGTCGACGCGGAAGCGGTCCATCGAGGTGGTGGCGCCCGGGCGCGGGGCGGGGAGCCGCGGGCGCCCCGGCGGCAGCACCGCGGCGCCGCCGGGGGCGGCCGCGCCGGGCGGGAAGCTGCGGTCCACCTCGTCCCCGCGATCGAGCAGGGCGAGGCGGCGCTCGAAGTCGTGGCGCGCCAGCACGGCGGGGCGGCGGCGCACGCCGAGGACGACGATCGGCCCCATCGCGGGCGCGAAGACCTCGAGCCGCCCGTCGGCGAACACGGCGTCGAGGCCGTGCGCGAGCAGCAGCGGGGAGAGGCGCTCGTACAGCGTCGCCAGGCCGCCGGTCAGCGTCCCCTCCCACGAGAGGTGGCGGCCGCCGTCCGCCTCGTGGACCACCGGCTCGGCGTTGCCGGACTCGAACGACGCCATGTGGGCGACCGCCTCCTCGAGGCGCAGATCCGGCGGGTCCGGCCAGTCGAAGATGGTCAAGCGCGTGTCGACGCGATCGATGGCCGCGAAGACCCCGTCGTCGCGGGGGGACTGCTTCATGCGCGCTGGCTCCTGGACATCGGTGTCGGGTTCCGTCGAGATCCTTCGACTCCATAGGTCCGCGAGCCGCCGATCTGTGACCGACGTACCAGGATGGCGGTGCTCGGCCCGTTCGTGGTCGCCACGCTTTCAACGTAACCACGCCGCGCCCGGGTTCAACCCGGACCGCGGTAAGCGTTCTGCCCAATTCCGGTCAGACAGAGCGCCCGGCGGCGTTCAGGGCGCGCGGAACTCCTTGCGCCGACCGTCCTCGCGCCACGTCACCGTCGCGCTCTGGGGCGGCAGGACGCCATCGAACACCAGCAGGAACGTCCCGAGCGCGCCCGGACGCAGTACGTGACGCCGCCCGCGGACCTCGACGGTGATCGGCGCGCGCTCGCGTGAGAGGCCGTAGATCAACGTCCGCTTGTCGCCCATCGCCGCCACCGAGGCGGCCAGCAGCACGTCGGAGCCGGACGGGTGATCGCACATGCCCGGCATGCGCTCGGGGTGGGGGCGGAACAGGCCGCGCTGATAGGTCCCGAGCTTGCCGTCGCGCAGCCGGCCGAACGCGACGCAGTCGTCGCCCTGTCGGTTGGCGAACACCTTGAGCGCCCACGGCGGCCCGCCATGCGGATCGGGGACGGCGCTGCTCGCGATCACCCCGGCGTCGGCGACCGGCACGTCGCGATCGGCGCCGGCCTCCTTGGCCTCCCCGGCGAAGATGCGCGTCGCGCCGGCGACGCCGGCCGCTGGGACCATGAGCCCCAGCGCCACGGCGACGACGACACGGCGGCGGCCCCGGCGCGTCTGCTGGGCGACGCGCCGCTCGATCTCGATCTCGCGGGCAGCGGCCGCCCGGAACTGCTCGCGCAGGTCCGCGAACGGGGCCGGCAGCTCGTCGTGCTCGGGAGCCCGCATCAGCTCGGCACCTGCCCTCTCGTGGGGCTTTCCTCGATCGAGGCCCCGATCGCACGCAGCCCGCGCGACACGCGGGCCCGGATGGTCTGCTCGCTCTGGCCCAGCTCGGCCGCCACCTCGGCGTAGGATCGCTCGCAGAGAACCCGCTGGCGGACGGCGTAGGCCTGGTCGGCGGGCAGGTTGTCCAGCGCGGTCGCCACCTCGCGGCGCAGCGCGTCCGTGTCGGCCAGCTGCTCGAGGCGCTCGATGTCCTCGTCGGTGAGCGGCGGCGTCTCGATCCCCAGCCGCGCCATCGCCGCCCGCTCCACGCCACCGCGGCGCCAGTAGTGCAGCAGGAGGTTGCGGGCGATCGCGTACAACCAGGCCTGCTCCTCGCCGGCGGTCCGGCCGCGGAACTGCCGGCGGCGCTCGAACGCCACGGCGAAGGTCTCGGACGTCAGGTCGAGCGCCACCTCGGCGTCGTAGACCCGCCGCATCACGAAGGCGCTGACGCCCCGGACGTACTCCCCGTAGAAGTCGGCGAACGCGTCGGCGTCGTCGAGGCTGCGCCGCAGCAGCGAGGCTGCGTCCTCCGGCCGTAGGGGGCGTGGAACCTTCCGTCGCAGCACTGCCGCGGACTCTGCCACACGCGCGGTCACAAGTGTGCAACTCGCGGCTCCTACGGACTGAATCTCAGTCCTAGGAGGACCCATGAAGCGACTTCGCCGGGCCGGGAGGCCCAAGGTCGTCGCGTGCGTCGCGCTGCTGGCTGCCTTCAGCTGGGGCGCTGCCGTGCGCGTCGCGCTCGCCGATCACTACCACACCAACTGCGTGGGGCACGGGCTGGTGCACGGCGACAGCCTGACCGACGGCTCGTACTTCTCCCGCGTGGAGGCCGGCTGCGGGAGCCCGTACCGACGGTGCGACATCTACTCCGGCGGTGCGTTCGTCGGTTCGGCCACCGTGTCGGGCACCACGGCGACCTGCAACCTGTGGTCACGCAACTACCCGAACACGGTCGAGTGCATGTCGGCGGCGCGGGTCTACTCCCAAGGCGTCTTCGCCGACCACTACCACAACGCGCACAACTGGTGCCTGTGATGGCCGCGCTGCGCTTCCTCGGCATCGCCGCCGCCGTCCTCGCGGCCACGCTGGCCGGCGTCGCCGCCGCGAGCGCCCTCACCGGGACCGCCTCGCAGAGCGAGCCCCCGCCCGCCGCCGAGCAGTTCGTCCCCCGCGACGGCACGACGCGGGTCACCCCGGGCGCCGCCGATCCGGACGGCGGCCCGCGGTGGGGGGTCCGCACCTACACCTCGCGAGAAGGGCAGAGCTGCGTCGAGGTGGGCCGCGTGACGCCCGGCGGGCGCTACGGGCGGCTGGAGGCCAACGGTGAGGTCGCCGAGCTGCCCAGCGCGCCCAGCGGCGTCTGCGGCGACCTGGACGTCGATCCGGTGATCCTGGCGATCAACACCCGAGCGGCGCGCGGCGGTCTGCCCGCGCGCACGGTCCTCTACGGCCAGGCCGCGCCCGACGTCGAGGCGATGACCGCCGGCGCACCCGGTCGCGCCGCGGCACCGGTCGCGCTGACCGGCGAACGGACCTTCGTCGTCGTCGCCGAGGGGATCCACGAGGCGTCGGAGTTCCCGGTCGACGTGCGTACGCGCGACGGCGAGGTGACGCGCTACCGCTGGTAGCCCGTGCCGGGCAGCGCGCTCGGCGGCTCAGCCGCCGAGCGCCGCCAGCTCGGCCTGCAGGCGCCGGCACGCGCCGGCGAACTCGGGCTCGCCGCCGTCGACCAGGGCCTGGCACAGCTCGATCCCCTCCTCGGTCGCCCGCGCCACCCAGCCGGCCAGGCTGCCGGGCAGCGCCGCCGCCACCTCACGCGCCTCGAGGGGCCGCTGCCGGCGCAGGCGCCAGCGGCCGACCTCGCGCGCGTCGGCGCCACCCGCCCACTCCCACTCGGCGACGCGCCAGACGAGGCACGCCTCGAGCAGGTCGTCGGGCGCGCGGCACGTGCCGGGCGTGAGGAACTCGACCCGCCAGGCGAGCGCCTGGCAGGTGCTCCACGCCTCTTCGAGGAAGCCGTCGGGATCGAAGCGCTCGATCACGGTGACCTCCGCGCACGCGACGCGCGCGGTCAGCGCTTCGAGCCACGTGGAGCGGGCGGCGGCGCCGTCGTCGGCGTCCCGCGGCGCGATGCCCGCCGGCGCGCTGTCGCCGGGCCGCGGGGCGAACACGTCGGCGGCGTCCGCCCCGCGGTCGACCTGGCGGATCCGCCGTTCGAACTCGTCGCGGGCGAGCGCCGGCCCGCGGCCGTCGTCGCGGAGCACGACGACGTCGCCCGCCGCCGCCACGTGGACCTCCAGGCGGGGGTCGGCGAGCGACGCGTCGAGGCCCGCCCGGCACAGGACCGGGGCCAGGTGCTCGTAGAGGGTCAGCACCCCGCCGGTCAACGTCCCGCGCCACTCCAGGTGGCGGCCGCCGCCGGAGCCGAGCACGACGGGCGGCGCGTTGCCCGCCTCGAAGGTCGTCACCTCGGCGACCGCGCGCTCCAGCGCCGAGTCGGGGGTCGCGGGCCACCCGTGCACGATCAGCCGGCTGGCGCGGCGTTCAGGGCCGGAGGTGATGTCTGCGTCGATCGGCACGCGGGGGGCGACGGGTGCAAGACGCTCAGCAAAGCGCCGGTGCTGGTCAGATCCCGGAGCGCGCCGGTTGTGACGGGCCGCCTCAGCGCGGCGCGACGGCGCGCAGCAGCTCGCCCGCGGCCGTGGTGACGACGAGCTCGCCGCGCGCGTCGGCCGCGAGGGCGGTGACCTGCGGGATGCGGACCGCCTCGCGCCGCACGTCGGCGACCGCCAGCGCCGGCCGGGGGCGCAGGCTCCACACCGTGCCGGTGCAGAAGTCGGCGTAGACGTAGCGCTCGCGCAGGGCGTCGAGCGCCGCGCCGCGGTAGATCAGGCCGCCGGTCACCGAGCAGCCCTCGTCGTGGCCGTAGACGGCGACGGGCGCAACGGCGCGCGCACCTTCGGCGAGCCGCCCGGCGTCGAGCAGCCGGTCGCCCTCCCACGCCGGCCAGCCGAGGTTCTTGGGCGGCTCGTCCGGCTCGTAGAGCACCCGGTCGACCTCCTCGGTGGCGTCCTGGCCGACGTCGCCGATCCACAGCTCGTTGAGCGCGGGATCGACCCAGATCCGCCACGGGTTGCGCAGGCCGGTCAGGAGCACCTCCCAGCGCACGTCGCCCGGCGCGTCGACGTCGGCGGCCAGCACCTTGCCCAGGCGCTGCCGCGGGTCCTGCGCGCGGTCGCCGCGGTCGAACGCGCCGCCGCCGTCGCCCATGCCGACGAGCAGCCGGCCGTCGAGCGCGAAGGCCAGCGCGCCGCCGTTGTGGTTCTCCTCGGGCTGGGGCACGGCCAGCAGCGTGCGCGCGCCGTCCGGGCGCGCGCGCCCGTCGCGGCCGAGCCGGTACTCGACCACGCGCGTGTCGCCGGCACGGTTCGTGTAGTCGACGAACAGCCTCCGGTTGCGCGCGAAGTCGGGGTGGAAGGCGAGCCCGAGCAGTCCGCGCTCGCCGCCGACGCTCACCTCGTCGCGCAGGTCGAGCACGGTCGTGCGACGCCCTCCGGCGATGCGCACGAGACGCCCCGTTTGCTCGGTGACCCACAGCGCGCGGGGGTCCCCGGGCGCGGCGGCGACGCCGGTCGGGCGCACGAGGCCGCGGGCCACGCCGGTCAGGCGGAAGCTGGGCTGGGCGGCGACGGGCGCGTCGCGACCCGGCACGCGCGCGGCGCGGTCGCCGTCGCGGGCTTCCTCGCCGTCGCGCCCGCAGGCCGCGAGGGCGCCGCCGCCGAGCGCGGCGACGACGACGGCGGCCGCGGCCGCGCGCCTGAGGCGGTGCGTCGTCAACCTCAGCCGGTGTGGCCGAGGACGGCGGCCGCCGCGCGGCCGTGGGGCCGGACCTGGACGCGCTGGCCGAGCTCGAACAGGTCGTTCGACGGCAGCTGCACCAGGATCTCGCCCGCCGCCGGGTGGCGCAGGCGGTAGAGCACGTCGTGCCCGCGGAACTCGCGCGTCTCGACCACCGCGTCGTCGTCGTAGCCCGGTTCGAGCAGCAGCTGCTCCGGGCGGATCCCGACCTCGCACGGGCCGCGGCGGCCGGCGCCGCCGGTGGCCGGGAAGCGGCCGAGCGCGGTGGCCGCGGCGTCGCCGTCGAGCTCGGCGGCGAGGACGTTGACCTCGCCCAGGAACCGCGCGCACCAGGTGTCGACCGGCCGCCGGTACAGCTCGGTCGGCGCGCCGCACTGGACGACGCGGCCGTCGCGCAGGACGGCCACGCGGTCGGCCAGCCCGAGCGCCTCCTCCTGGTCGTGGGTCACGAGGACGCCCGTGGCGCCGGCCCGGCGCAGGACGTCGACGACGTCGCGGCGCAGCCGGCCGCGGAGGGCGGCGTCGAGCGAGGAGAACGGCTCGTCGAGCAGGACGAGCGACGGTCCGGGGGCGAGCGCGCGGGCCAGCGCCACGCGCTGGCGCTCGCCGCCCGAGAGCTCGCCGGGGCGGCTGGCGGCGCGGTCGGCCAGGCCCACGAGCTCGAGCGCGCGGCGCGCGCGCTCCGGCGCCCGACGCACGCCGAACGCGACGTTCTCGCCGACGGTGAGGTGCGGGAACAGCGCATCGCCCTGCGGGACCAGGCCGACACCCCGGTGCTCCGGCTCGACCCATGCGCCGGCGCCCGCGACGGCCCGGCCGGCCAGCCGGACGGTCCCGTCCTCGGGCGCCTCGAACCCGGCGATCAACCGCAGCAGCGTGGTCTTGCCCGATCCGCTCGGCCCCAGGAGTGCGAACAGCTCGCCGGGACGGACCTCCAGCGAGACGCCGTCGACCGCGCGGCGGGCGCCGAAGGTGCGGGTGACGCCGTCGAGCGCGAGGGCGGCGGCGGCGAGGTCGGACGGTGCCGGAGCGGACGGCCGGGGGCGACGGACGGCGGTGAGCACGGGCATTAGGGTACCCTAATCCCGGCCGCCGCGGTGGGGAATGGCCGCCGGCGATCCTACGCGACCCGAGAGGACCCTTCAGCCCGTGCTCCACAGTCGACTCCTGCGCCGCTGGTGGGCGGTCCTGGCGCTCGCCGTGGCGATCGTCGGCGCGACCGGCGTGCTGCTGGCGTCCGCCGGCGGCGCCGACAACGCGCTCGTGGTCTACAACGGCCGCTCGCACTACGGCGGCGAGGAGGCGTTCGCGGCCTTCACGCGCGAGACGGGGATCAAGGTCAAGCTGTTCGGCGGCGAGGCGGAGACGCTCCACCAGCGGCTGAAGTCCGAGGGGGCGCGCACGCCCGCCGACGTCCTCGTCACGGTCGACGGCGCCAACCTCGCCCGTGCGAAGCAGGAGGGCCTGCTGCGCCCGGTGCGCTCGGCGGCGATCGACCGCGCCGTGCCGGCCGGGTTGCGCGATCCGGATGGAACGTGGACGGCGCTGAGCACGCGCGTGCGCACGCCGATGGTCTCCACCGAGCGGGTCGGGGCGGGCGCGGTGCGCAGCTACGAGGACCTGGGCGACGCGCGCTGGAAGGGCCGCCTCTGCCTGCGGACGTCGAACAACATCTACAACCAGTCGCTGGTCGCCGACTTCATCGCCAAGCGCGGCGCCGCCCGCACCGAGCGCCTGCTGCGCTCGTGGATGGCCAACGACCCGACGATCCTGGGCTCCGACGTCGACGTGCTCAAGGCCATCGCGGCCGACCGCTGCGACGCCGGGCTGACGAACCACTACTACCTCGCTCGCATGCTCAAGGACGACCCCGAGTTCCCCGTCGCCCCCGCCTGGCCCGACCAGGGAGCCGGCCGGCCGGGCGCGCACGCGAACCTCTCCGGCGCGGGCGTCGTCGCGGCGAGCGACCGGCCCGAGCAGGCGCAGAAGCTCGTCGAGTTCCTGGTCGAGCGCGAGGCGCAGGAGGCCATCGCGGCCAACGGCGAGTTCCCGGCCAACCCGCGCGTGCCGCCGGCCGCCCACATCCGCCGTTGGGCGGGCATCCGGACCGAGCCGATCGACGTCCCGGGCGCGGCCGCGCACGCGCAGGACGCCGTGGCGCTGATGGCCAAGGTCGGGTGGCGGTAGGCGCGGGCCGGGGCTGGGGCTGGGGCGCCGCGGGCGTCCTCGCCGCGGCGGTCGTCGCGCTGCCCCTGCTGGTCCTTCCGCTGTCGCTGCTGCGGCCGTCGGGGACCTGGGACCGGATCGCCCCGGAAATCCTCCCGGAGGCCGTCCGCAACAGCCTCGTGCTCGGCGTGGGCGTGGCGGCGGGGACGCTGGTGCTGGGGACGGCGCTGGCCGTTCTGGTGACGTTCTACGACTTCCCGCTGCGGCGCACGCTCGAATGGACGCTCGTGCTGCCGCTGGCCATGCCCGGCTACGTGCTGACGTTCGTGCTGCTGGGCCAGTACGACGCCGCCTCGCCGCTGCAGCGGGGGCTGCGGGCGATCTTCGGCGAGAACGCCGCGCTGCCGGAGCTGCGGTCCACAGGCGGCGCGATCCTGGTGCTGACGCTGGTGCTCTACCCGTACGTCTACCTGCTGGCGAGGTCGGCGTTCGTGGGGCAGTCGCGCGGGCTCATGGAGGCGGCGCGCAGCCTCGGGCACTCGAACCTGGGCGCGATCCGCCGCGTCGCGCTGCCGCTGGCGCGGCCCGCGATCGCGGCGGGGACGGCGCTGGCGGCGATGGAGGCACTGGCCGACTTCGGGGCGGTCAACCTGCTCAACTACCGCGCGCTCACCGACGCGATCTACCGCGTCTGGTACGGCGCCTTCGACCGGCGCGCCGCCTTGCAGCTGGGCGCGGTGCTGCTCGGGCTGGTCGCCCTGCTGGTGGCGCTCGAGCGGCTCTCGCGGCGCGGACGCTCGTTCGAGCAGACGGGCGGCGACGAGGTCGTGCGCCGGCGCCTGCACGGCGCGCGCGGGTGGCTGGCCGCGGCGGGGCCGCTGGCGCTGCTCGCCGTCGTGCTGGTCGGGCCTGTCGTGCAGCTCGGCGCGTGGTCGCTGGCGTCGCTGCGTCACGGCACCTACGACGCCTCGCTGCTGGCCGACGCGCGCAACAGCCTGCTGCTCGCGTTCCTCGCCGCGATGCTGGCCGTCGGGCTGGCCGTCGTCGTGGTCTACGCCGTGCGGGTCCGCCCGTCGCGGCTGCGGCGCGGCGCGGCGCGCGCCGCGTCGATCGGCTACGCCGTGCCGGGCTCGGTCGCGGCCGCCGCGGTGTTCCTCGTCGCCGACCGGGTCGACGACGCCCTCGGGCTGGTGCTGACGGGGACCCTCGCCGCGCTGGTGCTCGCCTACGCCGTCCGCTTCACCGCGCTGGCGGTGCAGGCGGTCGAGGCGCGGATGAGCGCGGTCCCCTCGGCGCTCGACGCCGCCGCGCGCTCGCTGGGCGCCGGGCGCGCCCGCGTGCTCGGGGAGATCCACGTCCCGCTGCTGGCGCCCGGGGTCGCGACGGCGGTGCTGCTGGTCTTCGTGGAGGTGCTCAAGGAGCTGCCCGCGACGGTC